>CAYRYQ010000001.1:0-125065 GCA_964428505.1 uncultured Eubacteriales bacterium
CTCCGGCTCCAGCAAGCGAACCTCATCCCCAAGCGAAAGCAGCCATCCGAAAAACGGAAGGCTGGGAATCAGCTCCACTCGGATCCGAAGCAGCCCGTCCGGCAACGCACGGGGCGTGATCTGCTTGCCGAACTGATCAATCATCACTTCCAACAAACGCATTGGAAATGAGAGCGCAACAAAACGACTTTCTCCGCCGAACATTCCAAACAGCCGCGCCATATATCCTTCCATCCGCAGAGAGGAAAAGGCCTTTTCTCCCTGCCGTTTTTCCTCCAATGAATGGATTTCTCCCATGCGGTCTACCCGGTAATGACGGATCTCCTGCGCGCGGTGATCATAGGCGATTAAGTAATAAAATTCATCCTGCCAAAGCAGCTGCCAGGGGGATACCGTATAAAGCGCCCCTCCATGCCGGGCAATCCGCCGGAGACTTCCTTCCCGCACCACCCAGTCATAATAGTGAAACTGCACGACACGGCCCAGCCCGATAGCCCGGTTCAGATCGTCCACCAGATAAAAAATCGTCTCGTTCATATTTTTGATCCGGCTCGCCACCAGAACCTGACGCTTGAAATCGGCGCCTAGATGGCGGCTGGTCAGCGTTTCCAGCTTTTCGATCAGTTGACCGGATTTTTTCTGTGTAATGAACCGGGAGGAGGCCACGGCATCCGCCAGCAGCCGCAGCTCTGCGGTTTCAAAGGTCCGGCTGGCAACATAGTAAAGGGTGGAGCTGCCGCGCCGTTCCTTGATAATGTCCATTCCGAACTGATTCAGCAGCTCCAAATTATTGTAAACACTCTTGCGCTCCGCCGCGATTCCAAAGGCTTCCAGCCGCGCAACCAGCGCTTCCATGGATAAGCCGTGGTGTTCATCCGTCTCTTCCAGCAGGATCTGCTGCAACCGCAGCAGCTTCAGTTGCTGCCAGGATTGTTTTGCCATTCCTTCCCCCTCCCAGACCACGATTTTGTTTTATCTTACCTCAGTTTTGCTGCTCCGTCAACATTTTTTCAATAAAGATCCCATAACCGGAAGTCGGATCGTTGACCAGCACGTGCGTGACGGCTCCGATGATCTTCCCGTTCTGCAGAATCGGGCTCCCGCTCATTCCCTGCACAATGCCGCCGGTCTGCGCCAACAGCTTCGGATCGGTCACCTTGATGCAAAGATTGCGATGCTCCTCCAAATTATTGTTGATTTTTGTGATCTCAATGGTATACGTTTCCGGGGTTCCATCGTTCAGCGTGCTGATGATCTGCGCTTCTCCCAGTTGGATCTCATCCTTCAGTGCAATCGGATAGGAAACCCCGCTGAAGGCGGCGGTCGCGTTGCCAAAAAGGCCCGCATCATTGTTTTTGCTCACATTGGCCAGAATCTGTTCGTCCAGATATCCAAGCAACTCGCCGGGATTACCTTTCTCCCCGGCTTTGATCCCCGTGATATGCGCCTTGACCAGCGTGCCGCTGTCCACCGGCATGGTCAGCCCGGTATCTACATCCGAAATGGAGTGTCCAAGGCCTGCCACGATTCCGGTTTCCGGATCATAATAGGTGAGGGTGCCCAACCCGGCAGTGCTGTCCCGCACCCAGAGCCCGATCATATATCCTTCTTCGGTTTTGGTCGGCGTGACCCAAACCGTCTGCGTGCGCTGATTCCTAAGAATCCGCGCTTTTTGTTTTTCCCCGCCGCTGGCCATTACCTGCGCCCGCAGTTCCTCATTGGAACGCACTTCCACATTATTATAGGATAAAATAATGTCCCCCACCTGGATTCCGGCCTCCACCCCGGCGCTGTCTTCATCGGCGTCCACCACGATCACCCCTTTTGTATAAAGCTTCACCCCAAAAGGCGTTCCCAAAACGACCAGCTGCTTTTTGGAAATTTGATGAATCGTGGCGTCTTTAATGGGTAAAAATCCGAATAATTTTACTTTCGCAGAATAACTGCTGTCTGCTTCCTCTACGGCTGCCGTTTCCCGGTCGGCGCTCAGTGTATAAAAAGCGCTGCCGGCCGGTTCTTCACCGGAATAACAGTTATAGGTCTCGGGAATACGGGAAACATAAAAACCAAACAGTGACAGCACTAAGCTGAGACTGGCAAGGAGACTGATAATTCTTACCGTTTTTTTCATCGTTCAAACAACCTTTCATCGGTTATTGTCTGATGAAAAAAGAAAACTATGCGGCGATAATTTTGCCAAAAAAGCAAAAGACTTCCCAGTTCAGGAAGTCTTTTGAAAAATTAATTTACTGCACATAAAAAAGATTGACCAGCGTATTGCCCGGCGTGCAGCGCTCCAGCGAAAACTTTTCCAGAATTGCCTGGGTCAGTGCCATGTCGGGCGGGGTATCGTCTCCGATTTTTGTCAGCGTTACAAGAACCTTGTCTTTGTCTCCAAAGGAGTAGGTCCGGCGATTGCCCTGCTCCTCCATGGTAACCGCCTCACTCTTGGCCTGCTCCAGCTGGAGCGTTACCTCCCGCAAGGTTCCGGGCAGAAGCACCTGGGCGTCCACTTGGAGTAGATAATCCGCGCCTGCATAATTGATCCAATAGGAATAACAGTATGCACCAGTTTTGGGGGAAAGCTGAAACTGAATAAAGTGCGCTTTATTGGGCAGGGAAGCGGGCACAATCATCAGCTGGCGGGTATTATAATAGGATTTCCCGTAGCCGGGCGCCGTTTTGTTATCCAGCAGCGTCAGATAGTCGCTGATGGAAAGATACGTCCGGGTGGTGCTGTTATTGATTATCGCGGGCACCCGCGGATCCGCAGCAGACGCGCCCGTGCTTTCCGAGGAGCTCCCCGTTGAGCCGCTGCCGGAACCGTTGTTTACAGCTGTTGCGCCGTTCTCTGTGCTGCCGGGGTTGCTGCTGCCGGCCGTGCTGTCTCCGCCCTGCGCCTTGCTGCCGGCAGAGCCGGTCTGCCCGTTGGCTGTACTGTCGCCGGATGTCGCGCTGTCCGCCTGATCGCTGCTGCCGGAAATCAGCTGCCCTTTCGAAGCGGCTCCGGAAGAGAGCCCGGGGAAGATCCCCACATCGTCTTCTTTCGCCGGCAGTCTGCCGTGCAGCACGAAAGCGGTAACCGTCACTGTGACTGCCAGCACCGCCGCAGACGCAATCAGCGCGGCATAAACCCGGTGCCGATGCGGAATGGACTCCGGTTCCTTTGCCTGATGATCCCGTGCTTCCGCCATCAGTGCCAGGGTTTCCTGCTCCAGCGCGGCAGGCGGCGTTATTTTTTTATATAATTCACGGTACCGATCCTCAAACATCAGAATAACTCTCCTTCCAATATATTTTTCAGCTTGTTTCTGGCACGTTTCAGGCCGGTGCGCACGGTGGAGGGGTTCATCCCCAGAATGCGCCCGATTTCCTCTGCTTTATATCCCTCATAATAGTGAAGATGAATGAGCAGCCGCTGCTGTTCCGGCAGTTTGTAAAGCGCTTCCCACAGATCTTCCTGCTCCTTTTCGGGAGCCGGCTCCCGCTCGGTCAGCGGCAGATCCCGGCGGCAGGCACGCTTCAAAAGGTCTTTGCAGCAATTGACGGTCACGCGGATAAACCAGGCTTTTTGATGTTCCGTGTCCGCAAAGGTCGGCTCGGCACGCAAATACCGCAAAAAAACCTCCTGATATATATCGTCTGCATCGGTGCGGTTGCGCAGCTGCGCAACCGCAAGCTGATAGACCATCGGGCCGTGAAGGGCAATCACGCGCTTCATTTGTTCCTCATTGCAAGCCACAGCCTTTGGCTCCTTTCTGATCATAATACGAATTATCCTACAAAAAAGTTGCAGAGCAAAAAAATTTAAAGAACAAAAAAACTTAAAGAACGGGCACGGGAATTCTGAACCCGTGCCCCCTTGTATGTTTTGCGTGTGTGCACACGCGCTCTTCATCCATTGCCCGGATATTAAAACTGATTTTTGCAAAATTTCTTCCGTACTGCAGAAAATCGAATCCCATACGGCGAAAAATCCGGTACACAACGGGCGGGAAACAGTCTTGAGAACATTTTTTAGTAAGCTTTTCCCCAATAAACCAGCTTGGCGGCCTTTTTCCCGCAGCAGACACAGGTTTCGCTGACCTGCTCCTGATCCTCAAACGGCATGCAGCGGGAAGAAAGCTCCGCTTCTTCCTTGAGTCTTTTTTCACAGGCCTCGTCTCCGCACCACATCGCCCGGATAAAGCCTGCCTTCGTGGCGGCAATTTCCCTAAGCTCTTCCAAATTATGCGCGGTGTAAGTCATGCGCCGCCGCCGGTCCAGCGCCTGCTGATACATATTCTCGTGAATTTCGCGCAGTAGCGCGGGGATCACCGAATCCAGCTGATCCAGCGGCACCGTCTGCTTTTCTCCGGTGTCCCGCCGGCTCAGCACACAGACTCCCTGCTCCATATCCCGGGGCCCCAGCTCCAGCCGGATCGGCACCCCCCTCATTTCATACTCGGCAAATTTCCAGCCCGGGCTGTTATCGCTCCGGTCCATCTTTACACGGCAGAATCCGGAAAGAGCAGATAAAACCTCCTGCGCCTTTTCCAGCACACCGGGCTTGTGCATCGCCACCGGCACGATGATCACCTGCGTGGGCGCCACAAAGGGCGGCAGCACCAGGCCGTTATCATCTCCGTGTGTCATGATGACCGCGCCGATCAGGCGGGTCGTGCAGCCCCAAGACGTTTGATGCGGGTAGGCCAGCTTATTTTCCTGATCGGTAAACGTGACATCGAAGGCTTTGGAAAACCCATCTCCAAAATAATGAGAGGTGCCGCTTTGCAGCGCTTTCCCATCGTGCATCAGCGCCTCGATCGTATAGGTTGCTTCCGCCCCGGCAAATTTCTCTTTATCGGTTTTTTGCCCCATCACCACCGGCATGGCCAGATATTCTTTGCAGAAACGGGCATAGGTTTCCAGCATCCGGATGGTTTCTTCGCGAGCTTCTTTCGCGGTGGCGTGCAGCGTGTGCCCCTCCTGCCACAGGAATTCACGGGTTCTTAAGAAGGGACGGGTTGTTTTTTCCCATCGCACCACCGACACCCACTGATTGTAAAGCTTCGGCAGATCCCGCCAGGAATGCACAATGTCTTTAAAATGGTCGCAAAATAAAACCTCCGAGGTGGGGCGCACGCAAAGCCGCTCCTCCAGCTTGTCGTTCCCGCCATGAGTGACCCATGCCACCTCTGGTGCAAAGCCTTCCACATGCTCCTTTTCCCGATTCAGAAGGCTTTCCGGAATCAGCATGGGCATGCAGATATTTTCATGCCCCAAAGCTTTGAACATCCCGTCCAACGCCTGCTGCATCAGCTCCCACATCGCATAGCCATAGGGGCGGATAATCACAAAACCCTTCACATTGGAATAAGCCGCCAGATCGGCCTTCTTCACAATGTCCGTATACCATTGGGCGAAATCCACGTCCATAGACGTGATTTCCTTCACCATTTTTTTATTTTCCACAAAAGTCCCTCCAGCCTTATTAAATCTACAGACACAACCTATTATAACGGCCGCGGGGGCGCAAGTCAATACGTTTATGTTTGACTTTTCAGGCAGAAACGGATAAAATAAACAATGAGGTGAGAAGAATGAAGTTTCTGGCAACAGCAGATTTACATATTCAGACCCTGGCAGACACGCGGCGGTTGGACCGCATCCTCCGGCTGGCAGAAGAGCGGGAGTGCGCCGCCCTGCTGATCGGCGGGGATTTTCTGGACACGCCGTTCCCGGAACCCGAAGCGGCCGAGCGGGTGCTGCAGCTGCTGGCCGGAACCCGGATGCAGGTCTATCTGGCAGCCGGCAATCATGATCCGCTTTCCGTTACGGCACTGTATCAGAAGCTGCCCGCGCAGGTGCAGCTTTTTCCGGCAGCCATCACCGCCTTCACAATGGCGCAAGGCATTAAGCTGTTTGGTTATTCCGCGCTGCAGGAACAAGAGACGCGCCGTCCGCTGGAGGGCTTTCGCGCGCCGCAGGGTGAAACCTGTGTTTTGCTGGCCCACGGCCAGCTGGATGGCAACCAGTCTTCCTCTCTTCCGGTTACCGGGGAGCAGCTGGCCGCAAGCGGCTTCAAGCTGGCGGTCTTAGGGCATGTTCACAAAGGCGAGCAACGGGATTTCGGCGGAACCCGGCTGCTGATTCCCGGAATCCCGGAGGGCCGCGGTTGGGATGAGACCGGAGAGAAATATGTGTATCTGATCGAATTGGACGCCCGGGGAACGCTGGTTGTGGAACCGGTATCGGTGGCGCAAGTGCACTATTGGGAATTCCCGGTCGATCTGACACGCTGCCAAGACGGGGTGGAAATTTTAGAACGGATGGAAGCTTTGCCCATTCCGGAAAACGCACAGGCACGGCTGGTTCTGACCGGCAGTCCGCTGGTCAATCCGGCAGCGGCAGCCAGAGTTTATACAGAAAAGTATGGCAGAGAGGTGTGGGATGAAACCGATCCCTCCCTGTCGGTGGAGCTTCTGTTGGAGCAAAACACCCTGCAGGGCGCCTTTGTGCGCCGTGCCATGGCCGAAATCAATCAGGCTTCTCCGGATGAGAAGCCTGTATTGGAAGAAGCGCTGCGCCTCGGGCTGGCCGCTTTGAAGGAGGCAAAGTTGTGAGGCTGCTTTCCCTGACTGTTGCCCACTTCGGTAAGCTCAAACAATTTACCCTGACGCCGGAAGACGGGCTCAATTGCTATTGCCACCCCAATGAATTCGGCAAAACCACGCTGATTCATTTTATCTATTTCATGTTTTACGGGTATGATGCCCGGCTCCTGAAAGGTTATTTCCCCTGGGACGGAGAGCCGCTCAGCGGGAGCCTGACCTTTCAGAGCGAAGAGGGCTCCTTCCGTATTGAGCGCATGCATCCTTTGAAAGGAAGCGGAAAGCGCCGCCTTCTTCAGCTGGAAACCGGCGGAGAGTGGATGCTGGCCGCCAAAGAACAGCCCGGCCCTCTTTTTTTCGGGCTGGATGGCGAAACTTTTTTAAACACTTTTTGTATTACGCAGGGCAACTTGCTGTTTGCCCGCACAGAAGGGCTGGACGTCGCCCTGAAAAACCTGGCCACCACCGGAGACGAGAACGCGTCTTTCCAAAAAGCGGAAAATGATCTGCAAAAACAGCATACCCAATATATGCACCGCGGAAAAACACAAGGGAAGCTTTTGGATCTGGAGGTATCGCTGCAGCAGGATCAGGCCGCGCTGCAGGGGATCCGGCGGAGGGTGGCGGAAACGATTGATCAAAAGCAGCGCGGGGATCGGCTTCATGCAGAGCTTGCCCGCCTGCAGGAGCAGCGCAGCCTGCTGGAGCAGCAGCTGGAACGCGCACGAAAAAGCGATGCCCTCAAGCGTCTAAAGCAGCTGGAGGCGCTGGAACACGCCGGGGCGCAAGGGGAGCGGATGCCGCCCGTTCCAAAGGAAGAGCTGGCGCGCCTCGCGCGGTGCTTTGCGCAGGCGGAGGAAGCGGAACGGGACCGGACGCGTGCGGAAGAAGAACAGCGGTATGCCGCGGATCAGCTCCAGCTGCTCCGGGATCACCTGCAAAGCTTTGGGTTCCATGCGCTGTCCCAGGGGGAACTGGACGCGCTGAAAAAAGGCTGGAAGAAAAGCTGGCGCACCGCGGGGCTTCTCTTGCTGGCTTCTTCCCTCCCGGCAGCGGCGCTAAGCGTTTGGCTCTATCCGCCGCTGCTTGTCTTTGCCGCCTTGCTTGTTCTGACTGGCGCACTCCTTTTGCTGGCAAGAATAGCCACCCGCAGCCGTCTTTTGCGTGCCTACGGCGCCGGAAGCCCCGATCAGCTGCTGGAAAGATGGGCCCAGTATCAGCAGACGAAGCAGCGGGAGGCGCAGCAAAAAACGCTCTATGAAGCAGCAGCGCAGAAGGCCCGGGAAGCTTTCTTGCGGGCGCAGACGGCTCTGGAAGAGCAAAAGGCGCTCCAAACCCGGTATCGGATTCTGGAAAAAGAGGAATTGGATTCCATTAAAATTCAATGGGGCATTTATGAAAGCCGGCTTCAGACCAAAGAGGAAGCCAACCGGCAGATTGCGTTGCTGCTGGGAGATTGGACCCGGGAGCGGCTGCAGAAAATGGCAGAAGGCGCGGAACCGGCCGCGGAAACAGCGGAACAGATCTTCCGGCAGATCCGGCAGTTGGAACAGCGGCGGGAACAGCTGGCCTTGGAGCTGGAAGAGCAGAATCCAGCCGGGCTGGCCGCACTCTGGCAGCAGCTGAACAGGCTGGAGCGCGCGATAAAAGAGAAGGAAGCCAAAGTTTTGCTCTGGCGTAAAAATCTGAACGCCATTCAGCAAGCGTTGCTTTGGCTCAAGCAGGCCAACGAAGAGATGAATACCCAATTTTCTCCAAAGCTTTGCGCAAAAGCCGGGCAGTATCTTTCTGAAATGACCAATGGAAAATACCGGGAGCTGCTGCTGGACGACCAATACGGCATCCGTGTTAAAACAGGGGCTGGCACCTTCCCCGTGACCGCTTTTTCGGGCGGCACACAAGACGGCGTTTATTTTGCTTTTCGCCTTGCGGTCGGGGATCTGCTGAGCAGCACCGCGCTGCCCATGGTGCTGGACGATCCCTTCGTCAACCTTGATCCTTTGCGCAAAGAAGCCGCCATGACCCTGCTGCGCCAAGCGGGCAAACAGCGTCAAATTTTATACTTTACCTGCCATTCCTAAAAAAGTGTTGTATTTTTTCCGAAATTAATATAAAATAAAAGCAGTTCTATGTAAGGGAGGCTTTTCTGTCATGACCATCAACAATCATAACGGAGATATTCATATTACCGAAACCGTTTTTGCCAACATCGTGGGTCATGTGGCCAACGCCTGCTACGGGGTAGTGGGGATGGCAGCCAAATCCGCAGGTGACGGCATTGTGTCTTTGCTGAAAAAGGACCACTATGAAAAAGGCGTCAAAATCATTCCCGGTGATGACGGGATTATTGTGGAAATGCATATTGTGGTGCTGTATGGCGTTAATCTGCCTGCCGTCACACGGAGCATCGCCAAAGAGGTCAAATATATGGTGGAGCAGATGACCGGCTTCGCCGTAAAGAAAGTCAATATTTTTATTGACGGAATGAAAGCGAACTAAGGAGAAACACATAGAGATGATTACAGGTAAGCAGTATTGTGAGATGGTCATTTCCGGATGCAACCATCTGAGCAATCAGAAAGCGGCGATTAACGCCCTGAATGTTTTCCCCGTTCCGGATGGCGACACCGGCACCAATATGACCTTGACTATTTCCGCCGCCGCGCGGGAGCTGGAAAATATGGGAGACTGTTCCATCGCGGAAGCCTCCGACCGCGCCGCAGGCGCCATGCTGAAGGGGGCGCGCGGCAACAGCGGTGTCATTTTATCCTTGCTTTTCCGCGGCATCTCCCGTGGTTTAAAGGAAAAAGGAACCGCAAGCCCGCAGGAATTTGCAGAAGCGCTGAATGAGGGCGTAAAAGCCGCCTATCGGGCTGTGATGAAGCCCACCGAAGGAACCGTGCTCACTGTATCCAGGGTCGCCACAGAGCGGCTGCTGGAATATACCAAGGGCAGCGTGACCGATGTGGAAGCGCTGGCCTACTTTGTTCGAGAGGCCAACACCGTGCTGGAAGAAACGCCGGAAATGCTGCCTCAGCTGAAGCAGGCAGGCGTTGTGGATGCCGGAGGGAAAGGCTTTGCCGTTGTGATGGAAGGGGCGCTGGCCGCCCTGATGGGCAATCCGATCCAGCCGATGGAGCAGCAGGAAACGGTCGCTGATACCGTGGTGGATGAAATGGCCATGCGGGAAGAGGACATTCATTTTACCTACTGCACGGAATATATCGTTACAGTGGATGAGACTGCAAAAAAAGATCATCCCGCCAACCTGCGCTCTTATCTGGAATCCATCGGAGACAGCGTGGTCTGCGTGCCGGATAATCAAATTATCAAGGTGCATGTGCACACCAATCATCCTGGCCGCGCCATTGAGGAAGCACTGCGTTACGGCTCTCTGGTCAATCTGAAGATCGATAATATGAAAGAAGAATTCCGGGCGCGGCAGAAAGCGCAGCCGGCGGTGGCAGCGGCCAAGAAACGCTACGGCTTTGTGTCCGTTTTGGCCGGAAGCGGTCTTGCCGAACTGTTTCGGGATTTAGGCGTAGACACTGTGGTTGAGGGCGGGCAAACCATGAATCCGTCCACCGCCGATATTTTGGTGGCGATCAACCAAACGCCCAGTGAGCTGGTTTATGTTTTACCAAACAATAAAAACATCATTATGGCGGCAGAGCAGGCCAAAGAGCTCTCCGAGCAAAAGCGGGTGATTGTCATCCCCACCAAAACCATCCCGCAGGGCGTGAGCGCCATGCTGGGCTTCGATGAAAGCATGGAGTCGGCGGAAGTGGAGGAAGCAATGATCGCGCAGATCGCTACCGTGAAAACCGCGCAGATCACCTATGCTGCCCGGGACTCTGTTTTTGACGACCATGAAATCAAGAAAGGGCAGCTGCTGGGGCTTCTGGAAACGAAAGTGTCCTTTGTGGAAGATTCTCTTTCCGTCCTGACAGAAAAGCTGTTTGCCCGCCTGATGGAAGAGAGCGGCAGTTATATCAACATCTATTACGGAGAGGATGTTTCAGCGGCTGACGCCGAAAAGGTGCAGCAGCAAGTGCAGCAGCTGTATCCGGAGGCAGAAGTCATCTGTCTTGCCGGCGGGCAGCCCGTTTACCAATATATCTTTTCAGTCGAATAAAAAAGACCGGCGTTTTCTTGAAAGAAAGCGCCGGTCTTTTTGGGGAGCAGCCGCCCTGCACCGGGCGCTGCTCCTGTTTTTTCATTGGTTAAATCTGACGTCCGTTATCGGGGCGTACCGTGAGCCCGCTGCCCTTTGTTGCAGGGCCGGAAAGCTGAACCTTGCGCCACTTTTCTTCAAATGCAAGCCGCTCCTCGTGGGGGAGGGCCATTTCCCGCCTGCCAAAGCAGCGCTCGTAAAAGAGATCCGCCCGCCCGGCCATGGCCGCCAGCAGGGAGCCTTCCTCTTCTCCCACTAGATATTCACGCATCAGCACCCCTTCCCCACACATACGCGCCTGGGTTTCGGGGAAATAGCTTTGCAGCAAAAACTGTGCATAGACCACCAGCCGCAGACTGCCATAGCAACGGTATTCCAGGCTCCCACCCTCTCCACAAGCCTCCACCGCAACGGTATGGCCGGCCAAAATAGCGTCCAGAATCTGCGCTGGCTGACGGCCTTTGGCCAAAACAATCGTAAACAACTTGCCGAAGGTGGAATCTTGCTCCAAAACGGTGTGCGCATCGCTGCTGGCAACCGCCGCAAGGCGGAGGCCCTCCGCCCTTAGATCATTCCAGCGGGCCAGCGAGCAGTTATTTCCCGGCTGCCCCATCCCGCCCATCAGTTCATAGGCGTCAAAAAAATCGCTTTTCAGCAGTAAACCGTTCAGCTCATCACACACATTATAGCACAGATGTACCGGCCGCCAATACGGATGCGGGAAAATGGCGATGCCGCCTGCTTGGCGAATTGCGTCGGTGGCCCACCACGCCTTGGCATACCGCGCACGCAGCGGTTCCGGCACAGCGGCAGGAACACGTTCCAAATAGCCGTGCAGCTCCCGCTCATACCGCTCCGGTTCCTGCACATAGTGTGCCGCCACGCTGCTCTTTCCCCCCACATGCACGATATGCACCGTGCTGCCCGGCGTATGCACCTCCTCGCCCGGCAAAAGGGTCATCCCCAGCGGAACCGCCCGGTATGCATCCTGCAATTCTTCACTGGGATAATAGCGGTTATGATCGGTCAGGGCAAGAAAATCATACCCTGCTTCCCGATAATACCCGGCCAATGCCGCGGGATCCCGCCTGCCATCGGAGCGATGGCTGTGGCAATGGAGATCCCCTTTCAAGGGCCGCAGGAAAAAAAGATCTTCCTTCAGCGCAAACAGCGGCAGCACCGCCAGCTTCCGCTCTCCTTCAAAAACGATCAAATCATATTCCTGCTCTCTGGAAAACGTGTGAAAAAAGCGCAGCGCGCCGCCCTTTCCCCGCACCAAAATACGTTGGACGGGAAGGGGCGCGTGCACATCTTCTATGTCCTCATTCACCGGAACGGGAAGCACCGTATATTCTGTGTCCTCCCGAAAAAGAAACGCGTTTTCTGTCGGCAAAACCGTTAGCTCCGTCGCGCTCCCCGTGGGGACTACGCGGGGCCAGACTGCAAAATTTTTTGGTTCTGTGCGCATTAATATCATCTCCTTCTTTTTTCTGCGCCGCCGATTTCCAGCAGGCCGCGGTCGAATTGCGTAAAGTCTTCGATTACCCGATCGGCGAGAGCAGCACCCAGCACGGCTTTCTGGCCGGCTGAAATGGCATAAAGATAGCCGTATCCCGCCGCTTTTGCCGCCTGCAACCCCATCACAGAATCCTCCGCTACAATCAGCTGTGCCGGAGGAACGCCAAGCTGCTGCGCCGCCGCCAGATATAGATCCGGTGCGGGCTTTGCCGGAAAGCGCCCATCATTATAAACGATCCGCTCCGGCCGGAACCATCGGGACAACTGAAATTGCTCCCGATAAAACCGCACATTGGTTTCATCGGAAGAAGTGGCGATGGCAAAGGGGATGTGGCGGCGGGCCAACTCGTTCAACAGCGCCTCTGCTCCTTTATGAAGATGCAGCTCCCCGGACTTCCTAAGACAAAGCTTGCGGTAGAGCGCCTCTTTCTCTGCCTCAATCTCGCGCGCCTGCGCATCGGTAAGCTGGTCTTGCACCAGAAAATGCAAGATTTCCCGATTGCCGCATCCGTTCATCTTCCGATAGAATTCCTCCGAAGAAAATTCACGTCCCAACCGATTTTTTCCTATTAGTCGCCAAGCCTCCTCGTGAAAGGGGGAATCCAAAAACAGCGTACCGTTAAAATCAAAAACCACGCCGGCCAAGTGCAATCCGATCACTTCCTTTTGCACTATAGTAACAAATCCCTTGGTAAAAAGCAACTCTTCCCGCCGTTTTTCTTTGGGAAGCAGCCCGCTTTCGCAGCTGACACTTGCTTTTTATGGGAGACAGTGTTAAAATGATACAACAAAGGTGCAGGAGGTTAACGGAATGGACCTACAAAAAATAATGCATGCGCTGAAGGAGTGCCCGTGCGGCAGAAAACACACTTTTGATACCAAAACAGTGGAAATCGGCAGCGGGCTGACCGCCGAAACCGGCACCATTCTGAACCGGGCGAAATTTCCGAAATCCCTTTTGCTGGTGGCAGATCAAAACACGCTTTTAGCCAGCGGCGGTTTGCTGGAAAGCCTGAAGGACGCCGGTTTTCAGGTCAAGCAACTGATTTATGAAGATATGAAATATGCCCGCGTCGAGCAGGTGCGGGAAATTGAAGCCCTGGCAGCGGATGTAGACGGCATCCTTTCCGTCGGCACCGGTTCTCTCAACGATCTTTGCCGGGTAGCGGCCTATGAAAAGAAGAAAAAGTTCTGTATCTTTGCCACCGCACCCTCGATGGACGGTTTTGCCTCCGACACCGCACCCATTGTTGAAAATAACTTTAAATCCTCCTGGCAGGCGGCGCAGCCGATGGTGATCATCGCGGATACCGCGATACTGGCCAAGGCCCCTGCGATTTTAAAATCTTCCGGATTCGGCGACATGGTGGCCAAATACATTGGGCTGGTAGACTGGAAGGTTGCCCATCTTCTGATCGATGAATATTACTGTGACCGGGTGGCTTCGATCACCCAAGAGGCCGCCGACCGGATCGTTGCTCTGGCCGACCGGATCACCGAAAGCAGCGAAGAAGCCGCAGGCGCGGTAATGGAAGCCTTGGTCATGACCGGGCTTGCCATGAAACTGGCCGGCTGCTCCAGACCCGCCAGCGGAGCGGAGCATGTGGTTTCCCACTACCTGGAGTGTCACAAAGTCATTCAAGGAATCTGGCCTGATTACCATGGGCGGAAAGTCGGGGTTGCCACGGTTTACTGCAACCGTCTGTACCGAAATCTGGCTGAAAGCCTGGAAACCATTCACTGCACCGCAGATCAAACCGATTGGGAGCAGGTTTATGCGCACTATAATCCCAAGCTGCATGCAGATATCAAAAAACTGAACCAACCGACGATTACCGGCCTTGTGGATCCCCAAAAGCTGGAGCGCACCTGGCCGGAAATGCGTCGTATTATTTTGGAAACACTGCCCAGCAACGATCAGTTGCTGCATCTGATGAAAACGGCGGGCGCGCCCACCACTCCAGAGGAAGTGCATGTAAGCGAGGCCATTATGGCAGACGCCATGCGATACCATCCTTATATGCGCCACCGTCTGCTGATTACCCGTCTGCTGCCCATGATGGGGGTTGACCCCATGAATTACGTATAATAAGGAGGTTTCAAATGAGCTTAAAGGACAAAAAGGGATTTATCTGTGACATGGATGGTGTCATCTATTATGAAAATCAGTTATTAAAAGGGGCAAAAGAATTTGTGGAGTGGCTCTACAGGGAAGATAAGAAATTCCTGTTTTTAACTAACAGTTCTGAGCGCTCTCCCAAAGAGCTGCAGTTGAAAATGGCCCGGCTTGGTCTGGAAATCGATGAATCGCATTTTTACACATCCGCACTCTCTACCGCGGCCTATCTTGCCAAGCAGAAGCCCGGCTGCACCGCCTATGTCATCGGCGAACCGGGGCTGATGAACGCCCTTTATAACGCGGGCATCGCCATGAACGACGTCAATCCGGATTATGTTGTCGTGGGAGAAACCAACAACTATAACTTTGCCAGCATCCGCAAGGCCGTGCTGCTGCTGCAAAACGGCGCGCAGCTGATTGGCACCAACTCCGACCTGACCGGGCCGGGGAAGGATGGCGTGATCATGCCGGCCTGCCGGGCACTGGTGGCGCCCATTGAGCTTGCCACCGGCAAGCAAGCCTATTTTCTGGGGAAACCAAATCCGCTGATGATGCGCTGCGGCCTTAATCTTTTGGGCTGCGGCGAGGACGATATCGCGATTATCGGCGACCGGATGGATACCGATATTGTGGCGGGTATTGAGTCGGAGATTGACACCGTTTTGGTTTTAAGCGGCGTGACCAGCAAAGCGGATCTGGAGCGGTTTCCTTACCGTCCGCAATATGTTCTGAACGGTGTTTATGAGGTGATGGACCACTGAAATGAAAAATAATAGAGAGAAATCGGTGCATGACGGACACCGGCAACGCCTGCGGGAGCGCTACCGGATTAATGGTCTGGACGGTTTTTCCGATCATGAGATTTTAGAGCTGCTGCTGGGGTATATCATTCCCAGAAAAGATACCAACTGCATCGGCCATGATCTGATGGAACGCTTCGGCAATCTAAGAGGGGTGTTTGAGGCAGAAGAGGAAGACCTGAAAGAGGTCGAAAACATGGGAGAATGCAGTGCCTTCTTTTTAAAAATGATTCCGGACATCACGCGGCGTTATTATGAGGAGATTGCAGAAGACTATCTGCGTTTCATCGATACCAAGCGCATGGTCGAGTTCTTTTCCGCCCGGTTTATCGGTCGGAAGGAAGAGTGCCTCTATGCTGCTTTCTTAGACGAAAACAAGCGGCTCATTCAATGCTCTTTGCAGTTTACAGGGTCCATTAACGCAGTGGAGATCCATGCGGGGAAAATTCTGAAACAGGCGCAGCGAGCCGGCTGCAGCTTTGTCGTGATTGCGCATAACCATTTTAACGACACCAATCCGTCGGTGCAGGACATCGCCGGCACCCGCTACTTAAAAGAGCATCTGGCGAAGTGCGGCATTGAACTGCTGGATCATGTGATTATCTGCGGCAGTGCAGGTACGTCCATGAAGGAAAGCGGACATTTCGCTAAAATTTACTAATCCCGTGCGCCCGGAAAATTTCCGGGCGCACGATTTTTATTCAGATCAAGCCCATCCCTCCGCCTTTCTTCCTTCTCTTTACAGGACCGCTCGCCCATGATATAATAATTTTGCTCTTTTATCCTTTATTTTTTCATTTTTATTAATAATATATAAGGATGTTGCTATGTTTGCTGAAATCAGAAAAGAATATCTGAAGGAAGGCGCTCTTCCGTTTGTCCTGCATACGATCGGCAGCTGTCAGGAGAAGCGGCCGGTGAACCGCCCGCAAGGCTTTTTCTGCCATCATCTGCTGTGGGTGAAGCAGGGAAAAGGCTTATTCACAGTAGACGGCGGAGAGCCCTTCCTCCTGTCTACGGGGGAAGGGCTGTTCTGCCGCCGGGGCGTTCCGCACGCCTACTCAGCCGCGAAGGAGGTGCTTTACACACAGTGGGTGACCTTTTTCGGCGCGGATTCCATTTTGGATTATTATCAGATCCCCGCTTTCTTTCGGTTTAAAGTTTCTCCCTCTCTCTGTGCGTCCACCGAAGAACTGGAGACACTATGCACCGGAAACAGCACGATTATTTCCCGTTCTTCCGCCGGATACAGCTGGCTGTCCGAATGGTTGGATGCCGCCTTTTCCGCTTCCGGCTCCCTAACCGACCAGATCCGGGAATACCTGGAGCAATGTTATGGCGAGCCCCTCGATTTAGAAGGAATTGCCCGGCAGGTCGGCATGAATCGCTTTGCGCTTTGCCGCAGCTATAAGCGGCTGCAGGGAATAACGGTGATGGAGCAATTAAAGCGAATCCGGCTTTCCAAAGCCAAGCAATATCTTCGGTTCAGCGCAGCACCGATTGCTGTGATCGGGCAATTGTGTGGATTTGAAAACGCCAGTTACTTTGGAAAAATTTTTCGGGAAAACGTTGGCTGTTCCCCCGGCGAATACCGGGAACAGCATGTTAAATAGTAAAGGGCCGGCTGTTAACGTAAATGGAACCCTTCTGTTTGTATCTTGCATAGAATAGAACAAGCCCCCTGTTTTCTCAAAATACAATGGTCGATTTTGCGAAAGTGTGGGGCGCACATTGAATGAAGGAGACCATATTCATGTCTAACAATTGTTCACACTGCAAATGTCTGGGCGTATTGCTCGGTCTGCTGTTGGGTACCGGCGCGGCACTTTTGGCCGGGTTTAACCTGATGTTGCAGGCAAGCCTGATCGCCGCCCCCATTCTTGTTATTTTTTCCGCTCTCGTCCTTTTGAGCGTATTTCTGCTTTTTGCGCTGACCGGATGCGGTTGTGCATGCAAAAAGCTCCATCAAGCGCTTTGCCGCGATGGACGTTATATTGCGTTTAGTGCCATTGGCGCCATCCTTGCCGGGGTGTTTGCCTTAGGCTTCACCTCGATTATTCCGCTGTTGAGCCTTTTGTTTGCCCTCTTTTATGGAATCGCTATATTTTTCTTCACGATGATGCTGGTTGGGCTTTATTGCTTGATGAAAAGCAGCTGTCTCAGTGCCTGCCCCTGTAATAACTGCAACTGCAGCTGTAACTGCGATTAAGAATCGTTTGTCCCATTCAACCGCAATGAGCAAAAGAGCGGTGCCCGCACAAAAAGGACTGTGCGGGCACCGCTTCATAATGGTATTTCATCCGCTGTTTTCCATCCATGTATTTATATTATCCCGTACTTTTATGGAGTGATTGATGAAAGAAGGCAACGGCTGCGCGCCTTTCTGACCGATTGTCTCAACGGGAGAACATAAAAGGACTTAAATCACCAGCAATAAAGCATGATACACAAGAAAGGCGCAAACCCAGGCAATGCCACACTGCAACACGATAAATCCAAGGGTTTTCAGCCCGGAATCCAGCTCCCTCTTTACCGCGGAAATGGCCGCCACACAGGGCGTGTAAAGCAGCGTAAATACCAAAAAGCTCATCGCGGTTACCGGGGTGAACAGGGTTGAAAGGGAGGATGCCACATCCGCGGTGCTGCCCAACAAAATCCCCAGGGTGCTGATGACCGATTCCTTGGCCACAAAGCCCGATATCAGCGCGGTGGAGGCCTGCCACGTGCCAAAGCCCAACGGAAGGAAGAGGGGGGCGATCAGGCGACCCACCATTGCCAGCAGGCTTTGGCTGCTTTCGGCAACCACGTTAAAGCGTAAATCAAAGGTCTGCAGAAACCAGATGATAATCGTGGCCCAAAAAATAATGGTAAATGCCCGCTCTAAAAAATCCTTTGCCTTGTCCCAAAGCAGCAGCCCCACACTTTTCAGGGAAGGAAACCGGTAATTGGGCAGCTCCATCACAAAGGGAACCGGATTCCCCTTGAAAACGGTGCGGTCTAAAATCAGTGCCGCCAAAATCCCCACTAAAATGGCGAACATATAAAGGCCGATCATCACCAGCGCCTGATACTTTTGAAAAAACGCCGCGCAAAAAACCACATAAATCGGAATTTTTGCCGAGCAGCTCATAAACGGCGTCAGCAAGATCGTCATCTTGCGGTCCCGCTCAGAAGAAAGCGTGCGGGTGGCCATCACCGCCGGAACCGTACAGCCAAAACCGATCAGCATCGGAACAACGCTGCGCCCGGATAAGCCGATTTTACGCAGCAGCTTATCCATTACAAACGCGACCCGGGCCATATAGCCGGTGTCCTCCAGAATCGATAAAAAGAAAAACAGCACCACGATCAGCGGCAGAAAGCCAAGCACACTGCCCACCCCCGCGAAGATTCCGTTGATGATCAAGCTGTGCACAATGGGATTGACCGCAGCCCGGGTGAGCAGATGATCCGCAAGCTGCGTCACCCAATCGATTCCCCCGGCCATAAGGGCACTCAGGAAGGCGCCGATCACATTGAAGGTCAGGAAAAAAATCAGCAGCATCACCCCGAAAAAGAGGGGCAGGGCCGCATATTTATTGGTCAGTACACTGTCGATTCTAGTGCTCCGCTTATGCTGCCGGCTCTCCTTGGCCTTGATTACGGTTGCCCGACAGACCTCTTCAATAAAGTGATAGCGCATGTCCGCCATGGCTGCATTGCGGTCCATTCCGTATTCTTCTTCCATCTGCAGCACGTTATGTTCAATCAGTTCGATTTCGTTTTGATCCAGCCGCAGCTTTTCTATAATATCCGGATCCTCTTCGATCAGCTTGGACGCGGCGAAGCGAACCGGAATTCCCGCCCGTTGGGCATGGTCTTCAATGATATGGCAAGTCGCGTGAATACAGCGATGCACCGGGCCCGGTCGGCAAAAATCGGTCACCTTCGGCAGCGTCTTTTCCCGGGCCGTTTCGACCGCCAGACGCACCAGCTCTTCAATGCCCTCGTTCTTGGCTGCGCTGATCGGCACTACCGGGATCCCCAACTGATCCGCCATCTGCTTCACATCGATGGTTCCTCCGTTCTCCCGCACTTCATCCATCATATTCAGTGCCAGCACCATCGGGATTTCCAGCTCCATCAGCTGCAGCGTTAAGTAAAGATTGCGCTCGATATTCGTGGCGTCCACAATATTGATGATCCCGTCTGGGTGCTGATTCAGAATAAAATCCCGGCTGACAATCTCTTCGCTGGTATACGGTCGAATCGAATAGATTCCGGGCAGATCCACCACCGAACAGTCTTTCTTCCCGCGCATAACGCCGCTCTTTTGCTCCACCGTTACGCCAGGAAAATTCCCCACATGCTGATTGGAGCCGGTCAGCTGGTTGAAAAGGGTGGTCTTGCCGCAATTCTGATTCCCTACCAACGCAAAAATCATACTTGCTCCTCCACTTCGATATTCTTTGCATCCACACGCCGCAGTGTCAGCTCATATTCCCGAATATGAATTTCAAGCGGATCCCCCATGGGCGCAATTTTCTGCATTCTTACCACCGTTTTGGGAATGATGCCCATATCCAGCAGCCGGCAGCGCAGCGGGCCCGTTCCATGCACGGCAATAATCACCGCCTGCTTGCCTACCGGTAATTCATCCAATGTTTTCATGATTCCTTCTCCTCTGTTTTTCAATTGTTAGTATATGCTAACTTCAGACAAATTTCAACCCCTTTTCCCCGAAAACTCCTAATCATTGGCCGGATTGCCGGAGGATTGGAAAAAAATAGTAGATTTTTTTGGAAAATTGCACGATTTACAAAAATCCCGTTGACTTTTTTCAGCGCGAATAGTATGATATTACATACTGTAACTATTTTGTAACTATTTTGAAAGGGGCGGGGCCGTTTGACCAGTGGAACCAAGAAAAAGCATTTTTTTCTGCTGATACCGACTTTTGCCATCGGCCGTTTGATTTATCGAACCGGCTGGCTGGTCGAGCGTTTTTTTTTGCTGCTTCTTCGTATAACCGTATGGCCGCTTTTTTGTTTCATAAGGAAATGCACCCCTAAAAATATTTATCATGCCATTTCCGCGTTGGGCGAATGGGTCCTGCGTTCCGTCAAGAGGCTCTGTCGCGGCGTTACTTGCCTTCTGGTCTGGACTGCCCACAGTATTGTGGCTGATTTTTGTTACTGGGCACCGGTCTTTTGTCTGTTGGCGATCAGCGGCACTTTCCTTTTTTCCCAGCGGTATACCATCGCGCTGGAAGTATCCGTCAGCGGGAAGGTCGTTTCCTATGTTCATAACGAACAGGAGTTTGATTATTCGGTTTCACAGGTGGAAAGCAAGCTCGCCAAAACTCTGGGGGAAAACTACTGCATGTATACGGCCCCCGAATATTCGTTTGTACTTATTAGAAGAAACAAAATGGCCGACGAAGAAAATCTTTATGCTCAGGCTTATCAGGCGGTAACGGAAGAGATCGGCAACCATTATGGCCTCTATGTAGACGGAAAGCTGGTCGCGGCGGCCGAAGAAAAAAGCACCCTTGAATCGGTGCTGGAAGACCTGAAGGCCCCCTATCAGACCGGAGAGGAAGACGAACGGGTCGAGTTTCTCCGTAAGGTGGAAATCCGCACCGGTCTTTTTGCCCCATCTGCCATGAAAACCGCAGATCAGCTTCGCCTGCTGTTTGAGCAGTCCGCTGATCCCCAGTATTATAATATTGAAGAAGGGGACTTCTTGCGTGATATTGTGGAAAAAACCGGGCTTTCCGAAAAAATGCTTTATAAGCTGAATCCAGGCCTGGATGACAGCAAGCTGGTGCCGGGTAAAAAGCTGCTGATTTCTCAGCCGGATGTTTATCTGGGAATCAAAGTTGTGCGCACCGTTACTTACGAAGAGAGCATTCCCTATGAAACCACCCGGGTTGCGGACAGCACCCTGTATGCCAACCAGACCAAAGTAAAGACCGCCGGCGAAACAGGAAGCAAAACCGTAACAGCGGATGTCACTTATGTAGACGGGCAGAAAACCGAGACCGATATTATTTCTTCAGAAATCAACCAAAAACCCGTTACGCGAGAGCTCTATGTGGGCACCAGGCCCTATCCCAGCACGTATTCCGCGCTGGCAGGAACCGGGGCCTTTATCCGGCCCATCAGCGGCGGATATACCTCCTGTGGATTTAAGGGCTATGCCGGTCATACCGGAGTCGATCTCACCCTGCACGGCGCCTACGGCAAACCGGTCTATGCCTCTGCCGGCGGACGCGTGATTGCCGCTTCCTATTCAGGCAGTTACGGCAATTTGATTAAAATCCAACACAGCAACGGTTATATCACTTACTATGCGCACCTGAGCGCAATTAATGTGAAGACCGGAGAAACCGTTGTTCAAGGTCAGCAAATCGGCAAAATCGGCTCCACCGGAAACAGCACTGGCCCGCATCTGCATTTTGAGCTGCGAATCAACGGCACGCCGGTGGACCCCATAAATTATATCAGCTGATTACAAATCTTTATTTCTTACATAAAAAGCCTCCGATTCTGTTATATTATTTATAGAAATGTTTACAAATTAGGGTCTTGATTTTTTCAAATGTATCCGTTATAATAGGTGATGTAACTAAATTGTAACTATTTGAAATTCTTTACAAAGAGAACGAGGACGGAAAAATGGTACTTTCAACACTGCCAGTTATCGGACTGCTGTTAAATTTCATTTATAAAGTCGGCGAATGGGTGGAAGGCTTCTTTATCATGCTTTTCACTGCACTTGCCGGGCTTGGCATGTTGCTGTTGCATTTTTTAAGAGCGTTCTTTTCTTTTCTCTATCCGCCTCATTTTGTGGCCCACATCAGTGCGCTGGGGGAACGGCTGGAACAGCTCGGGAAACGTTCCTGGGTTCGCGGCACAAAGATCGCCGTGGTGTTGGCCGGCAGCATTACCAATCATTTTTCCTATTGGGCCGCCGGGCTGGCGGTCGCCGGAGTGTTGACCTTTTCCGTCGTGGCGCAGTTTTATACCATTGGCATCAATATGACTGTGAACGGGCAGCAAATCGCCGTGGTTTCCAAAGAATCCGATTTTACAGACACGGTGGATACCGTAGAGCGTGGGCTTACCAGCACCTTGGGTGAAAATTATGCCATGGCCTCCATGTTCAGCAGCCGTTTCTGTGTGGTCAAGCGCAGTTCTTTGACCAGCGGCGATGATTTATACAACAATGTATACGGCGTGATCACCGCAGAGATCGGCGACCACTATGGCGTATATGTAGACGGCACGCTGATTGCCGCCGCCGATAAAAAAGAAACCATCGAGAAAATTTTAAACGAAGTCAAAGCGCCTTATATTAAAGGAACCGAAGGAGAAACCGTTGACTTTGTTAAGAACGTGGACATTCGCTGCGGCTTATATCCCGCATCCCAGGTCATGAGCGAAGATCAGCTGCGTGCTTTGTTCTCCACCTCTGCCAATCCCATGTATTATACCATTGCGGATAAGGATTATCTCAGCGATATCCTTGAAAAGACCGGGGTTTCCAAAGCCACGCTGTACTCCTTAAATCCGGGTCTGGATGACACCAAGCTGATTCCGGGCAAAAAGCTGCTGATTTCTCAGCCGGACGTCTATCTGGGGGTGCAGGTGACCCGGGATGTTACCTATACGGAAAACATTTCCTATTCCACCACCCGCATTAAAGACGATAGTCTTTCTGTTAATCAGACCAAAGTGAAGACCGAGGGAAAGAACGGGGAAAAAACCATCACAGCCAAAGTGGTCTATGTGGATGGCGTGAAACAATCTTCCGATATTATTACCTCTGAGGTCACCAAAGCGCCGGTTGCAAAGGAAATTTATGTGGGCACAAAAGCAAAGAGCTATTCCTCCGGATCCTCTTCCTCGTCCTCTTCAATTTACCGCTATGTCTCCTCCGCCGCGGCCAGCTCCAGCGTCGGCAAGGGTTCCTTTATCCGGCCCATTGACGGGGGGTATATTTCTTGTGGCTTCGGTGGCTACAGCGGTCATACCGGCACCGATTTTACCTATCGGTCAGGCGCTTACGGGAAGCCGGTTTATGCGTCTGCCGCAGGAACCGTTGTTTATGCCCAGGCAAGCGGCAGCGGCTACGGAAATATGATCAAAATTGATCATGGGAATGGGCTCGTCACCTATTATGCGCATCTGAGCTCCATTGGCGTCAAGGTGGGGCAAACCGTTTCCCAAGGTCAGTATATCGGCGCGATCGGCGCAACAGGACGGACCACCGGCCCGCATGTTCATTTTGAAATTCGCATTAACGGCGTTGCAGTAAATGCTATGAATTATTTATCTTAGGCGCAAAATAAAACCGAACAGGGAATGTCTGATCAGGCGTTCCCTGTTTTTATAAAGAACAGTTGAAACCAATCGTAAAATGTGGTAAAATAACCGCAAAGTATATATCTTCTTTTTTCCGCCGCATCCGGTCAAGAAAAGCGGCCCGCAAACAAAAAAGAAAAATTATACAATGATGAAGTGCCGTACTCTGTGGCAAAATAACGTTGAAAGGAGGCGTTTCGATTGACGCAATTATTCGACGGCAGCCGTTTCGTTGCCGTTTGCAAACGTGCCGACCAAAAAATCCGTGCCGCTGCTGAAAAGAGCCTGCTGTGCGGTCCCAAATGGCAAAAGGATGTTTTTTCGGACGCCGCCATTGTAAAAACATTGCAGCAAAGCGGCGGAACCCGCTGTATTTACCAATCGATTGGAACCAGCCGCGTTTTGCGGTGGATCACCGCATACTGGGGCAATTTATGCGCAAGTCCTTTGCGTAGTCTGTTCCTTTTTTCGGGCTTTTTTTGCGGGTTGTCGGCCCTTTTTATGCTATTGGCCGGCCGCTTTTCCGTGGCCCTGCTGCCTTTCGCCGCGCTCCTGATCGCGGGGCTGCTTTTTCATCGAACAACACCATTTGGCGCCTGGATTCAAAGCAGCCGGATCGGCCGATGGCTGCCGGCTCCGCCGGGTACGGCGCTGCGCTCTGTTACTTTTTATCTGTGTTTCTGCGGGTTTGCCGGCGGACTAATCGGCGGAAAAATGGGCCTGCTTTTTGGGGCTTTTGCCGCAGTAACGCTTTTGCTGGCCCCGGCTTTTCTGGCGCTTCCTCCGATTTTTTTCTTGGGTGCGCTGTGCTTTTTGCTCCCGGTCGCGGGAACAGCTTGGTGTCTGATGCTGAGCCTGCTGATTCTGGTTCGGTTCTGGATTGCCCGCGGGTTTGAAACACTGCCCGCGCAGCCGGCAGATCCTTTCGATGTTCTGCTCGCTATTTTTCCGCTGTTTTGTATTGTTTCATCGCTTTTTTCTTTTGATCGGCCGGATTCGTTTAAAGTAACCGCACTTTGGTGCGGCCTGTTTATCTGTGCCTTTGCAGCCAAACGGATTGTGCAAAACCGGCGGCAGTTGGTGGGCATTTTGCTGGCCCTGACCGGTGGTGGTGTTTTGTCGGGATTGGTTGGGCTCTATCAATATTTTTCCGGCGCGGTCAATACGACTTGGACCGATACGACATTGTTCGAAGATCTGACCCTGCGGGTCTACAGCACCTTCGCAAATCCCAATGTATACGGAGAATACCTGCTGCTGCTGGTTCCACTGGTAACCGGCTTGCTGTTTTTTGTAAAAAAGCTGTGGCAGCGCCTCCTTCTGTTTGGCGTTGACCTGCTGTTGCTACTCAATTTGGGGCTCACTTACTCCAGAGGATGCTATGTCGGGCTGGCTTTTGGCGCCTTGGTTTTTTTGTGGAATTACAGCAAGAAATGGATGGGCGCGATAATCCTTTTAGGCCTGCCCATTGGAATCTTGCTCATGCCGGCCAGTGTCGCCACACGCATTCTCAGTATTGGCAATATGAGTGATACCTCCACCTCCTACCGGCTGTTTATTTATATCGGAACGCTTTTAATGCTTCGCCGCTACTGGCCGGGCGGGATTGGAATCGGGGAAAAAGCGTTTAACGCTGTTTATCCGCTCTTTGCGCTTTCGGCAATTGTTGCGCCGCATTCACACAGTTTGTTTTTTCAATCGATTGTCTCTTTTGGGATCATGGGCTTTTTTTATCTTATGCTGTTGCTGGCAACTTATCAGCATCAGGTTAAAAAAGAGCAGCGAGGCCTAAGAAGGGAAGACCGGCTATTGATGCTGGGGTTTGTCTCTTTGATGTGGGGATTTGCTCTTCAGAGTATTTTCGACTATACTTGGTATAATTACCGTGTTTTTCAGCTTTTTTGGCTCCTTCTGGCCATTGGGTTCTCTGCGCCGCGCATTCTGAAGGAGAAACGCCATGATTAATGTCTGTCATGTGATTTCTGACACCAATTTCGGCGGTGCGGGCCGGGTTCTGCTGCATTATTGCCGCTATTACGATCAAAGCCAGTTCCGGCTATCGGTGATCGTTCCAAAAGGATCCATGCTGATCCCCGCCATAAAAGAAACCTCTGTAACGGTTTTGGAAATGGACGGACTATATGACCGCGCCTTCAGCGTAAATGATGTATCCCGGCTCATAAAGCTTTTTCGCCGGCAATCCTTTGCGCTGATTCACAGTCACGGCGCTTTATCGGCCCGGATTGCGGCAAAAATTTGCCATATTCCGGTGGTTTACACCCGGCACAGTGTCTTTGATCTTCCTCCGAGCCACACCTCTTTCCCGCGAAAACAGCTGCAGGGCTGGCTCAATAACCACTTCGCAGACGGAATCATCGCCGTGTCTCCGGCAGCCAAAGAATTACTGGCCGTTTCCGGAACCAAGCCGGACCACATCCGCGTCATCTTCAACGGGGTGCCGCCGATTGAAAAGGGCTCCGCGCCGTTCCGCAGCCGTTACGGCTTTTCCGGGCAGGATTTGGTCTTGGGCATTGTTGCACGGCTGGATCCGGTGAAAGGGCATCTTGTTTTGCTGGAAGCCATGACAAAATTGCCGGATGCGATCAAATTGCTGATCGCCGGTACCGGGAGTGAAGAGCGGTCTTTGCGGGAGTATGCAAAACAGCATGCCCTTTCCGGCCGGGTTGTTTTTTGCGGATTTGTGGATGATGTGGGCGGGTTGATGAACAGCCTGGATCTGCAAATTAACGCTTCTTTCGGGACAGAGGCAACTTCTATGGCGCTGCTGGAGGGCTTTTCGCTGGGCATCCCCGCGATTGTCAGCGATTTCGGCGGAAACCCTTATGTGGTGGAGAACGGCGTCAGCGGCCTGATCGTTCCCAGGCAAAATCCAGAAGCCTTGGCGCAGGCGATCCTGACCCTGTGGAAGGACCCAAAGCTGCTCCATCGGTTAAAAGAAGGGGCCGGCCGCGCCTATCAGGAATATTTCCGGGTTGAAATCATGACCCGTCAAACAGAAAAATACTATCGGGAGGTTCTGAAAAAGCATGCTTAGGAAAAAATTCAATTGGCTGGACGGTTTGCTGATCGCGTTACTCCTGCTGATTGCCGCTGCCGCAATTTGGTATTTCACCATAGGGAAAAAGGAGATCGGGAACACAAAAAAGCAGTATGAGGTAACCTTCCGATTCACCCAAACCACCAAGGATCCCTATGATTTTTACCAGGTGGGCGACACTCTTTATTTCTATACCCGAACAGATCTGATGGGAACGGTCACCTCGTTAAGCACGATGGACCACCTTACAGAGGACTTTGATCTTCACGCCGGTAAATATATTGCTGTTGTGGATCCGCAGTGGAAAACCATCGAAATGAAGGTGCTGGTATCCGGCTCCGTCAGCAACGGTTCCTTCCGTGTAAGCGGGCAGGAGCTGGCCATTGGCAAAACCTATTATCCCCAAAGCAACACCACGCGTTCTGCCATGGTGCTCTGGAACATCGAGGAGGTGGGCGCATGAAATGGATCGACGCGAAAGGACGCCTTTTCGGCAAACTCAATATTTTTGATTTCCTGGTGGCACTGGTGGTGGTGGTGGGTATCGCTGGAATGGTGACCCGTCTTTTGATCCCGCGTCTTGCACAGGTAGAGGAAAAAGCGGCAACCTATCAATTTGAAGTGGTCGGCGTGCAGGAATTTTGCATCAACGCCTTTCATATCGGCGATACCGTTTACGAAAAGGGAACCGCGATGGGGACGATCGAATCGGTCCATGTCACCCCCTACCAAACCACCAAGGTGCTGGAGGACGGCAGCTATCAATTGGTGGACCATGTACTCTATTATAATATTCAAGTCACCGTTGTGACGCAGCAGCTGCGGGAAAAAGACGGATATTATATCGGCAATCAGGAAATTCTGAATGGAACCACACACACCTTAAGCAATGGCTTCATTGCAGCAGAAGGCATTATCCGCCAGCTGCTGGTGGATCATTAAAAAACGGTCACAGCGAAAAGCGTTTTTGGCTTTTTTCTGTGACCGTTTTATTATCCTTCCATCTGCTTGCCCAAAAATACCGCACCGGCCTGAATCAGCTTTTGTTCTGCAGGAGTACACTTTTTCCCCGCGCTCTCCATCAATGCGATGGTTCCGACAATGTCCCCTCCCGCCAGAATGGGAAAGGAGGCACATACTCTCAACTGATCATTGTCTTTGAGTAAATGATAAGGCAGCGCATCTCCTTCGGCCACAAACGGCTGGCGAGAGCCGCTGACTTCTTCGCAGCGACCGCTGATGGGTTTATCCACTGCCTCTCTTTTCCCGCTTCCCGCAAAGGCAATCACATTATCCCGGTCGGTAATGGCACAGGGAAAACCGGTAACGGAATAAAGCGTATCGGCATACTCATAGGCAAAGGCAGACAATTCACTGATCGGGGAATATTTTTTAAAAATCACCTCGCCATCCTTACTGGTGAAGATCTCGAGCGGATCTCCTTCCCGGATGCGCAAAGTGCGGCGGATTTCTTTGGGGATCACGACACGTCCCAGATCATCGATCCGGCGAACTATTCCTGTTGCTTTCATCACAATTTTTCTCCCTTTTCTAAAAAATGTTTACAGAGGATATTGTTTGCAGCCTTTCCTTCATTATTCTGCAATGGAAGAAAAAAAGTCGGAATTGCAAATCGCCTATCCGCGTGATATAATGTTGTGAATAAATGATCAAAGGAGAAGTACGCATGATTTTTGAGCAAGAAGACCGCATTGTCTTCGCAGGAGATTCTGTGACCGACCGCGGAAGCGTAAATCCGGTTGGAGAAGGTCTTTTTGACAATTTGGGGCAAGGATATGTTCGCTTGGCCGAATCCTTGCTGAGTGCCTGTTATCCGGCCCTTTATCTGCGCATTACCAACGCCGGCATCAGCGGCAACACCAGCCGCGATCTGCTGGCGCGTTTTCCGAGAGACGTGCTGGAGCTTCGGCCCGACTGGGTCAGCATCTGCATCGGCATCAACGATGTCTGGCGCCAGTTTGACTGCCCCGCGATGCCGGACCACCAGGTTCAGCCGGAGGAATATGAATCCAATTTAAGAGCCATGCTTTCCTCTCTTCAGGGCAAGGTGAAGGGCGTTTTTTTAATGACCCCCTACTATATTGAGCCCAATCCCCAGGATCCGATGCGGGCAAGAATGGATCAATATGGAGCCATTTGCAAGCGTCTTGCGGCGGAATATTCCTGCATTTTCGTGGATCTGCAGGAAGTCTTTTGTCGCTATTGCAGCATACGGCACTCCAGCTATCTGGCTTGGGACCGGGTTCATCCCAATCAGGTTGGTGCCCTGCTGATTGCGCGCGCCTTTCTCGCAGCCGGGGGTTTCTCTTTCGGGCTTTGAGCCTCACGCCCTCTCCCCGCGGGGTATAAGCCGGTTTATAAAAACATATACTATGATAAGAAAACGATCAAACCGCAAAATGCGTTTGCTGTTGCAGTTTGAATAAAAGGAGGCACAAGGATGAGCTACCTCGATCTTTTCACAACGATTGCGGCGATCCCGCACGGATCAGGGAATACCAAGGCGCTCAGTGATTTTTGTGTCCGTTTTGCAAAGGAGCACGGCTTTGAAACACGGCAGGACCGGTGGAATAACGTGCTGATTCGTGTGCCTGCCAGCCGCGACAAAGAATCTGAGCCTGCTGTTATTTTACAAGGGCATCTGGATATGGTTTGCGAAAAAGAGCCGGACAGCAGCCATGATTTTCTGAAAGACGGTCTTCGCCTCATGCGGCAGGGGGATGATTTATTGGCAGACGGGACGACCTTGGGCGGAGACGACGGCATTGCCATTGCCTATTCTCTGGCTCTGCTGGAAGAACCCGCTTTTTCTCACCCGCCGCTGGAATTGTTTTTCACCGCGGACGAAGAGACCGGGATGGAGGGAGCGCGATTCTTTGATCCGGCTTGGCTGACTGGCCGCCGACTTTTGAATCTGGACTCCGAAGAGGAGGGGATTTTCATCGTTTCCTCTGCCGGCGGACGCTGCATAACCGGAACGTTGACGCCCACATGGGAGCCCTGCTCACTGCCGGTATATCAGATCAGCGTATCCGGCCTGCAGGGCGGGCACAGCGGATGCGATATGTACCGGGGGCGCGCCAACGCCAACGATGTGCTGCGGCGCATTCTTCTGGAGCTGCCCTGCCGCCTGATCAGTGTTTCCGGAGGGCAGAAAGCCAACGCCATCCCGCGCTTTGCCCAAGCTTTGGTGGCGATGGAAACCTCACCGGACGCACACATGCTCACCGATCTGTACCGCGCACAGTATAAAGACCGGGATCCCGGTCTAACCGTTCATATCACGCCGGCTTCTGCCGCGTCCATGATGGACGCGCCCAGTTCCGAACGAGTGTTGAATTTATGGAATGCACTGCCGGACGGAATCCAGCAAATGAGCCGGGAGATCCCCGGCCTTGTGGAGGCTTCCGTGAACCTCGCCATTGTGACCACAGCAAAACAGCGCTTTCAGATTACCCTCTCTCTTCGAAGCCAGCAAAACACCGAGCGGGATTTGCTGACAGACCGCATTACCGCCTTGCTGCGGCAGAGCGGTGCGCAAATAAGCCCGGAAGAAGGCTATCCGGCCTGGGAATACCAGCGCAGCTCCTTTTTGCAGGCGCGGGTGGCAGACGCTTATCGGGCCCTTTATCATAAAGACCCCCGTTTCATCGCGCTGCACGCAGGCTTGGAATGCGGATTATTTTCCGAAAAACTGCCCGAATTGGACGCGGTCTCTTTGGGCCCGGATATCCGGGATATTCACACCACCCGGGAGCGTTTGAATCTGCCCTCTGCAGAACGCACCTGGATTCTTTTAAAACGCATATTGGAAACCCTTTAAACAGGAGACGGCGTTCGCTATCGCCTTCTCCTGTTTTCCTTTGCGGCATAGATCGGTGCAATCCATAACACGCGGTACCGCCTACAAAAATAAACGGCGAATCCCTTGATTTATGGTTCCCTTTTATATATAATGATAGTATCTATATTTAAAGGAGTAACCGCTATGGCAGATAAAAAGGATGCTTTGGCCAAGGCACTAGAGCAAATTGAAAAGCAGTTCGGCGCGGGGGCTGTCATGAAGCTGGGAGACAATGCCCATATGAATGTGGGGGTTATTCCCACCGGCTCGATCTCCCTGGATCTCGCATTGGGGATCGGCGGCGTTCCCAAAGGGCGCATCATCGAAATCTATGGGCCGGAATCCTCGGGAAAAACCACGGTGGCGCTGCATATTGTGGCTGAAGCGCAAAAGCGGGGCGGGGAAGCCGCCTTTATTGACGCGGAACACGCGCTGGACCCGGTTTATGCGGCCGCTTTGGGCGTGGATGTGGACAGCCTTTTAGTCTCCCAGCCGGATTACGGCGAGCAGGCCCTGGAGATTACGGAGCAATTGGTTCGCTCCGGCGCCATTGATGTGGTGGTTGTGGATTCTGTGGCGGCGTTGGTGCCGCGAACAGAAATCGAGGGCGATATGGGAGACGCGCATGTGGGTCTTCAGGCCCGCCTGATGAGCCAAGCGCTGCGCAAACTGACCGGCGTACTGGCGAAAAGCAACTGTGTCGCTATTTTCATTAACCAATTGCGGGACAAGGTGGGCGTTTTTTACGGCAGCAGCGAAACCACGACCGGCGGACGCGCGCTGAAGTTTTATTCCTCGGTACGGATCGATGTGCGCCGCACCGAAACACTCAAATCCGGCACGGAAATGATCGGCAACGCCACGAAGTGTAAAATCGTTAAAAACAAGGTGGCACCTCCCTTTAAAACCGCCACTTTTGATATTATGTACGGAGAAGGGATCTCCCGGGAGGGAGAGCTGATTGACTTGGGTGTCAGCCTGAATTTGGTTAAGAAAAGCGGGGCCTGGTTTTCCTATAAGGATACCCGGATCGGACAGGGCCGCGACAATGCCAAGATCTTTTTGAAGGAAAACCCGGACATTGCGGCAGAGCTGGAAAAGGGCATCCGGGATAATTTTGATACCTTGCGGGCAATGGAAAGCAAGGGAAAATCAACCGCCAATAAATCCGGCGCGGCAAAAAACAGCGCGGATGCACCTGCGGAAGGGAGCGCGCCCGCGGTGTCTCTGGACGTAACGGCAGACGACTTTGAGTAAGCCGGTTCTGACGAAAATCATACCGAATCCTGCGAACAGCGCCAACCGGGATCTTTATCTGGACGATCAATTTTACTTAACGATCCCTGCGGAATTGCTTTTTCAGCTGGATCTTGCCGTGGGCATGCCCTTTGATGAAACCGGCGAAGCGCAGCTGCTTTTTGAAGCCAAACGGATTCTGGCAAAAGAAAAAGCACTGCAATTTCTGGATTATGGCGATATCAGCCGCAGACGCCTGCTGGAAAAGCTGGTTCGCTCCGGGTTTGAGCCGGATGTGGCGGAAGCTGCCTGTGCGCAGATTGAAGCGCTGGATCTTCTGAATGACCGCCGGCTTGCCTTTTATATGGCAGAGCGGTTTGCGGAAGGGAAGCACTGGGGCCCGCGCCGGATCCTGCCGGAATTGATGCAGCGCGGCATCCCGACAGAGCTTGCCAAAGAAGCAGTCAACGCTTTAAACCTTGATTACGGCGCTTCGATTCGCCAGCTGCTCGCCACCAAATACCGGCTGGTAGACTGGCAGGACCGCAAAGCACATCAACGGGCCGTGCAGGGCCTGCAGCGTTATGGATTTAACTTTGAGGATATTCACAGCGCAATATTACAATTTGTAGAGGATGACTATGACTAAAATCGGCTTTATCGGATTGGGCTGTGAAAAGAACCGCGTCAATACCGAAAACATGATCGCGCAGTGCAGAGAGCATGGGTTTGAAATTGTATCGACCCTGGAGGAAAGCCAGGTCGTGGTGATTAATACCTGCGGCTTTATTGAGGACGCCAAGAAAGAGGCGTTGGAGACCATCTTTGAAGTGGCGCAAATGAAAAAGGATGGCGTGGTGAAAAAGATTTTGGTAACCGGCTGCCTGCCGCAGCGCTATGCAGGCGAAATTGCCAACGAGCTGCCGGAGGTTGACGGCTTCATCGGTGTCGGCAGTTTTCAGCGGATTGCTGAAGCGATTCATGAAACGCTGCGCGGGAACCGGCCTTTGCTGTTTGACAGCTTGGAACAATTGCAGCTGGACGGAAAACGGGCGCTGACCACACCCCGGCACACCGCTTATCTGAAGATTGCAGACGGATGCAGCAACCGTTGTGCCTTTTGCTGTATTCCATCCATTCGAGGCTCCTATAAAAGCCGCCCGATAGAAAATATTTTGGAGGAGGCGCGGGCGCTTGTGGCCGATGGCTGCAAGGAGCTGATTTTGATCGCGCAGGACACCACCAGCTACGGCGTCGACCTTTACGGAGAGCGGCGGCTGCCGCAACTGATTTGTCAGCTGGCCCGGCTGGAGGGCCTTCATTGGCTTCGTCTGCTCTATTTGTATCCGGATAAAATTACGCCGGAGCTGATCGCGCTGTTTGCTTCCGAAGAAAAGCTGTTGCCCTATATTGAAATGCCCATTCAACATGCATCCGGCAAAATTCTTTCTGCGATGCGGCGGCCGGGTAATGAAGAGACGCTGCTCAAAACCATTCAAACGCTGCGGCAGCAGATTCCACAGGTGGTGTTGCGCACAACGCTCATTGTGGGCTTTCCCGGAGAAACAGAAGAAGATTTTGATCTGCTTTGCCGCTTTGTGCGGGAAGCGCGGTTTGATAAGCTGGGCGTTTTTTGCTATTCCCGGGAAGAGGGAACGCCTGCTTACGATATGGCGCACCAGGTCGATGAAGCGCTCAAGGTGCGCCGCAAGGAGGTGCTGGAAACCATTCAGACCGATGTGGTGGAAGAAAAGCAGCGGCATCTGATCGGAACAACCTTCTGCGTTCTTGTGGAAGGGTATGACCGGTTCGCCGAATTCTGGTACGGCCGTAGCTATATGGAAGCGCCGGACATTGACGGAAAGATTTTCTTTACCGGCGGCGGTACCATCACGGCGGGCTGCTTTTTGCCGGTAACGATTACCGAGACGATTGATTATGATTTAGTGGGCATTGTAAAGGAGGGAGCCATTTGAATTTACCCAATCAACTGACTGTTTTAAGGGTATTGCTGGTACCGATTTTTTTAATTGTACTGGTCTTTGTCCCGTTCCCGGCCGGACCGCTGGTCGGTGCTGCGATTTATGCGTTTGCATCTGCCACCGACGCCTTCGATGGGCATCTGGCCCGCAAAAACAATCAGGTCACCGATTTCGGCAAATTTTTAGACCCATTGGCCGATAAAATGCTGGTCATCACCGCTTTGGTGGTGCTTCAATATCTGGACCTGGTGCATCCGGTGATCACGGTAATCATCATTGCCCGGGAGCTGATGGTCACCTCGATCCGGCTGATCGCCGCAAGCTCCGCCGGCAAGGTCATCGCCGCCGGTTACTGGGGTAAGGCCAAAACGGTAACACAGATGATCGCAACCATTCTGCTGATGGTGGAACCGGTCTCGTTGGGAAAATGGGAATATGCCTGGCATCTGCCGCTGCTGACCGGCGCCGCGCCCGCCAGCACCGCCGTGTGCGGAACCGTTCTGCTTTATCTTGCCACGGTGCTCACCGTGATTTCCGGAGGAGATTATTTGGTGAAAAACTGGAAATATTTAGATTATCGGAAATAACGAACCGGGCGGCTAATTCCAGCCGCCCGAATTAAATGAAAAGGAGTGCGATCCATTTGAACCCTTACCTACATAAAGTGCAGTATTATGAAACCGACCAGATGGGCGTTGTGCATCACGCCAATTATATTCATTGGTTTGAGGAAGCCCGGTTGGATTTTTTGGAGCAGTTGGGGCTTCCTTATCCGATGATGGAGGCCAAGGGATATTTAAGCCCGGTGCTTTCCATTCAGTGCGACTATAAGTTGTCCGCCCATTTTGGTGAAATCGTTGAAATACGCCCGGTCATTGCAGAATTCGGCAATGTGCGCTTCTGTTACCGCTATCAGGTGTTGAACCATGAAACCGGCGCCCTGCTCGCCGCGGGGGAGACCACCCACTGCTTTATCGATCGGGAAGGACGGGTTCTTCCACTGAAGCGCAAGGATCCGGCGCTGTTCGCCGCTTTGAAGGCCGCGGCAGAAACTGATTCCTAAAAAGGAGCTGTTGCAAAATTTTCGTTTTGCAACAGCTCCTTTTTACACTCAAACCATCTTTTGGGGATCCACCCACCGGTCAAATTCCTCTGCGGTTACCAAGCCGCTTCTTTGGGCAGCCTCCCGCAGAGAAAGCCCGTGCTGATATGCGTCATGGGCAATTTTTGCCGCCGCTTCATAACCGATTTTGGGGGAAAGGCAGGTGACCAGCATCAAAGAATGGGAAAGATTTTCTTCCATCCGGGCCCGGTTTGCCTTGAGCCCCTGCAAACAATGGCGCGTGAAGGACCGCATGCCGTCGGCCAGTAACCGCACCGATTGCAAAAAATTATAGGCGCAGACCGGCATAAAGACATTCAGCTGGAAATTACCCTGACTGGCGGCGATCCCCACTGCCACGTCATTTCCCATCACCTGCACTGCCACCATTGTCAGCGCCTCGCACTGCGTTGGATTGACCTTTCCGGGCATGATGGAGCTGCCCGGTTCGTTTTCCGGAATGGTTATCTCCCCGATGCCGCAGCGCGGTCCGCTGGCCAACCACCGGACATCATTGGCAATCTTCATCAGGTTTGCCGCCAGGGCCTTCAGGGCACCGTGGGCAAACACCAGCGCATCCTTGGAAGAAAGGGCGTGAAATTTATTCGGGTCCGGCTGAAAATCAAGGCCGGTCATCCGGCTAAGCTGCCCGCAAACAGCCTGATCAAAGCCCGCCGGTGCGTTAAGACCGGTTCCCACCGCCGTGCCGCCGATCGCCAGCTGGGAAAGCGGGCCGGTAACCGCCGCCAGCATCCGTTTGTTTTCCGCAAGCATGGCGCGCCAGCCGCTGATTTCCTGTGAAAACCGCAGCGGTGTTGCATCCTGCAAATGGGTGCGGCCGATTTTGATGATCTCTTTGTTTTCCTCTTCCAACCGGGCAAGAACCCCCTCCATCTGTTCCAGCGCCGGCAGCAGCTGATGATGGAGGGCTTCCACTGCTGCAATATGCATCGCGGTAGGGAAGGTATCGTTGGAGCTTTGCGCACAATTGACCTGATCGTTTGGGTGCAGCGGGACGCCCTGCTCCGCCGCCAAATGAGCCAGCACTTCATTGACGTTCATATTGGTCTGCGTTCCGCTGCCGGTCTGCCAGACCGCCAAAGGAAACTGATCGGCATAGCCACCGGCCAGAACGGCCTCGCAGCCGGAGACAATCGTCTGCTGCTGCTGTTCTGTCAGCGCGCCCCGGGCTCCATTGACCAGTGCACAGGCTTTTTTGAGCAGCATAAACGCCCGCATGATTTCCGCCGGCATTTTTTCATCCCCGATTTTAAAATGCTCTAAGCTCCGCTGCGTTTGCGCGCCCCATTTTTTATCCGATTCCACTTGGATCTCTCCCATGGAGTCCCTCTCAAGCCGATAGGACATACTTTCATAGCTCCTTATTTCTTTTTTGTTTTATTATACGGGATTTTTCTTGTTGTTTCAAGCTTCTTGTGCTATAATCATAACAATAACTGTAGAAAGGATCACGCACGATGCAACCTGCTTCTGTTTATTTTGCCGATTTCCGCGCCAGCGGACGAGAAAACCTGCTTCAAAAATTAAAGCGCTTGTGTATAACGGCGGGGATAAAATCAATTGATTTTAACAATAAGTATACCGCCATCAAGATCCATTTCGGTGAATTGGGAAACCTTGCCTTTCTGCGGCCCAATTACGCGCGTGTGGTGGCGGATCTGGTCAAGGAGCTGGGCGGAAAGCCGTTTCTGACCGACTGCAACACCCTTTATGTGGGCAGCCGTAAGAATGCGCTGGACCATCTTGAAACCGCCTATCTGAATGGATTCAATCCGTATGCCACCGGCTGCCATGTGTTGATTGCAGACGGCCTGAAGGGGACCGATGAGGCGCTGGTTCCGGTAAACGGTACCTATGTCAAGGAAGCCAAAATAGGGCGCGCGATCATGGACGCGGATGTTCTTGTTTCTTTGAATCATTTTAAAGGGCACGAAAATACCGGCTTTGGCGGAGCACTCAAAAACCTTGGCATGGGCTGCGGCTCCCGGGCCGGAAAAATGGAAATGCACAGTGATGGAAAGCCCTATGTCCGCACCAAAAAATGTATCGGCTGCCATGCCTGCGCTCGGATCTGCGCCCATGACGCCCCACAATTCGATGCAGACAACAAGGCCTCCATTGATCAGGCACGCTGTGTGGGCTGCGGCCGCTGTATCGGGGTCTGCCCCGCCGACGCGGTTGTTCCGGGCAACAGTAGCTCCAACGATCTTTTAAACTGTAAAATTGCGGAATATGGCAAGGCTGTTTTGGATGGGCGCCCTTCCTTTCATATCTCGCTGATCTGCGATGTATCCCCCAATTGTGACTGCCATTCTGAAAATGATGCGGCGATCATCCCCAATGTGGGCATGCTGGCCTCCTTTGACCCGGTGGCGCTGGATGTGGCCGCAGCAGATCTTTGCAACCGGCAGCCGGTGCTAAGCAGCAGCCATATCGGAGAACCGGCGCACGCGCATCCGGCCGGCACAGCCGATGTTTTTGCCCTGAATCATCCCGACACCAACTGGCGCACCTGCACGGAACATGCAGAACGGATCGGATTGGGGCAGCGCGCCTATACCCTGATTAAAATCTAAGGAGTGATTTTATGTTCTTTTTTCGCTCCAAGGAACGAAAAGAACTGGATTTTTGTGTGCGCGAGATGAAAAATTACCTGGCCAACAATTATAAGGATCTGGCGCATCAATGCCGCCGGCTGCTGGGGGAAAAGAGCGATGCTTATTTTACTTCAGGCCACCTGACTCCAAAGCAGTACCATCGCTATCAGGCTGTTTTCCGGCATTATACCGCGCTGATGAAGGATTATCACCACTGAAAAACTGGAGACCGCCCTCTTTTGAGGGCGGTCTCTTCATTTAATGCCTCATGCCGTTTTAAAACAGGGCTGCGCTCTTCGGATTAGAATTCCGTAGGCAAGCACAAAAAACAGCCCGGCCCCGACCCATGCGGAAGGGTTGGACCAACAAACGCCCAAAAATCCAAACAGGTGCGCCAGCAAAAAGGCCGCTATCATTCGCATCACCAGCTCGATTCCACCGCCGATCATGGTCAACGCGCTGTGGCCCATTCCCTGCAGTGCGTTTCGATAACAAAAGATAGAGCCAAGCGCAATGTAAAAAAGCCCCTGGAAGAGCAGATACCGGCGCACATCTCCCACCAGCGCCGGCGTGACGTCTTTGGCATTCACAAACAGATAGGTGAGCGGCTCCGCCGTTGCCACCACAAAAACAGCGCCCAGAACCGCATACCCTGTTAATACCAGCATCGACTGACGCACCCCGGTGCGAATCCGATCCAGGCGCCCCGCGCCATAATTCTGCCCGCAAAAGGTGGCAAGCCCGGTGCCAAGCGCCACCATCGCCTGGGAAGCCAGATTGTCAATTTTGTTTGCCGCCGTGTAAGCGGTGATCACCAGATCTCCCAGCCGGTTCAATGCCGTCTGCTGCGCCATCACCCCAATGCCGGTGATCGAAAACTGCAGCGCCATGGGCAGCCCAAGCCGGATAAACTGATACGCATAGTGGGGATCCCAACGAAAATCCGCTTTTCGGGGCCTCATGTGCGGGTATTTCACCAAAAATACAGCCATACTCGCGATTCCGGACAACGCCTGACTGATCACAGTCGCCAGCGCGGCGCCGCCCACCCCCCAATGAAATACCAGAATAAATAACAGCTCCAGTCCCACATTGAGAAAGGAAGCAATCACCAGAAAATAAAGCGGCGTCCGGGAGTCGCCCACGGCCCGCAGCAAAAAGGCCGCCATATTATATAGAACCGTGGCAAAGATTCCTTCATAGATGGTTACAATGAACCGATAGGAATAGGGAAAAATCGTGTCTGGAGTCTGCATCAGGCGCAAAAGCGGCGCAGCCGTCCACACCGCCAAAAGGGTAATCCCCACCGAAAAATACAGGCAGAGCTTCAATGCTACCGCCACACTGCGCCGGGCGTCCTCCATGCGGCGTGCGCCGATATATTGGCTGGTTCGGATCGAAAATCCGGCCGTCAGCCCTTGCACAAAACCAATGACCACAAAGCCGATCGCGCCGGTGGCTCCAACCCCCGCCAGCGCATGGGTCGAAATCGTCTGCCCCACAATTACCGTATCGACCATATTATAAAGCTGCTGAAAAATATTGCCGATCAGCAGCGGGACCGAAAACAGCAAGATCTGTTTCAACGGCTTCCCAACCGTTAAATTCTGCTCCATACTTTGCACTCCGTTTCCCTGTTCTTGTATGCGCTATTATAACATGGATCACCTGCAAATACCATCTTTATTTTAAGGAAAATCTACGCAGAAAAGCTTCTGCCTGTGCCGATTAAAACGATTCTCCTTTTTTATAAATAGGGAAGACGGCCGCGCAGAAAATTCGGTGTCTTCCCGTTTTAGCTTGATCTCTCGCTTTTTTAAGAAACGGTCGTCTTTCTTTTCAGGGTTTTCCCGTTGACGAAATCCGGCTTCTTAGAAGGCCGCACCGGCAGATACACGATCAAAGCCGCAATTACCAGCGCCGCAAGGGTACCATTCAGCGTTCCATGGCCGCCAAAAACGCTGCCCAGCTGATAAAGGATCAGCGCAACGGCATAAGCGAAAATGCACTGATAACCGATGGCAAACAAGGTCTACTTGGCGTTGTTCATTTCCCGCTTAATGGCACCCATTGCCGCAAAACGAGGCGCGCAGAGCAGGTTGAACACCAGGAAGGAATATGCCGACAGCGGTGTAAAGGCTGCTTGCCTGTTGGACCAAACCTGCCAGCCGTTTTCAAACCCAAAGTGCGCGGTAAACCAAATTAGCGTGGTGGCCAGCAGAATAATCGTGCCGGCCTTTTTGATAAACAACCAGCCGCGCTCCCACATCGACCGCAGAAGGTTTTCCACAGTGGGCCAGTGATAGGCCGGCAGTTCCATTACAAAAGGCGCCGGATCCCCCGCAAATCCCTTGGTTTTCTTCAGCATAATCCCGGACACCACAATGGCCGCAATACCAACAAAGTAGGCGCTGGGAGCCACCCACCAGGCCCCACCGAACATGGCGCCCGGGGTCAGCGCAATAATCGGCAGCTTGGCGCCACAGGGGATAAAGGTGGTGGTTATAATCGTCATTTTACGGTCTCGGTCATTTTCGATGGTGCGAGAGGCCATAATGCCCGGAACCCCGCAGCCGGTGCCGATCAGCATCGGAATAAAGGATTTGCCGAAAAGGCCGAATTTACGGAAGATCCGGTCCATCACAAACGCAATCCGGGCCATGTATCCGCAGGCTTCCAAAAAGGCTAAGAACAGAAACAACACCAGCATTTGCGGCATAAATCCAAGAACCGCGCCCACACCGGCCACGATCCCGTCCAGAATCAGGCCCTGCAGCCATTCCGCAGTATGCAGTTTTTTCAGCGCGCCGCCAAGCAGCACCGGAATCCCGAACATCCAAACGCCATTATCCGCGGGGTCCGGCTCCTCAATCCCCGCCACTTTCTGATAAGTATCATAGGTAACCGGAATGGTTTCTCCACCTTTCCGCTGTCATCATAGAGATAGGCGGTGGTGGTAACGTTCGTTGGTAACAATGCTTTCCGCGTCATCGTCTAGCACCGTTTCCGCCGCCTGAATATCCTCTTCGATCTGCGCCGCCAGCTTTGGATCCAGCTGTAGCTGTTCCAACACCTTGACGTCCTGCTCAAAAATTTTGATGGCATACCAGCGCCGCTGTTCTGCGGGAAGGCGGTAAACGGCTGCTTCTTCAATATGCGCCAGCGCATGCTCCCGCGCCGCTGAACTTGTGCATCGGAACCTTTTTGTGGACATGGCCGCCGCAATTGCCGCTTCCGCCGCTTCAGTAACGCCGCTGCCCTTCAGCGCGGAAATTTCCACAACCTTACAGCCAAGTTCCCTTTCAAGCGCCGCCAAATTGATCCGGTCTCCCGCTTTTTCCAACACATCCATCATATTAATGGCCACCACAACGGGAAGACCCAGCTCTGTCAGCTGCGTGGTCAGATATAGATTTCGCTCCAGATTCGTGCCGTCCACAATGTTCAGAATGGCGTTGGGCCGCTGCAGAATCAAATCGTTTCTTGCCACGACCTCTTCCAGGGTATAGGGGGAAAGGGAATAGATACCGGGCAGATCCATCATCGTTACATCCGCGTGTTTTTTCAGCTTGCCCTCTTTCTTTTCCACCGTAACGCCCGGCCAGTTCCCGACAAATTGATTGGATCCGGTGAGGCATTGAACAAAGTGGTCTTTCCGCTGTTCGGATTGCCCGCAAGGGCGATCTTGATTTCCATCCATTTTCCTCTCTTTCTTCTATAATTAGCGTATGCTAACTAGATACCGTAAAAAATAGAGCATTCCCATTCCAATAGGGAGCAGTCCCGCCCTCTTTGTGTATTACCGGCCCACACCGCCATTAAGTGCCGCGCCCTTACTCCACCTCAATCATTCCTGCATCTGCTTTGCGGATCGAAAGCTCATATCCGCGCACCTGAACCTCCACCGGATCTCCCAGGGGTGCCACCTTCCGCACCCGGATCTCCACCTTTGGTAACACCCATATCCATGATCCGCCGTTTGACTGCGCCTTCCCCGTGCAGCTTTATCACAGTCACCGTATCGCCTACCTTTGCCTGTCTGAGTGTTTTCAGTGCCCTTCCTCCTTCCTTTCTGTTTATACCATGATTTTTAGAGCCATTTCCCGGCTGATGGCTACCCGCGCTTCCTTCACATTAACGATCAGATTTCCGCCAATTTCAGAAATGATCGTTACGTTTCCGCCCGCAACAAAGCCCAAATTTTCCAGATGTTTGCGCTCCTCCGGGCGGCCGCCGATTTTTTTAATTCGGGCCTCTTTGCCAACGGACGCTAGAGTTAATGGCATCTTTGCTTCCACCTTCCTATCGTGCATCCAAATCGTCCGCACACGCGAACGCTTGTGATCATTTGTGGTTAGCGATTGCTAACCACAAATGATCATACGGGATTTCCCTCCATTTGTCAATAGCCCGGAGGGAGATATGGCAATTTGCTTTTTTTAATTAGCTTCCGCTAACTCCTATTTGTTGCTTTTGCCCTGTTTCAAGAAGCCACCAGGGGCCAAAACTGCCGCAATCCAATGGAAGGCCCACCAAAAAGCAGCCATAAAAATGGGGAAACCATAAACCCCCACCGAAAAAAACATGCAGCAAAAAGGAATCCATCGTTTGTTGCACCCTCAAAAAGCGAAACCGCTTCCTAACGGCTTGGGCAAAAATTTTGTTTTTAAAAAACGGCCGACAACAGCAAAAGGGGCGGAACGCGCCAAACAGCGCGTCCGCCCCTTTAAAAGACTTCAAATTATTTGTTTGCAATCGCAGCCTGAGCCGCAGCCAGTCTGGCGATCGGCACACGGAACGGGGAGCAGGACACATAGGTCAGCCCAATCTTGTGGCAAAATTCCACCGAAGAGGGATCCCCGCCATGCTCGCCGCAAATGCCCAGATGCATCTCCGGTCTGGTCTTCTTTCCAAGAGATACCGCCATTTCCATCAGCTTGCCGACCCCAATCTGGTCCAGCTTTGCAAACGGATCGTTCTCATAAATCTTATTCTCATAATAAGCATCCAGGAACTTCCCGGCGTCGTCACGGCTGAAGCCGAACGTCATCTGGGTCAGGTCGTTGGTTCCGAAGCAGAAGAACTCCGCTTCCTTGGCGATCTCGTCTGCCGTCAGTGCCGCGCGGGGGATCTCGATCATGGTGCCGACTTCATAGTTCAGGTCGATCCCGGCTGCCGCGATTTCCGCATCGGCTACCTTGACCACCACGTCTTTAACAAATTTCAGTTCCTTTACTTCGCCAACCAGCGGAATCATAATTTCGGGAACCAGCGTCCAATCGGGATGCGCCTTTTTCACGTTGATTGCCGCGCGAATCACTGCCTGTGTCTGCATTTCTGCGATTTCAGGATAGGTAACGGTCAGGCGGCAGCCGCGATGACCCATCATCGGGTTGGCCTCATGCAGGCCGGCGATAATGTTTTTGATCGCTTCCACAGATTTGCCCTGTGCCTTGGCCAGCTCTGCGACTTCAGGCTCGGTGGTGGGCACGAACTCATGCAGCGGGGGATCCAGGAACCGAATCGTTACCGGATTGCCTTCCATAGCCTCATACAGCTTTTCGAAATCACCCTGCTGCAACGGAAGAAGCTTCTCCAGCGCCGCCTTACGGGCTTCCACGGTATCGGAGCAGATCATCTCGCGGAACGCGGCGATTCTGCCCTCTTCAAAGAACATATGCTCGGTGCGGCAAAGACCAATGCCTTCTGCGCCCAGTTCCCGGGCTTTTGCAGCGTCACGCGGCGTATCCGCGTTGGTGCGCACCTTCAGCACTCTGTATTTATCGGCCCAAGACATGATCCGGCCGAATTCACCGGCGATTTCAGCATCAGTGGTGGGCACGATTCCGTCGTAAATGTTACCGGTAGAGCCATCCAAAGAGAGGTAGTCTCCCTCATGATAAGTCTTGCCGGCCAGCACAAATTTCTTGTTGGCCTCATCCATGGCAATGGCAGAGCAGCCGGATACACAACAGGTGCCCATTCCGCGCGCCACCACCGCAGCGTGAGAGGTCATGCCGCCGCGCACGGTCAGAATGCCCTGCGCCGCTTTCATGCCTTCGATATCCTCCGGAGAAGTCTCCAGACGAACCAGCACCACCTTTTCCCCGCGGGCAGCCCAAGCTTTGGCATCATCCGCAGAAAAGACGATCTTGCCGCAGGCAGCGCCCGGAGAAGCGGCCAGCGCTTTCGCCACCGGTTTGGTCTCCTTCAAGGCCTTGGCGTCGAACTGCGGATGCAGCAACGTATCCAGATTCCGCGGATCAATCATCATCACCGCTTCTTTCTCGGTGCGCATGCCTTCGTCCACCAGATCGCAAGCGATCTTCAAAGCAGCCTTCGCGGTTCTCTTGCCGTTCCGGGTCTGCAGCATATAGAGCTTTTTATCTTCAATGGTAAACTCCATGTCCTGCATGTCACGATAGTGATTTTCCAGCGCATGGCAAATTTCCACAAACTGATTGTACACTTCCGGCATTACTTCCTTCAGCTGATCAATATGCTTCGGTGTGCGCACACCGGCCACCACATCTTCGCCCTGCGCATTCATCAGAAATTCGCCCATCAGTTTCTTTTCGCCGGTGGCAGGATCCCGGGTAAAGGCCACGCCGGTGCCGGAGGTTTCGCCCATGTTGCCAAAGGCCATCATCTGAACGTTCACGGCAGTTCCCCAGGAATAGGGGATATCATTGTCACGGCGATAAACATTGGCGCGGGGGTTGTCCCAAGAACGAAACACCGCTTTGATCGCGCCCATCAGCTGCTCTTTGGGGTCGGTGGGGAACTCGCTGCCGATCTTTGTTTTGTATTCCGCCTTAAACTGATTGGCCAGCTCCTTGAGATCCTCGGCAGTCAGATCCACATCCTGCGTAACGCCCTTCTTTTCCTTCATGGCGTCGATGAGCTCTTCGAAATACTTCTTACCCACTTCCATCACCACGTCGGAGTACATCTGAATAAATCTTCTGTAGCAGTCCCACGCCCAGCGGGGATTACCGGATTTGGCGATAATCACTTCCACCACATCTTCATTCAGACCCAGATTCAAAATCGTATCCATCATGCCGGGCATGGAAGCACGGGCACCGGAACGAACCGATACCAGCAGGGGATTCTCCAGATCGCCGAATTTCTTCCCGGTGATCTCCTCCATTTTGCCAATGTACTCCATGATTTCCGCTTGGATTTCATCGTTAATCTTCCGGCCGTCTTCATAATACTGCGTACAAGCCTCGGTAGAAATGGTGAAACCCTGGGGAACCGGCAGGCCCAGTTTGGTCATTTCGGCCAGGTTGGCGCCTTTTCCGCCCAGAAGATTCCGCATGGTTGCGTCACCCTCAGAGAAGAGGTATACGAACTTTTTGCTCATGAATTTCTTTCCTCCAATTATATAAAATATTAAACAAACACACTCGGGCAACCCGCAGGGCGCGCGTCACCAAATACCATTATATCATAATTCTTTTGATAGTCCACTTTTTTTTTCGTTCCGCTCGAAATTTTAGCGTTTTGCCAAAAAGCGAGTCAAAATACACAAAATCCTTCAGCCTTTTGCAGATTTTTCCTGGAACCGGATTATGAAAGCCCGGCGAGTTTGCGCAGCAAAAGCACTGCGTCTGTGATCGAAATGCGCCGATCCCGATTCAGATCCGCGGCTTCTTTCAGCAGGGCATCTGTTTTTTTCTGGTTGATTATCTGCATCAGGTATATGATATCTGCCATGGTCACCTGACCGGATGCGTCCACATCTCCGAGCAACACGTCGGAAGCGGAGCGCACGCCCTGCAGAACAGGGAAGTCATACATCCCCCAAACATGTACAAAATCAAATGTGGAAAAGCTTGCCTGCTGCCGCATGGACAGATTGCTGACCGCGCCGGTGATTTCTCTGCTGTCACCCGCAGCGCGCGCTGCAGTATCCGCAAGATAATAGCAATCCTGAACCGTGCCGGCATTTTCGCCGGCAATCCCCCCCAGAAGTGCGGACTGCGCCGTGCAGACAAGCGCACTCCTGCTGTAACAATACTGAATGGATCCGGCTCCTGCAAATCCGTTTTGACCCGCAAGTCCGCCCAGATAGCAATCGGTATTGGCGGCACTTCCTTCTGCGCTCACCGTACGCATGCTGAAGCTGTTGGTAAGCGTCCCGGCATTTTCTCCGATCAGGCCGCCGGCAACCGCTTCGGAAGCGCCGGTTGCCGCAACATACACGTATGCCGCGGTGCGGTCCATCGTTCCGGCATTTCGGCCGGCCAACCCGCCCGCCACCGCACGAAACGTTGCGCTGGACGCGCTTACCGTACCGGACGCTTCACACTGCCGGATCGCGCCTTCATTCACGCCTGCAATGGCACCGGCATATACCATGGCGTTTCCGTATCCATCCGTTCCGCTGACGCGAACGTCCACCCGGGTGAGTGCAAGATTTAAAATGGTTCCCTTGTTATAGCCGAACAGCCCGGCGGACAACGTTCCGTTTCCGCTGATCTGCGCGCGGAGCCCGGCGATCGCATATCCGGCTCCGTCTAAGCTGCCGGTGAAGGCGTGGGCCGCATCCGGCGCCAGAAGGGGAAAAGAGGCTGTTAACGTAATATCATTTTTCAGCCGATAATTGCCCGCTAAATTATTTGCGATAGCGGCAAGCTCCTCCGGCGTGGAAATCAAAATATACGCCGCGTCAGACGCCGCCGCGGAAAAGAAGGGGATTCCACTCAGAAGCAGCGCCCAGATACTCAGTATGGCAGCCATCCGTTTCATATCAGGTTCTCCTTTATCTCCGGCAGCTTCAGTTCCGCGTAACGCGTTAAGAAGGGAAGTAGCTTCCGGGCAATTTGCTGTGCGCCGCCGAAAGCGTCGCTCTCTATATTAATAGGAATCACAGGATCATGCAGGGACAGGCGTACCAAAAACCAGCCGTCCCCGTTCTGCCGGTCAAAGTTCACCCGCACACCCTCGTAATTCGGCGTTTCCGGCGTCCAGCCTTCCGCAACACAATACGCTGCCAACGCGTTCAGCACCTGCTGCCCATAGGCTCTAAAATCGGGCGCCAGAATCTCTGCCCGCAGCTCCATACTCTCCTTCGGTTCTTCCAGATCCTCAATCAAGGAAAAAAGCGTCTTTCCCTGCCGTTTCAGCTGGGCCAGCTCCGCCAGCATCCTAGCAGCCAGATAGGAACCGTCATCCAAATAATGGTTTTCTTTCAGCGCTCCGTGTCCGCTGGTTTCCATGGCCAGTGGCGCGCAAATCTCGCTTTTTTCCAGCCGAATTGCCTCATCGATCACTTTTTTATACCCGCGCATAAATCGGTGGTGCACCCCGCCATGGGCGGTAATAAACCGCGTCAGTCCGCGGGAGGTCACCGAATCGGTCACAATCGTGCAGCCCGGCCGTTCCCGCAGCACCACCGCCGCAAGCAGCGCGATCATCCGGTTCCGGTTGATTTCTCTTCCGCCGGCATCAACAATAGCGGCCCGGTCGCAATCGGTGTCAAAACAGATTCCCATATCCGCATGCCCGGCAAGCGTAGCCTTTGCACAGGCATCCATCGCAGCCTTATTCTCCGGGTTGGGAATATGATTCGGAAAACGCCCGTCCGGATCTAAAAAGACGGAACCGGCCGCGTTTGCGCCCAGAGGCGCCAGCACCTGTTCCACAAAGAAGCCCCCGGCACCGTTTCCGGCATCAACAACCACATGAATCCCCTCCAGCGGCCGCTCCTCCCCGGTCTTTTCCCGCACCATACGGACCAGGCTTTCGCTGTATGGACCCATTAAGTCAAAGCAGTGCATCTCGCCGGCCGGGCGGCGCGGAAACGCCTTTTCCTCTGCCAGCGCAAGAATGGTGTCAACATCCGCCCCGTCAATCCCGCCGTCTTTCGTGAAAAATTTCATCCCGTTGCGGTCATAGGGCAGGTGAGAGGCGGTAATTTCAATGGCGCCGTCACACGCGCTCTTTTCGTAATATGTAGAGAAAAACATCGACGGCGTTGTTGCCAGATTGCAATTCAAAACAGAAACCCCCATGGAACAAAGCCCCTGCACCACGCCTTCCGTCAGCGCGTCGCCGGAAAGCCGTGGATCTCTTCCCACCGCTATTTTGGCCGGATTCTGACCGCTGCGCTGCTCTAAAAACAATACGAAGGCTTTGGCCAGCCGCTCTGCCCGCTCCGGGGTCAGCGTCGGGGCCTCCCCCAAAGCAACACCTCTTATATCGGTCCCGCTTTTTAATTCTCTCATTCCTTAATCTCCGTTTCTGTCGTTTTCAATTTGGTAATGTCTCCGTAAACCGCCCAAGGGCCGGTCGATTGAAAAAGGCCGATATCTGATGCCACAAACAATACGCCATCCCGATAAGCAAGCGGAAAGATGGGCGTGTATTGATCGAACGAGTGCGCAAACGCGGATAAAGACAAATTCCCGGTTTGATAATCTGCCGCCGCCTGCTCCAGCTCCGGCGCAGAAAATCCGCCGTAATTAACCGGGCTGGCGGTCGTGTAAAGCGCCGGGTTCAGTGTTCGCCCGGTTTTGACCTCTCCCAGATAAAGCGCATACTGCCCCGTCTGCAAACGGGTATTATAATCTGCCGTACTGACCGCTTCCACATTAATCTTTACGCCGGCCATGGCAAAGCTGTCTGCCACCGCCTGCGCCACATTCCGATGGATAATGCTGCCGGCGTCCACCAGCAGGGAGAAAGTCAGCTGATTCCCGCTCTCATCCAGCAACGCGTTTTCCGAAACCTGCAGCCCCACCGCCTGCGCTTTTTCTTTTCGCGCGGCATCGCTCCAATTCTTTTCCTGCTCCAGGCCGTCCGCTTTATACCACGTGGCCTGAAACGGATATGCGGTTTCCTGCGCTTGCCCCAGCAAAACGCCGTCGGTAATTTTTTCCCGGTCAAGCAATCCGTTCAGGTAGGCGCGTATTTCTGCTCTGGAAAGCAGTCCGTTTTGGCAATTAACGCCTAAATACAGCAGGTTGTCCGACGCATAGGTCTGCACCTGATAATTTTTCCCTCCCGAAAACACGAGATCGCTCTCCGCCGGCACGAAATAAACATCCAGCAGGCCAACTGAAAACATATTTTGCCGCTCGGTGTTGTCTGCCGGTTTTTTCAAGTAAATGGTCTGAATGGTCGGCTGTGTAAAATAGGAAGTGTTGGGCACCAAAACCCGCTTCCCATTGATTTCTGAAAAACAGTATGGGCCGCAGCCGGCATCTCCTTTTTGCTGCATCACCGGAATATCCATCCGGCTGATGAAATCCACATCCGGCGCCTTTAATGTCACCATTAAGGTCCGGTCATCCGCAGCGCGCCAGCTCTTCAAGTTTTCCAGCCGCGTATAATACGGGGAGGTGGGGGTATTGCGGATCGTTTTAAAGCTGGCGGCCACATCGGCGGCCGTTACCGCGCTGCCGTCGCTGAACTGCAGCCCTTCGCGCAAAACGATTGTCGCGTCGGTTCCTTCCGTGGTGATTTGCTCCGCCAGCACATATTCCGCCACAAGCGCACTATTCAGCCGCACCAACGGGCTATAAATCAGTTTCAGCAACTCATGGTTTTCGCTGTTTGTGGTGGTGAGGGGATTCATGTCCATATCCTCATAGAACACCATGGAAATGGATTCCCGCGCTGGACGCATTTCTTTTTCTTCCGCCCCGTTGGTATTGCTGTAGGCGCCAAGCTGGTTGTCCGTTCCATCGGTTCCATAAATGGTACTGCTGTCACATCCGCTCATTCCCAAGACAAGCATCAGTGCAATCAGAACACTCCACACTCTTTTCACTTTATTCCTCCATTGCGATCGCCGCCAGCTGGCAGCCGCGCCGTCCGTTTGTATACCGATGGGAAAAATACAGGTCATGATTACAAAAAGTACAGACTTCCGCCACATAAATATGCGCGTTCAGCACTCCGGCCTCCTGCAGCACCAGGCGGTTTGCCTGCCAAAGGTCGATCATTCCATGTCCTTCCCGCGAAGAAGGAATTTCCGGCAGCGCCGCCCCGAAGCGGGAAGAGAATGCCTTCTGCACCTCCGGCCCCACCTCAAAATGACAACGCCCGATCGAAGGGCCGATTGCCGCCAAAATATGCGGGGCAGAGGCACCCTGCGCCACCATTTGCCGAACCGCATTTGCCGCAATGGCGCCCACCGTTCCCCGCCAGCCGCTGTGAACCGCCGCAACAATCTTAGCATGCGGGTCTGCCATCAAAATTGGAACACAATCTGCTGTGAAGCAAACCAAACCAAGCCCTTTTTCACCGGTTACCAGACCGTCCACATCGCGCCATTCCCGGAAGCGGCCCCGCCCCTTTTCTGCCGACCCGGCCGCACGCACCTGAACCGAATGCGTCTGGTGTGTCAGCACCAAGCTGTCAAACGGCAACGCATTCGCCGCGCAAAACCGCCGATAATTTTCATCCACAACCGCTTCTGTTTCTTTTTGATAGGAAAAACTCATCGCCGCGCAGTCCCCGCGGCTCACCCCGCCAATTCGGGTGGAAAATCCATGGCAAAGGCCTGGAATGGCTTCAAAGGCGCCACATTTTAACGTCTGTATGCCGTTGTTCTCCACTAAATGAAAATCGCTCATTCTGTGCTCCCTGTGTTTTTTCTTATTTTTTTATTATACAACATTTTTTCACCACCTTCAAGTATGACATGAATTAATTCTTGCAATTCTCTCTGAATATCAGTATAATGATTTCAAAAATGGAGGTGTCACATGAAAACATTCTGGAGCGCCGCGCGCACGACGATCGTGATATTGGTCGTTGCGCTGATCTTTTTTCTTTCTTATTTTATTATATCATCTTTTCTTAAAGATCATTCACCCCAGCAGGCCTACGACATTACCGGCGTTGCTGACGACGGAACAACGCTGATCTCGCTTTCTGATTATTTCGGTACCAAGGGAACGGTGTTGGTGTTTTTTGATATCGATACCGGCAAAGCGATCGACCTGCTGCAGCAGTTGTCTTCTCTTGCGCCGGATTATCCGGTCACCATTTTTGCGGTGGCAACCAGCAGAAAACCCATTGAGGAACAAAAGAACCTGCTGAAGGAGGATGGAATCACGCTGCCCGTTCTGGCTTTTGATGTGCAGGGAGAAATGGCCGAAACCTATAATGTTCACGGTACTCCGGTCACTTATTTTATCGACAAAAACGGCGCAGTTCAGGAAGCCTATATTGCTTCTGTCAGCACGAAATCCCTCATAAAAAGCATGAAAAAGATCGCCTGAATTCGACACTTTTTAAACCCCTTGTCAAAATTTGACGAGGGGTTTTTCTTGCTTTTTTTTGAAAGATCTTTTAAACTAAAATCAAACGAGGGGAGGGACAACCTTATGCCAAGTCTTTTTAAACAGCGTGACAGTTTGCAGTGGGTCGATGTCAGCTCCATTCTTCCCGCGACGAATCAGCCGCGCACGGTTTTCCGGGAAGATCAGCTGCGGGAGCTTTCCAACAGTATTGCTGCGAACGGTGTTCTGCAGCCACTGCTTGTCATGAAGGAGGGCGATCACTTTCGCCTCATTGCCGGAGAACGCCGCCTGCGGGCTGCCAAAGAAGCGCGCTTGACACGGGTGCCCTGCGTGCTGACCGAAAAGACGCCGGCAGAGGCGGCCAAATTGTCGTTGATTGAAAATCTGCAAAGAGAGAATCTCTCGTTCTTTGAAGAGGCCACCGCGTTTCAGCGGCTGATCAATGAATATGGCCTTTCCCAGGCAGAAATTGCCCGCAGCGTATGTAAGGATCCTTCTACGGTTGCGAACAAACTTCGTTTGCTGAAGCTGCCCATCAGCGCGCAGATTTTAATTCACAAGCATAATCTGACCGAGCGGCATGCCCGGGCGCTTCTGAAAGTGCCGGATGCAGATCTTTTGATGGAGCTGCTGGAAACGGTGATCGGGCAGGAGCTTACGGTCATCGAAACAGAGCAGCTGATCGGCGCGGCTTTGACGCCGCGAAAAAAACGCCAAAAGCCCTGCCGGGTCGGATCTATCAAAGACATCCGGCTGTGCATCAACACCATCAATCATACGGTGGCCACCTTAAAACAGGCGGGTATCAAACCGCAAACGCAAATTAATGATGAAGAGCGGTTTGTTGAATATATTATTCGCATACCCAAAACATCCTAATCCCCTATATGCAAACAGAGAACATACTTCCCCGGTATGTTCTCTGTTTGTTTTTCAACCGTTTCACGTGAAACAATAGGAAGGTGTTTTGCGTTCCTGTTTCACGTGAAACAAATTAATTTTGAAAAAGACTTTTATTTTTTTATGAATTATGGTACAATAACTTCCGAATCATATAAGAGGGGAACGAAGCCATCGTGGGGAAAATCATATCCATAACCAATCAAAAGGGCGGCGTCGGAAAAACGACCACCGCAGTAAGCCTCGCGTTTGCGTTGGCGGAAGAAGGGCAAAAAACACTTTTTGTAGACATTGATCCCCAAGCCAACGGCACCAGCAGCTACGGCATCAACAAGCGCTCCATCCAGCATTCAGTTTATGAGGTTCTGATCGGTGCATGCTCGATCCGGGAGGCCGTTATTTCCTCTGCTTATGCGCGTGTGGATCTGCTTCCCACCAACATGAACTTAGCCGGAGCCGAAATCGAAATGGTTGCCATGGAGAACCGGGAAGGGCTGCTGAAAGCCGCTTTGAATCAAATCCGTCATTTATATGACTATATTATTATCGACTGCCCGCCCTCCTTATCCCTGTTGACCCTGAACGCCCTGACCGCCTCAAACAGCGTGATCATTCCTCTTCAGCCGGAGTATTTGGCTTTGGAAGGCGTTTCGCAGCTGGTCAACACCATCAAGCTGGTCAAAACACGCTACAATCCGGGCCTCTATATCGAAGGGGTGCTGCTCACCATGTATGACGGCCGGATGAACGTGACCATTCAGGTGGCCAATGAAATCAAGCGATATTTTGGAAATAAGGTCTATAAAACCACCATCTGCCGCAATGTGCGGCTGTCGGAAGCGCCCAGCCACGGCGTGCCGGTACAGGTATACGACCGGTATTCCAAAGGCGCGCTGGCCTATCGGGAAATGGCGCGAGAATTTTTAGAACAAAACAAGGAGGCGGCGCAATGAAAAAGGGATTAGGAAAGGGCCTGGATGCACTTTTTGCCGATAATCTTCTGGAATTGGATGAGAACGGCCAAGAGCTGTCGCGCCTGCGCCTTTCTCAGATTGAGCCGGACAAGTTGCAGCCCCGGAAACATTTTGACGAAGAGGCCATGAATCAGCTGGCAGAATCGATCAAGGAACACGGGCTGATTCAGCCAATCATCGTCGCGCCGCTGGAAGGGGAGCGCTACCGCATCATCGCCGGAGAACGGCGCTGGCGCGCCTGCCGGATGGCAGGGTTGGAAATCGTGCCGGTTTTAATCCGGCGTTATACCCCGCAGGAAATCAGCGAAGTGAGCCTGATCGAAAACCTGCAGAGGGAAGATTTAAACCCGATTGAGGAAGCGCAGGGATATCAGTATTTAACAGAGCAATACGGACTGACGCAGGAGCAGATCGCCAAAACCGTTTCCAAATCGCGCTCCGCCATTGCAAACACCCTGAGGCTGCTGAGCTTGCCGGAGCAGCTTTTGGATTACGTGAAGACTGGGGAGCTTTCCGCAGGACATGCCCGCACATTGCTCCCGATAGAAGATCCGGACACCCAGCTGGCGCTGGCCAACCGGATTATAACAGAGTCCCTGAGCGTCCGGCAGACAGAAGCGCTGGTTAAAAAAGCCGGACAGGAGCCAAAGGCCGCGTCAACCCCCGACCCCGCCGTTTTGCGCGCCATTCATGAGCTGGAAGAAAAAGCTTCGGCCCACGTGGGAAACAAAGTGGTCATCCGGCATAAAGACAACAATAACGGGCGTGTGGAAATCAGCTATTATTCCGTGCGGGAGCTGGAAAAAATCATTGAAATATTAGAAGGAGAGTCTGACAGATGAATAAAGACGAAAAGTCCTTGTTAGACGAATTATGGAACACCGCAGGGCTCAACAAAGAGCAGGAAAAAATCGATGAACAAGAGGCCGCCGCTGTGAATCAAGAGGATCACAGCGTCAAATCAACGCAAGAAGAAACAGAGCCGACCGTCCAATCTCCTCCCGTGCAGGAAGATGCCGCCCCGAAAGAGAACCCGCCGGTCCTTCCCGCGCCGGAAGCAGCTTCTTCGGAAAAAAGCGTTCCGGATGAGACAGAAGCGAAAAAGGACCTTCCGCCCCAACCCAGTAAGACAGGCAGCGAAAAGAAAAAAGATATTAGGTTTCTGGCCATTTACACCACTGTTTTTGTTATCGTCATCTCCGGCCTGATCGGCGGAAGCTACCTGATCACTTCCCGCATTCAACGGGAAATGTCTGAAAACAACAACACCATCTCCAGCAGCCAATCCACCTTAAAAAATATTCAAGATGAAAACGAATCGCTGAAAAAAGAAAACGCCTCTCTTCAGCAAAGCAATGCGGATCTGACCACTGCAAAAAAAGAAAATGACGCGCTTTTAGAAAGCGTTGGAAATATGGTGGAGCAGGATGAATATCTTGCCGCGGCGCAAAACGCCTATATAAGCGGAAACAAAGCACTGGCCAAAAGCATTCTGACGACCATCGACCGGGAAAAGCTTTCCGCTCCCGCTAAAAATTACTATGACGCGCTGAAAGCCAAGCTGGGGTCCTGATCCGGATGAAAACAGTAACCATTTATTCAGACGGAGCCTGTAGCGGAAACCCCGGCCCCGGCGGATACGGAACCATTCTGGTCTACCAGGGGAAAGAGAAAGAGCTCAGCGGGGGAGAGACACACACCACCAATAACCGGATGGAACTTTTGGCGGCCATTGTCGGATTGGAGCAGCTCAAAGAATCCTGCGCCGTGACATTGGTCAGCGACTCCCGCTATTTGTGCGAAAGCATTGAGAAAGGCTGGGTCTTTCAGTGGGAGCAGAACGGCTGGCGCAAAGCAGATAAGAAGCCCGCGCTGAACCGGGATCTGTGGGAGAGAATGCTTCCACAGTTGCGCCGGCACCAGGTGACCATTCAGTGGGTGAAGGGCCACGCGGGGCACACCTATAACGAGCGGTGCGACCAACTGGCGGTTTCCGCTTATGCCACGATTAAACAGAAAGGAAGGAATTTCATAAAATGAAACGCATAGTTGCCATCATCATCGGGCTGGTGCTCCTTACGAGCCTTTCCGCCTGCAAGCCAGATAATATCACTTACCCCTCCGTCATTAATAATTCCAATGACAGCAGCGAGCCCGAAAAAGAAACGCAGTCCGGAACCGCCCAGACGGGTGAAGTGACCGGAACAACGACAAAAGAGAAGACCCAGGAGAACGCAGCAACAACCACGCAAGGGAACGCGGAAGCCACGGAGGCGGAGAAAATCACCCAGCAGAGCGCGGAAGCGCTTACCGGCGCTTCCGGAAATCCGTTGGCGCTTGCCACTTTTGTCCCGTCGGCAACCGAAAAATCGGTTTTGGGTTTCAGCGGCCTGATCAAAGGAGCTGCGCAGACCATTTTAAAAAACAAGGCGATCACCCTTTATACCGCCAGCGAGCTGCCCGCCTTTTCCTATAAAGATGCCGATAATAATACCGTAACGGAATGGGATTGGTTTACCAAGGCCGCGGCAGCGAATGGATTTGTGTTAAAATATACGGTTAAAAATGAATCGGTGTCCCTCAAAGCCCAGCGGGTTGCACTCTTCGCGGGAAAGAAGCTATCGCTGATTCAAATGACTGCCGACAATCTGGCCGCAGGAATGACGCTTTCCACCTCCGCCTCCGGCTTTTTAAACCTCGACAATACCAGTTACGGAATCAGTAAGGCCATCTTAACCCAGAGCAACCAAACCCTGTTTGCCCCGATCGGCAATATCAATGCGCTCTGGTATAACACCGCATTGATGCCAAGCGGCAAAGATCCCGCCACCTTATATAAAAACGGACAATGGACCATCGATCAGTTCAAGGAAATCAGCAATAAAAATGCGGAAAGCAAAATTGTTCCGTTCATCATTAAAGAAACACTGGCCTTCGGCCTGATCAGCGGAAAGAGCCCGCTGACGCTGCTGAATGGAAAACTGGACAGCAACATCAACGCCAAAGCGACACATCCGGTATGGTCTGCACTGCGAAATCTTAACAGCCAGCTGCCCACCTTTGTAAAGGAAGAGGACACCAAGTACTCCTTAAAAGAAGGCACCGTAGCGATGGAATATACCACCCAACCGGAGAAAAATGAAAAAATGAAGCTTTCCTATGCCCCGCTTCCGGCGCTGGAAGCAGGAGGCCCCACCGCAACCAGCTTCACCGGGACCTTTTTTGCCCTTCCCAAATATGAGGTCAGCGAATCAACCCAGTTGGCGGCGTTGACTTTCGCCGAGCTCTGGTGTAACCGTTATGCGGAAGCCCGCGCCGGACAGCTGCTCGCCCTTAATATCCTCGGCAGCGGTTATCAGGCCTATGCCGGTCTGGCAGAAAACACCGGAGGGCTGATCTATCACAGCGACGCCATCGAAGAGATGATCGCGACGTATCTGTCTGGGATTACAGACGCAAAGGTCGACATGGACACCGCCTATACTGCGGTCAGTGATCAGCTCAATGCGTTTATTGCCACACAAAATCTTTATTATTAACCAAAACCGCTTCCGCGAGATCATTCACGGAAGCGGTTTTGACTATTATTGCCAAATTTAATCCACACCGTGTTGTTTTTTGTTGTCATAAAACCATTTTTTTATCAATAAATGCATGTTATAATAAAAATAATGCGAATTTGATAAAGGAGAACTTGCCATGAAACAACGGTGGATTTGCTTTACGTCTCTCTTTTCAGCTCTTTTGTTGCTGTGCAGTTTTCTGCCGGCCCTGGCCGCATCAAACAGCGCCTTGGGGGCCGCGGCCCCTGCCAGCATGAAATTATGGGCATCTCCCACCGGAAGCAGCCCGTCAGAAACACGCCCGATCAGCGCGGTTCAATGGTGGTATAGTTCCGACGACGGAAGCTACTATCTATTCCTGCCGGCAGAAGCCGACACCGGCAGCCTGCAGATCTGGCTGGAAGGCGCGGTAAACTACGCGGTCGACGGCCTTTCCGTCTGTAACGGGGACGTGGTTGCACTGCTGCAGCAAGGCGCCCATACAGTGCAGTTTGACGGGCGGGGATATCCGCTCACCGTCATGAAATCCGCCAATATTCCGGCCATGTATATCACAACGGAATCCGGGAGCATGAGCTATATAAACGCGGTAAAAGGGAACGAAGAAGAAGGGGCCCTGCGGATGGTCAGCGCCACCGGCAAGATCATATACAACAATACCCTGACCCAGATCAAAGGGCGGGGAAACGCCACCTGGAATAAGCCCAAAAAGCCGTATCAGATCAAATTGAATAAATCTACTGACTTGATCGGCGCGGGAAGCAACAAAACCTGGATTCTTCTGGCGAACTACAGTGAACGCTCGCTGATCCGCAACAAGATTACTTATGATCTTGCCAAAAGCGCCGGCCTTCCCAACACCACTCAATCGATCTTTGTGGATTTATACTGCAACAATCAATATATGGGAAACTATCAGCTTTGTGAAAAAGTTCAGATCAACAATAACCGCATCGAAATCAACGATCTGGAGGGGGCAACGGAAGACTGCAATGTAAACGCGCCGAGCAGTTACCCCCGCTTTGGCTCCAACGTTGCCGTGATCGGGTCCAGCAAGGGCTACGAAATCCCCAGCAACCCCGATGATATTACCGGCGGATATCTGCTGGAGCTGGAATATAAAGACCGCTACGAAGCGGAGGTCAGCGGCTTTGTGACCAGCCGGGGCCAGCCGGTCGTCATTAAAGAGCCGGAATGTGCTTCCCGCGAGCAGGTTGCCTATATTTCGCAGTATTTTCAGGAATTTGAAGACGCGCTTTACGCGCCGGACGGAATTAATCCAACCACCAGGAAAAGCTTTGACGAATATTTTGATCTTACCTCTCTGGCGCGCAAATATATCATTGAGGAGTTCAGCAAGAACATCGACGCCAATGTCACCAGCCAGTATTTCTATAAACCCTCCGACAAAGAATCCGCCATCGGCTATTGTGGCCCGGTCTGGGACTATGACAACGCCCTTGGAAATATGAAAGGCGCCACCACAACAACCGGAATCTATGCCGGCGCCAAAAAGGGATATACCTATTATTTCTATCAGCTCTATCAGCAGAAATCCTTTTTAAACGCCGTGCGGGCAGAATGGAATATTCACTTTGTTCCGCTGATCTCCATGTGCATCGGCGACAGCGCCGCAAACAGCAACACCCTGCTGCGGCCGATGAGCGAGTATTACCAGGAATTAAGCCCCTCCGCCGCCATGAACTTCAAATATTGGAACATTTTAAATACGCTCACCACATCCGGCAACGATACCGGCAGAACCTATGAAGAAAACTACACCTATTTAAGAACCTTCATGCAAGGCCGCGCCGCCTACCTGACGTCGGTCTGGAAGCTGGCGGATATCCATAGCCTGACTCCTGCCGCCTCCGCCGCCGAATCGCAGGGATTCCTTAATATTCTGGACTATACCGGCGCCGCTGGCACCTATATTGTCGACAGTGAAGCAGCCCTGCAAAAAGCGGCAGACCTGGTCTCTGGCGGAAAGCCTTTAAAAGGCGTGACCCTTCTTCAAACCGCCGATATCGTCCTGACCAAAGGCTTCACGCCCGGAGGGTCGGTTACCGGCAGCAGTCTTAACAGTCTGGACACGGTTTTTAAGGGCACCTATAACGGCCAAGGGTATGCTATCCAAAATTTGAACATTTCTGCGCCGACACAAAACGGTGTTGGCATCTTCGCCGCCTCCTATCAGGCCGCTTTCCGGGATCTCCACATTACCGACGGCACGGTTCTCGGCAATAACCGGGTGGCCGCGCTGACCGGCTACGGGGACCAATGCACTTTTCTTCGCTGCAGCAACGGCGCCGCCATTACCTCCAACGGAGGAACAGATGGAACCGCCGGGTTAGCCGGGGTCGCCCGGGAAGGCGCCGTCTTTACCTCCTGCTATAATACCGGCCCCGTTTCAGCGGGAACCGCTGCCGGCGGACTCGTCGGCTGGGGGCAAACCAACATCACCTTAACCAACTGCTATAACGCCGGAACCATTTCCTCCAAAGATTCCGCCGCGCTTGCCCGCACCGGAGCGGTGTTGAATTTTGCCGGAAACTATTATTGGGACGGCTGCGGCAGCAGTGATAAAAATGGTGCCCAAAGCTTTTCTGCTTCCGCGCTGACCGATTCTTCCCTGACCGGGCAGTTAAACGCCGGCAGCAATGTCTGGGCACAGACCGCTCTTTTCCCGGCTCTTCGGGAGGGAGCACGGGCCAATCTGGTCCGGTTGACCAAAGAATACACCACAGACGGACGTGTCCTCAACACCAAAGTCGTCTATTACCCCAAAGGGACACCAGTAACCCTCATGCCGGATAATCAAAACTTTTTAGAGGAAATCCGGCTGGACGGCGTGCCGCTGACTGCAGAAAAGGCCACCCTGGAAACCGATCACCTTCTTTCCATCGCCCTTTCCGTGGATGCGCAGAATATTTTTGATTATTCCGGAAACGGAAGCTACTATATCTCCACTCCGGAAGAACTGGAAGCATTTTTGAGCCTCAGCCGGGAACAAGATCTGAGCGGCTCCTGGTTTTATTTAATCAACGACGTCAACGCCCAAAACATCACGCAAAGCGGCGGGAATTTCGGCGGACATTTGAACGGAAAATTCAGCCAGATCAATGCACTTTCGGTTCCGTTATTCCAGTCGGTCACAGACAGCGGGGATGTGCGCAAATGCACGATCAAAAACAGCGATCTGACCGGAGAAGGAGCCATCGCTTTAATCAATAACGGCAAAATTTCCTATATCACCACGCAAAACACGGTGATTAACGGTCAAAACCCCGGCGGAATCGCCGGCATGAATAACGGCATCATTGCCGCCTGCTCTGCCGACGGCAATATTATCGGGCAGGGGAATGTTGGCGGCGTTGCCGGCAGCAATGCCGGAACCATCAAAAATTGCTATAACAGCGCCCGTTTAATCACCGCAGCGACAGCCGCGGGAATCGCGCCGGCCGATGGCGGAACCATTGCGGATTGCTATAACCGGGGCATCCTGACGGGGAGCGACGAATGGGCCATCTCCCAAAATAGTTTTACAAACTGTTTTCAATGGGATTGGGCGATGGGGAACACCCTGAATGTCACCACCTGCACCAGCGCCGATCTGGCCAATAACACGATTCTTTCCGCCCTGCCAAGTCTTTATTGGAAATCGGGAACCGCCAGCCCCGCACTGATTGCCGTTTCTTATGAGCTGGGAGACGCCGACGGAGACGACCGCGTCACCCTTTCAGACGCGGTGCTGCTGCTGCGCTACCTGAATGACTTAATACCGGCAGATCAGTTGAATCTTCAGGCGGCCGATGTCAACGGCAACGGTTTTTCCATCGGAGATGCCGTGCGTCTTATGCAATATCTGAGCAGCTGTTATGACTTTTAAACGTTTGTTATAAAAAGCGCCTTGGGCAGGGAAGTACAGATGGAATCCCGAGCAAGGCAGACCACCTGTTGAATTCCAAAAGGGCGATCCGCCCGCATGCTGCCGGCGGATCGTCCTTTCTTTTTTTCCTTTTATCTTTTCTGTGCCCTTGCATATTTTTTCTGCTCCTTTACACACTAAGAGGGAATAAGGAAAGGAGCCTAACTAAATGGAACTGAAGGGAAGCAAAACCGAAGCCAATCTGATGGCGGCCTTTGCGGGGGAATCTCAGGCCCGCAACAAATATACCTATTACGCTGCAAAAGCCAAAGAGGATGGATACGAGCAGATCGCCACACTTTTTGAAGAAACGGCTCACAATGAAAAGGAGCATGCGGAAATCTGGTTCAAGCTGCTGCACAACGGATCGGGATCCACCACGCCCAATCTGGAGGATGCCGCCAAAGGGGAACGGTATGAATGGACGGAACTATATCCCACCTTCGCAAGAGAAGCGCGGGAAGAAGGATTCACCGAGATCGGCTATCTGTTTGACGCGGTGGCAGAAATTGAAAAAACGCATGAAAACCGTTTTATGAAATTACAGCAAAACACAGAAAATCAATTGGTTTTTCAGCGATCGGATTCCGTGGTTTGGATCTGCCGCAACTGCGGGCATGTTCATGTGGGGCAAAAAGCACCGGAACGCTGCCCGGTCTGCAAGCATCCGCAAGCCTTTTTTCAATTGCGGGAAGAGAATTATTAAAGCAACCGGACAAAACTATGCCGCCTGTCTGCATCTGTCAAGATACAAACAGGCGGCATAGATGCTCTATGCAAAAAACAGGGTTCGCAATCTTTTTTACCGATGGGCAGCAATCACGCTCTTGCTTTCGTAAATGCTGCTGTTTCCCGCTTCTTTTGCGGGCAGGTGCTTTTTAACGTGCGAGCAGCGCGCAAGAAACTTTTTAGAATTCCTGCGCGCTGCTGCTTCATTCATTTAAAGATTGCGGCTGACACAAATTTCCCGGAACTCGTCCATGCTCACCAGCACCTGCCTTGGTTTGGAGCCCTCAAAGGGCCCCACAATACCGAGCGCCTCCATTTCATCCACAATGCGCGCCGCCCTGGCATATCCCAGTTTCAGCTTTCGCTGTAAAAAGGAGGTAGACGCCATTTTAGCCTCGATGACGCATTCGCAGGCGGGCACCAGCAGCTCATCATGCCCGGATTCTTCTCCGCCTTCCGTGGCGCCGGGCTTCCCGCTCTGTGTGGCGATGGTTTCAATATCCGTAATGGCTTCCTGATCGTAATCGGACCCGATCGAGTTATTCTTGATATACGAAACCACGGCCTCCACCTCGCTGTCGGCCACAAAGCAGCCCTGTACCCTGAGCGGCTTGTTGGCGCCCACCGGTTTATAGAGCATATCGCCGCGGCCCAGCAGTTTTTCGGCGCCGTTTTCATCCAGAATGATCCGGGAATTAATAGAGTTGTCCACTGTAAACGCAATTCTGGAGGGAATATTGGCTTTAATCAAACCGGTCACAACGTCTGCCGATGGCCGTTGGGTCGCCACAATCAAATGGATCCCCGCGGCCCGGGCTTTCGCGCACAGACGGCAAATATAATCCTCCACTTCCTTGGAGGAAACCATCATCAGGTCTGCCAGCTCATCGATCACCACCACAATCCGGGGCATCGGCAGAAAGCCTTCGTGCGCCTTTGCATAGGCATTATAAGCATCTAAATTCCGCACCTGCGTATTTTTCATCAGGTCATAGCGGCGGTCCATTTCGGTGCAGGCCCACTGCAGCGTGCCCGCCGCCTTTTTCGGATTGGTCACCACCGGAATCAAAAGATGCGGGATTCCGTTGTAAACGTCCATCTCCACCGCTTTCGGATCAATTAAGATCAGCCGAAGCTCTTCCGGCGGCGCCTTATAGAGAAAGGACATCAAGATCGTGTTGATGCACACCGATTTGCCGGACCCGGTGGTGCCCGCCACCAGCAGATGCGGCATTTTAGACACATCAAAGGTGATCAGATTGCCGGCAATATCTTTTCCCAGCGCTGCCGTAAGCGGGCTTTTCCCATCCTGGAAGGACGGGGAAGTGAGCACTTCGCGCAAATAGACCGTGCTGACCGTTTTGTTGGGGATTTCAATTCCAACGGCCGCTTTCCCCGGAATAGGGGCCTCAATCCGCACCTGTGTCGCAGCTAAAGTCAGCGCCAGATCGTCGGAGAGTGCTGCAATGCGGCTCACCCGCGTTCCGGCACGGGGCGCCAACTCAAACCGGGTCACATTGGGGCCCACCGATATCCCGGTCATGCTGGCCTCAATCCCGAAATCATGCAGTGTCTGGATCAGGGTTTCCTCCTTTTCCCGCAGCTCTGTTTGGGAAGCCCCCGCCCCCTTACGGCCCAGCTTTAAAAGAGAAAGCGGCGGAAAATTATAAAAATGCAGCTGTTCTCCGGTCATGGCCGGCTCTGGCGGCTTCTTTGCCGCGGGATTTTCCGGCCGCTTCTTTACCGCGACCGCGCGCTCCTCCGTTTCCTGCGCCGGATATCCTCCGATCTCTGACGGATCGATATAACCCTCCGGGGTTACATCATCATAAACAAAAATCGGGGTGATTCCGACCGCCTGCTCCTCAAAATCATGCTCCTCCGGTTGAAGCGGTGTCACATCGATAATCGGCTCCTCCGGCACGTCTTCCGCTTCCAGATCTGAAAAGCGCCTTGCTTCGCCCTGTTTTTCCTGTCTGCGTTCCACCAGCTCCGGCTGCTCCCGCTTTTCTCTATAATGCCGAAACAACCGCCGAAACGGATAAGCCAACTGATACAAGGTGAGATCAAAAAAGAACAGCACCGCGATCAAAGTCAGGGCTGTAATCAAAATGCCAAACCCCCATTTAGACATCAGCGCAATCAGGGGGCAGGCCAAAACGCCGCCCAAAACGCCGCCCTGCAGCTGCAGCCCCTGCCGCCAGAATTGCGGCAACCCCTCCACAAAAAAGCGGGAGAAGGTATAGGGCCCCGGATACCAAAAGAAATAGCTGGTCCCGGAGACGACGGTCGCCAAAATCAACCCCATCCAGACCTTGACCATGGTGCTGTAGCGCTTGTCCCGATCCAGCGCATCAATGCCAATCCAAAGTAAAAATACTGGAAATAACAAGGAAGCAAATCCAAACAGCCCGTAAAGCAGCTGATTCACCACCAAACTTTTCAGCGGCACCCGGATCGGCGTATATAAATAGATGGCCATTAAAAGCGCCAGCGCGAAAAAAATCACCGCATCAATACTGCGGCGGGTCGCAGCCCGTTTTTCTGTCTGCGCCTGCTCTTGTTCCATCTGCAATTGTTTATTTGATTTTCTCGGCACGCATTATTCCTCCTTCATTTTACCTTAAAGCGCCGCATGCAGCGCGATAGCCAGCACACCCATTCCTGCACAATAAACAACCAGCCAGCCAATGCGGTCCCGTTTAATCAGAAAACGCAGCAACCAAAGGCCGGTGTACACCGCCGCAACCACCGCAAAAAAGGCACAAAGAACGGCCAGCCAAGGCAGCTGCATTAAAGCGGATAGCTGATTCATTTTTAAAAATCCTGCGCCGATCAGCGCAGGGACCGCCAAAACGAGAGAAAATTCCGCCGCCGCTTCGCGGGTAAACCCCATGTTCATCGCCATACTCAGCGTGGTCCCCATGCGAGAAAGGCCCGGAAGTGTAGCAAACGCCTGAAAAAGCCCCAGCTTGATCGCATGTGTCCCCTGCATTTCCCGCAGATCCCGCTTGCCCGGAAGACTGTGATCTCCGATAAACAACAGCCCGCCCATCAAGAGAGAGGTTACCCCCAAAAACAGCAGGCTGCCGCCAAACAAGGCGCTGTAATTCCAATAATGACGCAGCCCCGCCGCCAGAAGAAGCGGCAAGGAGGCGGGCAGCCCAAAAACCGCCATTTTCTGATATCGGTTGGCTTTCCTCCATTTGAAACTGCCCTTCATCATGCCGGCCGACATCCCCCCAACGCCTTTCAGCATCTGAAAAAAGGTCTTGCGCAAGGCAAAAAGAAGCGCAGCCGCCGCACTCCACTGCATCAGCACCACAAGCCCGCCATTTTCCGATAAAGCCGCCGGAGCCGCTTTTTGCAGCATCAACAGGGGCGCGGCTCCGCTTACCGGCAAAATCGCTCCCCATCCATAAAACAATCCCATTAAAAAGCTATAAAAATAGGCCATAGTACCTCCATTTTTTCTGTCAGAGCGCAGTGATCCATAATAAATTTATTATATCATCTCTATATTTTTATTGCAACAACGATTTTTTACTTGACATGTTGCCATAAATCCCCTATAATTTTCATTGGTGTATTAGTATTTTTCTACAAATGTCAGCATGCGTTTCTTTGTAGAAAGGATCTGATATCTGCCGGGCGTGGTAAGACGCCCTTTTTAAAAAAAATCATAACAGGAGGCGAATGAAGTGACGCAATTGCAAATCATTCTCACCGTTGTGATTGTTGCTGTTATTGTAGGCTTTGCCATGTTTATCGCAGGCTTTTTATATCGCAAAAAGGTCAGTGAAAAGCAAATCGGTTCCGCCAAGGACGAGGCGAAGCGTATCATCAACGATGCGATTAAAACTGCTGAGACAAAAAAGAAGGAAGCCCTTTTGGAAGCCAAAGAAGAGCTGCTGAAGGAGCGAACGGATCAGGAAAAGGAGTTAAAAGAGCGTCGAATTGAGGTAACACGACAAGAAAAACGGTTGCAACAGCGAGAAGAAGTTCTCGACAAGAAGTATGACAATATCGACCGCAAGGAGGAGCTGCTGGCCGAAAAGCAACAGAAGGTTGAGCAGCTGCAGGAAGAAGCCGAAAACGTAAAAAAATCGCAGATTGCTGTTTTGGAACGTATTTCAGGCTATACTTCAGAGGCGGCCAAGGCCGAACTGCTGCACATGATGGATTCGGAGCTGGAGCATGAATATGCCCAACGAATCAGTGCGCAGGAACTGCATTTTAAAGAAGAAGTCGATGAGCGGGCCAAACAAATGCTCTCTCTGGCTATTCAGAAATGTGCGGCAGACCACGTGGTGGAATCCACCGTTTCCGTTGTTCCGCTGCCCAGCGATGAAATGAAGGGCCGGATCATCGGCCGGGAAGGCCGCAACATCCGGGCATTGGAAACCATCACCGGCGTGGATCTGATCATCGACGATACGCCGGAAGCGATCACCCTTTCCAGCTTTGATCCGATCCGCCGTGAGGTGGCGCGGCAGACGCTGGAAAAGCTGATCTCTGATGGGCGGATCCATCCAGCCCGCATCGAAGAAACCGTTGAAAAGGTCCGGCGCGATCTGGAGGTCGCCATGAAGAAGGAGGGCGAGCGGGCCACCTTTGAAACCGGCGTTCACGGGCTGCATCCCGATTTGATCAAATTGCTCGGTCGGCAGAAATACCGGACCAGTTACGGCCAAAATGTGCTCAATCATTCGATTGAAGTTTCACAGCTCAGCGGCCTGATCGCCGCGGAAGTCGGCGCGGACATCACCCTTGCCAAACGGGCGGGTTTGCTCCACGATATCGGCAAGAGCGTGGACTTTGAGATGGAAGGCTCTCATATCCAGATCGGGGTCGACATTGCCAAAAAATACAAAGAAAACGAAACCGTGGTGCACGCAATCGCTGCGCATCACGGCGATGTGGAAACGGTTTCCATCTATGATGCGATCGTGCAGGCGGCGGATGCCATTTCTGCCGCACGCCCCGGCGCAAGACGCGAAAATCTTGAAAATTATATCAAGCGGCTGGAGAAACTGGAGGAGATCGCCAATTCCTTCCCGGGGGTGGAAAAAACCTTTGCCATTCAGGCCGGCCGGGAAATTCGGATCATGGTGAATCCCGAAAAGATTTCCGATGATAAGCTGGCGGTTCTTTCCCACGATATTGTGAAAAAGATTGAATCCGAGCTGGAATATCCGGGGCAGATCAAGGTGCACTTGATTCGGGAAAGCCGTGCCATCGATTACGCAAAATAAAGATTAGCTCTGTTCTTAAATATAAAAACGAGGCTGTTGCGGAAAACAGCCTCGTTTTTATATTTCCCATTTTTATTTAAGCGCTTTAAAGCGGTTTTTCTTTGATCCACTTTTGCGCGCGGGGATAAGCATCCGGCGTAGGCCGCGTTTTTCGAATCACAATCAGTGCCCGCCGGTCTTCTTCCCCAGGCAAGGCATAGTGATAAACCCGCTCCACTTTTCCGCCCAACAGGGAAAGCGCCTCAACGGCCTTGGACTGCTCTTCCGCGGCGGCGGCCCCTTTATACGCCACAAAAATTCCGCCCGGCTTCACCAGAGGCAAACAATATTCACAAAGCTTTGGCAGCTCCGCCACCGCCCTGGAAACAGCACCGTCAAACTGCTCTCTTAAGGAGGGCTCACGCCCGGCGTCTTCTGCCCGCAGATGCAGGGTTCGGATCCCCGTCAGATCCAGCGCGGCAATGACCTCATCCAAAAATCGCAGCCGCTTCTGCAGGGAATCCAGCAGCACAAATTGCAGCTGCGGTGCCGCCAGCTTCAGCGGAACCGAGGGAAACCCCGCGCCGCAGCCCACATCCACCAGCCGCGCGTCAGCCGAAAAAACACCCCGGAACAGCGGGTAAAGGCTATCCCAATAATGCTTCTTTTCCATTTCCGCGGGATCGGTGATGGCCGTCAGATTCATCACCTTATTTTTTTCCAGAAGCAGTGCCTCAAAGCGCTGCAGACGCTCGGAAAATCGGGCGTCCGGGGTCAGCCCCTCCACTGCCATCAGGCGCAGCAGTTCACTCATGTGTTGATCCATGTTCCCGCCTCCTTTGCTCGAGGGCAATCATCAGCACGCTGATGTCTGCCGGGCTCACGCCGCTGATCCGGCTGGCTTGGCCCAGACTGACCGGGCGCACGACACTAAGCTTCTGGCGCGCCTCCAGCCGCAGGCCGGCAATTGCCTGATAATCCAGATCCGGCGGCAGACGATGCTGCTCCAGCTTTTGAAATTCCTTCACCTTTGCCAGCTGCTTTTCAATATAGCCCTCGTATTTGATGGTAATTTCGGCCTGCCGACCTTCCGCGCCGGTCAGTGCCGGACGATCCGAATCCACCGGCGCCAACGAAAAATAGGAAACCTGCGGCCGCGCGATCAGCTCTGCCAGAGAAGCGCCGCCCGTCAGCGGGGCGGTGCCGCAATCCTCCAGAATACGGCGCAGGGCCCCGTCGGTATGCGAAAGATGGGTATGCCGCAGGCGGTGAATTTCCTCTTCAATATGCGCTTTTTTCGTTAAAAACTTCTGATAGCGCTCTTCTGATAACAACCCCAGCCGGTATCCCAGCGGCGTCAGGCGCAGATCAGCGTTATCCTGCCGCAGCAGCAGCCGGTATTCGCTGCGGCTGGTCATCATCCGGTAGGGCTCCGGCGTGCCCTTTGTGACCAGATCATCAATCAGCGTGCCAATATAGGAGGACGCCCGGTCCAGAATAAACGGCGGCCGCTCCAGCACCTTCAGGGCCGCGTTGATGCCTGCCAAGAGCCCCTGCGCCGCCGCTTCCTCATATCCGGACGAACCGTTGAATTGCCCTGCGCCATACAGGCCGGATAGCGCCTTAAACTCCAGCGAGGGAAATAATGCCTGCGGATCCACGCAGTCGTATTGAATGGCATAGGCCACCCGCATGATCTGCGCTTGCTCCAAACCCGGAATGGTGTGAATCAGTGCCCGCTGCACATATTCCGGCAGGGAAGAGGAAAGCCCCTGCAGATACATTTCTTCGGTATCCAGTCCGCAGGGTTCCACGAACAGCTGATGCGTGTTTTTTTCTTTAAAGCGCATGATTTTATCTTCAATGCTGGGGCAATAGCGTGGGCCGATCCCATGGATCTGCCCGCTGTAGATCGGGGAAAGATGAATGTTCTCCCGAATGATCCGGTGCGTTTCTTCGTTGGTCCCGGTCAGATAGCAAACCACCTGATTTTTGCCCGGCTGCTCCGTGGTGAACGAAAAAGGAATAATTTCCTCATCGCCTTCCTGTACCTCCATTTTGGAAAAATCCAGGGAACGCCGGTTGACCCGCGCCGGCGTACCGGTTTTAAACCGACGCAGAGGCACCCCCAGCTGCTGCAAGCAGTCGCTCAGCCGGTTGGCGGGAAACATCCCGTCCGGCCCGCCGGGGTACTGGTTCTCCCCCACGATAATCTCGCCCTTCAAATAGGTTCCGGTGGCTAAGATCACCGCTTTCGCGCGGTAAAACGCCCCCAGATGGGTCACCACCCCCGTCACGGCGCCATTCTCGGCTGTCAGCTCCACAATTTCCGCCTGAATCAGCGAAAGCCCCTGCTGCTGTTCCAGCGCACGCTTCATATACCGGCTGTAATCCTTCCGGTCCGACTGCACGCGCAGCGAATGAACGGCGGGGCCCTTCCCTAAGTTCAGCATCCGGCTTTGCAAAAAGGTAGCGTCTGCTGCTTTCCCCATTTCACCGCCCAAAGCATCGATCTCACAGACCAGATGCCCCTTTGCGGTTCCGCCGATCGACGGATTACAGGGCATATTTCCCACGGCGTCCAGACAGATGGTAAAAACCCCCACACTGCAGCCAAGACGCGCCGCGCTCAGGCCCGCTTCAATCCCCGCGTGCCCGGCGCCGATAACCACCACATCAAAAGTATCCACGTAATACATGCTAATCCTCTATTTCCCCACACAAAACCGGGAAAAAATCCGGTCAATCATCTGCTCTGTTACGGTTTGCCCCGTAACCTCCCCCAAAGCGGCTGCAGCCTCTGTAATATCAATCGACACCAAGTCCGGCGTAAAGCCCTGCTTCAGCCCATCCATGGCCTGCGTCAATGCACGGTGCGCTTCCTGCAACCGCTCTGCCTGCTTCGCACCGGTCAGCACTCCGTCGGTCACCGTATCTCCCACGGAAAAACAGGTCCGCACCCATTGGTCCAGCGCTTCACAGCCCGCGCCATTCTGCGCGGAGATTGTTACAACATGTTTAAAATGCTCTTTAATATACGAATCGTTGATTTTTTGAGGTAAATCCGCCTTATTGATCACCGCCAAATTGACTTGCCCTCCATACTGTGCGGCAATGTATCGATCATCCTCTTCCAGAGGGCGGGAGCCATCGAACAGAGCAAAGACCACCTGTGCCGCCAGAGCCTTCTCCCGGGCGAGGGAAATGCCCTGCATCTCGATCGGATCCTCTGTCGCATGAATCCCCGCCGTATCCGCCAAATGACATTTTAAGCCGCCCAGCTGACATCCTTCGGTTACCAGATCCCGGGTCGTTCCAGGCAGGGGGGAAACAATACTGCGCCGGTAACCCAACAGCTGATTCAGCAAGGTGCTTTTCCCCACATTCGGCGCGCCGACAATGGCAATCTGCAGCCCTTCCCGGATCAGCTGCCCTTTACGGCTGTCGGCGAGCAATCTTTCCAGCTGTTGGCCCGCCTCCATAAGAAGCTGCAGCGTATCTTCCTCCGGCGCCTCAACCTCTTCCGGAAAATCCACATAGGCCAGCAGCGCGGTGTTTAAATCCACCAGCCGTTCATAAAGAGCCTGTATTTCCGCCGAAAGATGCCCATTCAGCTGGGAGAGCGCATTTTTCTGCTCCGCCCTGGAAGAAGCCTCAATCAGGTCGATCACCGCCTGTGCCCGCACCAGATCCATCTTTCCGTTTAAAAAAGCCCGCTTGGAAAATTCGCCTGGCTCCGCAAGCGATGCGCCTTTTTGAATCAGCAGCTTTAAAACACTGTCCAGAACAAACAGTCCGCCGTGGCAGCATAGCTCCACCACATCCTCTCCGGTATAGGAACGGGGGCCTTGATAAAAGGTGGCCACCACCTCGTCAAACACCTCGCCGTCGGCTTCCACACGACAATAAGTGGCATGATGGGACGCCGGAAGCGGCAGCGGCGTTCCGTCTCTTCTTTTCAGCACAGACAATGCCAGCGAAAACGCGCTGCTGCCGCTGAGGCGAATAATCCCTAAAGCGGCGGTGGCCGGCGCCGTGGCGATCGCACAAATGGTTCGGGACATGGCTTTTCAGAACCTCCTCAACAAAAAGGGCCGGGGCCAAAAAGGCGCCCGACCCGCTTTTTACTTTTTATAGCTGACAACCACTCTTCGTTTTGGCTCACTGCCCACAGAAAAGGTGGTGATATGCTCCCGGTCGGTCAACGCCGCATGGATAATTCTGCGCTCATAAGGGCTCATGGGTTCCATGGTAATATTCCGCTTATATTTCAACGCCTTCTCTGCGTTCTTTTCCGCCAGGTTTTCCAGGGTTTTAACGCGTTTTGCCCGATAATGCTCGGTGTCCAGCGTTACCCTCAGTTTCTCATTGCGGCCTTTATTGATCACCAGCATGCAAAGATACTGCACCGCATCCAATGTCTCGCCCCGACGGCCGATCAGCACGCCCATTTTCGATCCGCTGACTTCCACATAATAGTGATCCGGCTCCCCGATGAAAACACGGACCCCTCCGCCTTCATCCGCGCCGATATAGCCCAGCAAACCCTTCACAAAAACGATCAGCTGCTGCGCCACCTCATCCTCAACGGGCTTTTTCTCCACCGCGTCAACCGCGACCGGTGCCGGGTTTATCACCTTTATTTCTGTGCTTTCCCGCACTTCTTTTTTCTCTACATTTTCTTTTCTGCCCTGCTCTTTGGGGCTTTTTTTGGAGAGCTTCTCCGGCTCCCATTTCGAAGCGGCTTCCGGTGCTTCCTTCTGCTCCGCGTTCTTTTGAACCGATTGCTTTTTCTCTTCCGGCACATTCATCTCCACACGGATCTTTGCCAGGGTCGCACCAATGCCGAAAATGCCTTTGGTCGGGGTTTCCTCCACCGTATAGCTCAGCAGATCCTTGTCTTGCCCCAACTCCGCCGCCGCTTTTTCCACCGCTGCCTCAATGGTTTTTCCCTCAAAAAACAATTCCTTGATTGCCATATCGTATTCCCTCACTTCTTTTTCTTCTTCGACGCGGCAATTGCAGCCGCTTTTTTCGAGGCCGCCGCGCTGCGTTTTTCTTTATTCAATTGTTTTTCCCGCTCCATCCGCTCGTTTACTTCCGCCAGCGCCTTTTGCGGGTCATATATTTTATTCAAAATATACAACTGACCAATACTGAGGATATTGGTGATGATCCAGTAAAGTCCCAGCGCACAGTTCAGCGTATAAGAAAAGAACAACGACATCAGCGGCATGGTATACATCATGATTTTTGAAGTGCTCTGGGAAGCAGGGTCTGTATTTTGCTGCATGGGGCTCAGCTTTTGAGAAAGAATCGAAAGAATAAACCCGGTAATGCCCGCAAAGATCGGAATCAGAAGCATCCAGGACCAAAATTGGGTGCTGGGCGTGCCGGAAAGATCGATCAGCCCGAACAACTTATCGCCCGGAATATGAATTTCAGAAGCTTTGTTGTAAATCTGCAGCTCAAAATTGCTGACACTGGTCAGCTTTGCCGTTCCTTCGGCAATTTTGGTCAGCACCTTCTGCACAGATTCCGAAAAGTTGCTGAAACCAACCCGGTTGGCCAGATCAAAGATGCGCTGCGCGGTATTGGTGGTAAAATACTCTTTATAATACACATAGGTTATGGGATGCCGTACAATCGCATAAATCAGCAGCAAAAGAGGGAGCTGAATCAAGGTCGGCAGGCAGCTGCCCATGGGGTTATATCCCTCTTTTTCATAAAGCTTCTGCAGCTCCATATTATATTTGGTGCGATTACTTCCGTATTTTTTTGCAAGAGCATCCTGAAAGGGCTTCAGCCGCACCATTCCCAAAGAACTTTTCTGCTGCTTCATCGCCAGAGGGAACAGAACAATTTTTGTGATCAGTGCATAGGCAACCAGGGCCAGAGCATAATTGTTCAGCAGGTTCATACATTGCTGCATGATCCACACAAACGGAACAACAAAATAGCTCCATATACTCATTTTTTGTTTCTCCTTTTAAATAGATGCTCCGGCACCGGGTCATATCCACCCATGGACCAGGGATTGCAGCGCAAAATACGCCACAAGGCCATTGCTCCGCCAATCAGAATGCCAAAGCGCAAAATCGCCGTATAGGCGTACGCGGAACAGGTCGGATAATATTTACATCGTGCCGGAATATGGGGGGACAGGAATTTTTGATACCCGACAATGGGCAGCAATAGGACCTTACGTATTTTTCTCAGTATGCTCACGCTGAAAAAATCTCCCTGACGATTTGCGCAAAATCAGCGCTTTTGCAGAAAAGTGCGCGAAAGCGCGCTACCACCACTATATCATAGCCACAGGGCAAAAGGTCCTGCTGACTGCGGAATCCTTCCCGGATGATCCGTCGGATCCGATTCCGCTTCGGCGCATTTCCCAGTTTCTTACTGACTGTGATTCCCAAACGGGTTGTCTCTCTCCGGTTTTTGCGCCAATAAACGACCGCTTCTTTATAAACCGCAGATTTACCTTGGTGATACGCTCTTTTAAAATTTACGTTTTCTTTAATACTTTCCAATTTCATTTGATCAAGGCATCCGTATCTTTTAATAAAAAAGGCCACAACAAGAGTGCGGCCTTTACTATTAGTGAGATAATCTTTTTCTGCCTTTTGCCCTTCTTCTGGCCAAAACCTTCTGTCCGTTGCTGGTCAACATTCTTTTTCTGAAACCATGGACCTTGCTTCTTTGCCGTTTTTTTGGCTGATAAGTCCGAACCATTTTCTATCCTCCTTTGCCTTGCTGTGGAAACCATTATCCATTTTGAGCAAAATACATTATATATTAAGTCAATATAATTTGTCAACTAAAATGTTTAAAAATTCAAATTATTCCGGATAAAATCCGTTAATTCTTCTATTTTCACCCTTTTTTGGTCCATGGAGTCCCGGAATCGGATGGTTACGCAGCCATCCTCCTCGCTATCAAAGTCATAACAGATGCAAAACGGCGTGCCGATTTCATCCTGCCGTCTGTACCGCTTGCCGATGGATCCCGCGTCATCGAATTCAACATTAAATTCTTTGCATAGAACGGCATAAACCTTTTCCTCCGCCGCGCCGCTCAGTTTTTTGGAAAGCGGCAAAACCGCCGCCTTGACCGGTGCCAACGCCGGATGCAGCCGCAGAACCACGCGGGTATCCTTCTTTTCCGCATCTAAAATCTCTTCGTCATAAGCGTCACATAAAAAGGCCAGCAGCACCCGGTCTGCTCCCAAAGACGGTTCAACGACATAAGGAATATAATGTTCGTTGGTATCCGGATCAAAATACTCCAGCGATTTTCCGCTGGCTTCCTGATGCCGGCCCAGATCATAATTGGTGCGGTCTGCGATCCCCCATAGTTCCCCCCAACCGAAGGGAAACAAAAATTCAATATCCGTGGTTGCCTTGGAATAAAAGGACAATTCCTCCTTTTCGTGATCCCGAAGACGGATACTCTCTTCCTTCATTCCCAGATTCAAGAGGAAATTTTTGCAGTAATCCTTCCAGTAATAAAACCAGTCCAGATCCGTATCCGGCTTGCAGAAAAATTCACATTCCATCTGCTCAAATTCCCGGGTGCGAAAAATAAAGTTCCCCGGCGTAATCTCATTGCGGAATGATTTTCCGATCTGACAAACGCCAAATGGCAGCTTTTTCCGGGTTGTCCGCTGAATATTCGCGTAATTCACAAAGATCCCCTGCGCCGTTTCCGGCCGCAGATAAACCTCGTTTTTGGCGTCTTCCGTAACCCCGATAAAGGTTTTAAACATCAAGTTGAATTTTCGGATATCGGTAAAATTCTTGCTGCCGCATTCCGGGCAGGCAAGGTCATGTTCTTTGATATAGTTCTGCATTTCTTCAAAACTCATCCCTTCGGCATGACCGCCTGCATCCTCAATCAGCTTATCCGCCCGATGCCTGGCATGACAATCCTTGCAATCCATCAACGGATCCGAAAATCCGCCGACATGACCGCTGGTCACCCAGGTTTCGGGGTTCATAATAATAGCGGAATCCAGCCCCACATTATAAGGGGATTCCTGCACAAATTTTTTCCACCATGCCCGTTTGACATTATTTTTGAACTCCACACCCAAAGGACCGTAATCCCAGGAGTTGGACAGACCGCCGTAAATTTCACTTCCGCTGTACACAAAACCACGATTTTTACAAAGGGCTACAATCTGGTCCATTGTTTTTTCTGCATTTTTCATGGGTTTCCCTCCGTTTTACTTATCTGAGACTAAATTATATAGTGCTTTTAATTTCTTGTCAATAAATTCGTAATTTTTCACAAATGAATCTTTAATATGAATAATGAATTCTATTTTTATAGTTATCTATAAAGAAGAAATATATTGCATTCAATTTGCTAATATGTTAAAATATACTTGCTACATTATGTAATAAAGGGGATCGAACAATGCAGTCATTTAAAGATGTTTGGGAAAAAGCACTGGTTATTCTGCAGAATGATCTGAATAACACCTCCTTTGAAAGTTGGATCAAGCTGCTTATTCCGATGAAAATGGAAAATGATGTGGCTTATTTTTGTGTTTCAACGCTTTTCCAAAAAAGTATTATTGATAAAAAATACAAAAAAGATGTGGAACATGCTATTTCAGAAACCATGGGGTTTACCGTTACGGCAAAAATTATGACCGAAGAGGAGGTGCCTCCCCGCTTCCGGGAAATTGCACAGAAAAAAAGTGAAGATATCAGTGTTGCGTTTCCAAAACTGGAAGAAGAAGAGGTGCGCTCCTTCAATGCAAAATCAAATCTGACCTTTGAAAATTTCGTAATCGGAAAAGAAAATGAATTTGCCCACGCCGCGGCCCTGGCCATTGCCAATAATCCGGCCAACGCTTATAACCCGTTTTTTCTTTACGGACACAGCGGGCTTGGAAAAACCCATTTGATCAACGCGATTGCCAATAAAATCAAAGAGAATGATCCGAACATGGTCATCATGTATGTAAAAGGCGATGAATTTACCAGTGAGCTGATTGAAGCCATCCAATACAACACGCAGCGGCAATTTAAAAACAAATACCGCAAAGCCGATGTTTTGCTGGTGGACGACGTTCAATTCATCAGCGGGAAAAAGGCCATTCAGGAAGAATTCTTCCACACCTTTGATGCGCTCTACGAAAACAACCGCCAAATCATCCTGACCAGCGACCGGCCGCCAAAAGAGCTGATCACACTGGAGGAACGGCTGCAATCCCGTTTTTCCATGGGGCTGATTGCCGATGTTCAGCCGCCGGAATATGAAACCCGCGTGGCCATTGTAAAAAGAAAGGCCAATCTTTATAACCTGAATATACCGGATGATGTGGTGGAGCTGATCGCCACCAAAATTAAAACCAACGTGCGGGAACTGGAAGGTACGATCAAAAAACTCAAAGCCTTTAATTCTCTCTGGGGGCAGACGCCGACCATTGCATTGGCCAAAGACGCCATGGATGCGGTTATTAAAGAGAATACCACCACCGCCATCACTCCGTCCACCATTATCGACCAGGTCTCCCGTTACTTCAATATTTCCATTGAGGATATTAAAAGTGACAAGAGAAGGAGTGACATTGTCTTTGCCCGCCAGATGACCATGTATATCATTAGAGAAATGACCGGCCTTTCTTTACCGGAAATCGGCAAGGAAATGGGAGGAAAAAACCATACGACCGTTCTCTATTCCATCAGGAAATTAGAAGAAGCCATGAAGCAGGATCCGAAAACGGCAAAAATTGCGGCGGAGCTGATCGAAAATATCAAAAAATCTTATTAACAAAGTTTTCGATTCTTCACAGACAGTTTTCCACTTTTTCAACAGACTTTTCAACAGTTTACATAATCATGTGGATATGCTGTTCAGAAAAAACTCGTGATTCACAGGCATAAAAACTGCAAAAAAGTGAAGAACCACCGAAAGAAAATCTTAATTTTCGCGTTTTGCACACTACAACCACAACCATTTCCATAAAAAGAAAAAAGAAAGGAACGCACCATGAAATTTTGTTGCGATCGAAACGCTTTAGTGGATGCCGTTAATATCGTTCAAAAGGCAGCGAGCGCAAAATCTACGATTCCGGCGCTGGAAGGAATTTGTATTTCCGTTCTGGAAAACAGTATGGTTCACTTCAGCGCCTATGACTTGAGTATTTCTATTTCCTACGATATTGATGCGGAGCAGACCGATCCGGGAACGGTCATTCTCTCTTCGCGTTTATTCGGAGAAATCATACGGAAGCTTCCTTCTTGCAAGGTCACCGTTGAAACAGATTCTCAAACGCTGCAAACCACAATTTATGGGGGTCAATCCACCTTTACGATTTCCGGAATGAATCCGGAAAATTTTCCGGAACTTCCCACCGTTCTCAGCACAGATGGGATTTCCTTAACTTATTCCAATTTTAAAACGCTGGTAAGGCAAACTATTTTTGCCGTTTCCATTACAGATCTGAAACCGATTCTGACCGGCGTATTATTCGAACTAAATCCTCAAGAGGGAACCATCAGCGCGGTTGCTGTGGATAATTTCCGGCTGGCCATCCGAAAAGTTCCTTTTTCAGAACGACAAGGAAACTTTCTGAAAGTGGTGATTCCTTCCAGGGCCTTAAACGAATTGCTGAAAATTTTGCCGGACAGCGAGGAAGAGTTGATCAAGGTCCGAACAGGCGGAAACTTTGTTGCGTTTCAGTTTGAAAAAGTTTATATGGTGTCCCGGTTATTAGAAGGGGAATTTCTGGATTATAAAGCGGCTTTGCCAAAAGATTATAAATTTCGGGTTCAAGTTGCCACAAGAGATTTGGAGCAGGTGATCGAACGGGCATCTTTAATGGCGAATTCCACAATTATCAGTCCGATTCGCTGTAGCTTTGATTTTGACCATATTGATATTTCAACGGCGTCTAATATTGGTAAATTTCATGATACCGTTGCTTGCAAGCCGTTCACCGATAAAATGGTAATCGGATTTAATTATAAATATATGCTGGCAGCGTTAAACGCCTGTGAGGATGAAGAAGTGCTGATCGAGCTGCAATCCAATCTGGCCCCGATTATTATCAGGCCGATTGAAAAGCAGGATTATCTCTTTTTGGTCCTGCCTTTGAGAATGAAGGAATAAGATGAAAAAGTTGATGATTCGGGACGCGTATATCCGCCTTTGCGACGCGCTGAAATTAAGCGGCAAAGTGGAAACCGGCGGAATGGCCAAAATAAAGATTATCAATGGAGAAATACTGGTCAACGGAGAGCTCTGCCCGGTGAAGGGCAAAAAGCTGTATCCCGGTGACCGGTTTTCTATGGACGGAGAAGAATATTTGATAGTACAATGAAGATTCAACGTCTGACACTGCAAAATTTCAGAAATTTTGAGGAGGAGACCTTCTTATTTTCTGACGGAATTAATATCCTGGCCGGCTATAACGCCCAGGGAAAAACCAATTGTATTGAAGCCGTCTATTTTTGCACCTGTTTAAAAAGTGAGCGCGTTTTGCGGGAAGAGCAGTTGATTCGCACCGGACAGGAAGAGGCAAAAATAACCCTCGATTTTGATCGGGAAGGGCAGCAGGAACAATTGGTGATTATTCTTCACCGGGCCGGGCCGAAAGAATTTCGTTATAACGGGTTGGTAGTGCCGCGGCTGCGGGATTTGCTTGGATGTTTTCAGTCGGTTCTGTTTACGCCGGATCATCTGGATCTCATTAAAGAAGGCCCCCATAAACGGCGCGGTTTTTTGGATATGGCCCTTTGTTCATTGGATGTGTGCTATACCGATCAGCTTTTACAATACCAAAAAATTCTGAAAAACCGAAATGCGCTTCTGCGGCAGTGCCAGCTCTATCCGGAGCGGGCAGAAATGTTGGAAATCTGGGATCAGAAGCTGGCGGAAAGCGGTGCCTATCTTGCAAAAACACGGCAGGATTATACGGAGAGCCTGTCGCAGTCTGCAAAAGAATACTATCAGCAGATTTCCAAACAAGAAGAAAAGCTTAAAATCATTTATTTAAATCAACTGACCAAAAATCATTTTTCAGAAGAGGAATATATCCGTCTTTTTATCAAACGGCTTCAGAAAACAAGAGCCGGAGATATCACCATGGGGCAGACCATGAGCGGTGTTCATAAAGATGATCTGTTGATATTATCGGGTGGTAAAACCATGAAGTATTTTGCTTCTCAGGGGCAGATCCGGTCGGCCATTCTTGCATTAAAGCTGGCGGAAGCGGATGGTGTTTTTGACCGAAAAAAAAGCTATCCGGTTTTGCTGCTGGATGATATCTTATCCGAGCTGGATTTCAAGCGGCAACAATTTATTTTTCAGAAGATGGAAGGATATCAGACGATTCTTTCCACGTGTGAACTCAGCAAAGTCCGGAAAAAGGGCGACCAGACCTTTTTTATTAAAAACGGAAAGGTGGCGAGAATCCGTGTATCTTCATCTGGGGCAGGACGTTCTGATTAAAAAAGATGATATCATCGGCATTTTTGATATGGACAAGGCCACCATATCCAAGCGCACCCGGGATTTTTTGGCTGAAAAAGAAAAACGACAATTGGTCGTTAATGTAGCGATTGATTTGCCAAAGTCCTTTATTATCTGTAAAAGCGGGCAGGAAGTTTTGGTGTATATTTCGCAGATTTCAGCACAAACGTTACTGAAACGCTGCAGTTTTATTCAAAAAATATCTTTTATATAAGCGGAGGAAAACAATGGATCAGGAAAAAGTCACAAACCAATACAATGAATCATCCATACAAGTATTGGAAGGACTGGAAGCGGTCCGGAAAAGACCCGGGATGTATATCGGTTCCACCTCTATCCGGGGGCTTCATCATTTGGTGTATGAAATTGTGGATAATGCCATCGATGAGGCATTGGCCGGTTATTGCGATACAATTCAGGTATCCATTTTGCCGGGCAATATTGTGGAGGTCATTGATAACGGCCGTGGCATTCCGGTCGGGATCCATCCTAAAATGGGCATTCCAACGGTGGAAGTGGTGTTTACTATTTTGCACGCCGGCGGTAAATTCGGCGGCGGCGGATATAAAGTGTCCGGCGGCCTACACGGGGTAGGCGCATCGGTTGTGAACGCCTTGTCTGAATGGTTGGAGGTGGATGTCAGAGACGGCAAACATATTTACCGGCAGCGCTATGAAAAAGGGCATCCTTGCGGCACCCTGGAAGCAATTGGGAGCACAACGGAAAAGGGAACCCGGGTGCGGTTTTTGGCCGATTCTGAAATTTTTGAAACCTTAGCTTATGAATCGGATGTTCTGATCAAGCGGCTGCGGGAGCAGGCTTTTTTGAATGCAGGGTTAAAAATCACGTTTTCTGATTTGAGAACCGAGCCACATCTGGAAAAGGTGATGCATTATGAAGGCGGGATCCGGCAGTTTGTGGAATACCTGAACAAAAACAAGGAACCGCTTCACGAAGATGTTATTTTTGTCAGCGGAAAAAAAGGAACCTCTGCCGCAGAAGTGGCGATGCAGTATACCACCCGCTATGACGAAATGGTGATCTCCTTTGCCAATGATATTAATACGACGGAAGGGGGTACCCATGAAACCGGATTTAAAAGTGCCCTGACCAGAATTATCAATACGTATGCCCGCAGCAAAAGCTTCCTGAAAGAAAACGAGGCCAATCTTTCCAGCGAAGATGTGCGGGAAGGGCTGACTGCCATTATCAGTGTCAAGGTAGAAGACGCACAGTTTGAAGGGCAGACGAAAACCAAGCTGGGCAACAGTGAAGTGGCCGGATTGGTCAGTTCCATTTTAACCGAAAAGCTTACGGAATTCTTTGAGGAAAATCCGAAAACTGCCCGCGCGATCATCGAGAAGGCCATTACCGCTTCCCGCGCAAGAGAGGCGGCCAGAAAAGCCCGGGAAACGGCCCGGAAAAGCGTGCTTTCCACCTCTGTTTCACTCCCGGGCAAGCTGGCGGACTGCCAGCTGAAGGATAATCAGTATACGGAGATCTATATCGTGGAGGGAGATTCTGCAGGCGGTTCCGCAAAAGAAGGGCGCGATCGCCGGTTTCAGGCCATTTTGCCCCTTTGGGGAAAAATGCTGAATGTGGAAAAATCCAGGCTCGACAAGGTTTACAGCAATGAAAAGCTGCTACCGGTGATCACAGCGCTCGGCACCAATATCGGCGCGGATTTTAATCTGGAGAAGCTTCGTTACGGAAAGGTCATTATTATGGCCGATGCCGATGTGGACGGCGCTCATATTCGCACCTTGCTGCTCACCTTTTTCTTCCGGTTTATGCGGCCTTTAGTGGAAGGCGGCTTTGTTTATACCGCGGTGCCGCCGCTTTATAAGCTGGTGCGCGGAAAAGAAACACGGTATGCCTATTCCGATCCGGAACGGGATCAGATCTCTGCCGAGCTGCGGGGAGAAGACGGCAAAGGAAAGATCGAAATCAGCCGAAACAAGGGTCTTGGTGAAATGGATCCGCATGAGCTTTGGGCCACCACTATGGATCCGGAAGTGCGCACATTAAAGCAGTTTACACTCCATGATGCAATCGCGGCAGACGAAATTTTCTCCATTCTGATGGGGGAAAAAGTGGAGCCGCGGAAGGCCTTTATTGAGGAAAACGCCAAATATGTCATGAACCTGGATATATAAGGGGGATACAGAAGGAATGTCAAAATCAGAACATATCGATACCGTTTCCTATGAAAACCAGACCATCGTTCCGGTGGATCTGGAAAAGGAAATGAAAACGTCCTATATTGATTATGCCATGTCGGTGATCGTAGGGCGGGCATTGCCGGATGTGCGGGATGGGCTGAAGCCCGTGCACCGCCGGATTCTTTATGCCATGTATGAGGATAATTTAACGGCAGACCGGCCGTTTAAAAAATCGGCCACCTGCGTGGGTGATGTTTTGGGTCGCTACCATCCGCACGGGGATGCGTCGGTTTATGACGCGCTGGTACGCTTAGCACAAAGTTTTTCGATGCGCTATCCGTTGGTAGACGGCCATGGAAACTTTGGTTCCATCGACGGAGATCCGCCGGCTGCTTATCGGTATACCGAAGCCCGGATGGCCAAGATTTCCAATGAGATGCTGCGGGACATTGAAAAAGAAACGGTCGACTGGGATCCGAACTATGATGAAACCCGCAAAGAGCCGCATGTCATGCCGGCCCGCTATCCGAACCTGTTGGTGAACGGATCTTCCGGCATTGCCGTAGGCATGGCCACCGATATTCCGCCGCACAATTTGCGGGAGGTGGTAAGTGGAACCATTGCCTTATTGGAAAATCCGCAGATGGATATTGAAGAGCTGATGGGCTTTATTCAAGGCCCGGATTTCCCGACCGGCGCGGTGATTATGGGGCGCAGCGGAATTCGTCAGGCCTATCGCACCGGGCGTGGCCGGATCTATGTGCGGGCCAAGGCGGAAATCGAAGAATGGCGGGACGGCCGTTATAAAATTGTTGTAACAGAAATTCCTTATATGATCAAAAAATCCGCGCTGATCGAAAAGATCGCCGAGGAAGTAAAGTCTGACCGGATTCCGGGAATTTTCGATATTCGCGATGAATCGGACAAGGACGGGCTGCGGTTTGTGGTGGAACTAAAAAAAGAAGCCAACCCGCAGGTGGTTTTAAACCAGCTCTATAAGTATACCGATATGCAGACAACCTGCTCGGTCATTATGCTGGCGCTGGTTCATAATGAGCCGAAAATTTTAAATTTAAAGCAGATTTTGGAGCAGTACATCCTGCACCAGAAAGAAGTGATCCGCCGCCGCACCGAATATGAAATAAAGCGGGCAAAGGCCAGAGCGCATATTCTGGAAGGGCTTCTGAAAGCGATTGATCATATTGATGAGGTGATCGCCATCATCAAAAAGTCGGCCTCCATTGCCGATGCAAAGGGAAAGCTGATCGAACGGTTTGATCTGGACGATATTCAGGCACAGGCGATTGTGGATATGCGGCTGGGTCAGCTTTCCGGCCTGGAACGCGAAAAACTTGAAAAGGAATACCAGGAACTGATGGACAAGATCGCGGACCTTGAGGATATTCTGGGGAAGGATCATCGGGTTTGCGAGATGATCAAAACGGATTTGCAGGAAATTGCCAAAAAATTTGGCGACGCCCGTCGCACGGAGATCGGGCAGGGAGATATCGGGCTGGAGGACGAGGATCTGATCCCGGTGGAGGAAAGCATTTTCACGCTGACCGAAGCGGGATATATCAAACGGCAGCTGACCAGCGCCTATAAATCCCAGCACCGCGGCGGCCGCGGCGTGACCGGCATGAAGACCAAACAAGAAGATATGGTTAAAAATCTATTTTCTGCTTCCACCCATGATACCATTTTGTTTTTCACAACGAAGGGGCGGGTTTACCGTCTGAAGGGATATGAAATTCCGGAAAGCTCTAAAATCGCCAAAGGCACGAATCTGGTCAATCTGCTGCCTTTGATGAGTGAAGAGAAGGTCAACGCCATGATCCGGGTAGAAACGTTTGAGATGGAAGGCTATTTACTGATGGCAACCCGGAATGGAACGGTGAAGAAAACGCCGCTTGCCGATTTTGGCAATATCCGCAAAACCGGGGTCATTGCCATTTTGCTGGATGATGGCGACGATTTAATTGAAGTGAGCCTGACCGCTGGGAACAATCACGTCTTAATTGCAACCCATGCCGGAAAGGCGATCCGATTTGCAGAGGAAGACGTTCGTCCGACAGGGCGTGTCACCCGCGGGGTGCGCGGCATTCGGATGGAAGGGGAAGATTATGTCGTCGGGATGTGTATTGAACGGGATGGCGGTTCTCTCCTGACCATTACCGAAAACGGATATGGAAAACGGACCGATGTTGGGGAATACCGCCTGCAGGCCCGCGGAGGAAAAGGCATCACCAACTATAATATTACCGATAAGACCGGCAAGGTTGCGGCCATTAAAATGGTGGAAGACGGAGAAGATCTGTTGCTGATCACCAGCCTTGGTATTATTATGAGAACAAAAATGGAAGAAATTCCAACACTTGGGCGATCCACGCAAGGAGTCCGGGTGGTACGCACGGAAGAAAACGTGCAGGTGATTGATATTGCCCGCGCAGCCAGAGAAGAAGAGGAAGAATTTCCAATAGAAGAAACATCAGAACAATAACATTTGGCACTATGACTATAAATGTCACAAATTGTGTAAAAAGAACAACATAAAGTCATATCTAATTAACAGTCATTTTGCTATAATTTTATTATCGATCAATATCTGTTCTAAGGGAGGACAATAATATGGCAAAGAAGTCTACACGGGTTTTAAGCTTTCTTCTGGCCATACTGATGGTGGCGACGATGACTTCGGTGATCGCGTCTGCGCAGTATACTTATGATGAAACGGCTTTTAACAGTGGGTATTATTCTGTTGCATATGACACACTGGTTGGAACAAGCAACCAGACCAGGAAGGGTGTCTATATTGTGAATAGTTCCTGGAACTATACGACGGCGAATGCACCGGCCGCAGTATCGTTCTATTTCAGAGGGACCACCGTAACGGAGAATTACAATCCGGCGCGGCATTTGACCAGCGTGGCTGCCGTGTATACCCAGGCAGCAAACGACGGAATCAAAGTTCCTACCTGCATTCTGACGGCCGGGACTTATTCCACAGCCATCAAGCTGACGGGGGGCATCGTTCTTCTGGGCGCCAATGCCGGGATCAATCCGAATGTTCCGTCTGCGGATCCCACTGCGGAATGGGGCCTGAATCCCGCCCGCTATCTGCCCAGCCTGCTGGATTCCAATTCAAAGAACGAAACCCGCTTCTGGCTGCCGGGGGGAAAAGATTTTGACGCAAGAAGCGGGTCGGGAAATGTTGCCGATACGATTCAGCTGATCTCGATTACCGCAACGACCAGCGGCACGAAAAACTATGTGATTGACGGGCTCACGCTGCAGGGCTATGGTGCAGTTATTGCCGACACATCAAGCGGCGCGGGGATTCATAACGTATATGTTCAGAACTGTATTATGAACAACGGCTATTCCCAAGACTGTGAAATGCTGCGGTTCTGGGGCCGCGGCTCCGGCAATACCTGCCAGAAGAAGCTCTACTTGGCAAACAGCTATATCACCGGTCAAAAAAATCTTGCGCTTTATTCGGGTCACGCCAGTGCCATCCGGATCAAGGGCATCTCCTATCAACAGAGTGACTGTGGCGCGTTTTATAACACCAATACTCTGCAGTGGCAGGGCTTTTCCTTTGAGTTGAAGGATTCCCACTTCTGGAATCCGGATGGCTTTTCCATGTGCACCCGGTATCCGACCGACACAGGCCGCGGGATTCAAATTCAGCTGCAGCACACAGCGCAGTCTCAGGCGATGACGGGAACCAATAATGAACCGTTCCGGTATAATATTTCCAATAATACCTTCTATAATGCCACGGCGATGAGGCAGGTGACCGGAACGCAAACCTATCAGCAGTTGGGAGATCTCTTTGAAATTCCCATGGCCGGAACCAATGAATTAGTGGAGTTTAATAACAACACGTTCGTTTCCACCTATAACACCGTCAACGGGGCCATCAATCCGCTTCGTATCAAATATCTGTTCATAAAGGGCACCTCCATTATCTCCCATGCATCCACGGCAGATCTGACTAATAGTAAAGATGGAGACTATGCACTGAACAATACCAATCTGCGAATTTCCGGCAATACGTATATCGGCGCTCAATATCAGGCAGTCCCCGCGATTGGGGTGAACAACCACAAGGACACGCTGGTTCAGATGACCGGGAACTTATATTTAAATGATTTGTCTGCCACCACAGGAAACATTATTCCCGGGACCAATAAAGTCTATGATCAGTGGGTCTGGACTGACGCGGCGATGACTGAAAAATCCTCCGCATTATTTACGGATGATTTTCATGTGTTGTCTTCCGGTATCACGGTGAGTGGAACAGCGATGTCTATGAATGTCGGCGCAACCCAATATTCGAGTACACTGGCATTTGAATGTAATCCAAAGAACAGCGTGACGATTTATCAATCCAACGCCAATTTTGAAAAAGGGGCCGTTCTTCCCAATTACACCGTTGACAGCACAGCAAGAACATCCTATTATATTGTTTCTCTGCAGTCTATTGATAAGAGAACAACAAAGGATTATACGCTGATCATTAACCGCGCCCCCAATCCAACCTCTGAACTATATGGGATTGCCCCGGATGCCGCCATGCGGGTGGAAGGGCAAACCACCACAAGGGATGTTTATTCCTATACGCTGAACTATGATAACCCGAGCTTTCTTTTCACTCCTTCTGTCTCTGCGGGCGCAACCGTCGTATTGAAAAATGCGGCAAATGGCGCGGCGATCAATGGGGTGGGGGGCTTGTTCACGGTTCCAATGACGCAAGTCAGCACCGAATACCATTATTATATGGATGTTACGGATAGCAACAGCATCACAGAGCGGTATGATTTATATCTGATCCGCAACAAGAGCACGCATACGGATGTTCTTGGTGTCAGCGCAGACAGCATGAGTGTATCCAGCAATCTTGCCACGAAAACCTGGCGGATTGACTTGCCATCCACCGCAACGTCCCTTGATTTTGATGTTTCTATTTCGGACTTTGCTTCTCTGGTTTTAAAAGATACTATTTATGGATCTGTTTTAACACGTAATAGCACGGGATATCAAATTAATAATGTTGCGGCTGGCGAAACGACCTATAATATGCTGGTAACAGCACAGGATGGGGTGACAACGACCAATTGGAAGCTGGTAACATCCCGGCCGAAGAATGCGGCTTGCGAATTGTATGGAATTGATAATACCACGACAAACAATGGGATTTATGTGGCCAATGTCAACTACGCCCGGTTCTTCGTATATGCATCCAGTTCCGTTTCCTCAACCTATAAAGTTTATAGCGATGCTGCTTGCACACAGGAGATTACCAATCCGTATCTAACGCTTACTTCTGCCACAACCAACGTGTGGATAAGGGTTATTGCGGAAGATGGGGTGCACCTTTCCGCACCGGCTCAGCTGACCATCAACACGACCGCTGATCTTTCCGGCGGCAACGGCGGAGTGGTGTATAAGCCAATGGTGAGCAACGATTATATCGGCGTGACCGGGGCAAATGCCTTTAGCAACAGTGCTTCCGAAATCACGGTGAATTTAGATCAGAATACAACCCAGTTTTTCCTGAAAGTGATCGGATACAACGGATATGAAGTTCATCTTTATTCCGATGTTAACAAAAAGGTGGAAACCAGCATCGAGCAAATTATTAATTTGGATGCAGGCTATACCAGACTTTATGTGGAAGCAACAAAGGGCTCCGAGAAGCATGGGTATAACCTGATAATTCGTGCACCGAGAGCATACACCTATTCCGATTCCATTACTGCTTGGGCACAGCAATATGTGCAGGGCCTGAACAGCAAAGGATATGGCCTCTTGAGGGGCGATGAAAACAGCGCCTTCAGAGGGGATGCCAACCTGACCAGAAATGAGATGGCAACCATCCTGGTGCGCCTGATGGGGCTGAACAAAGAGATGTTTGCCAATGTGCGGCTCCCGTTCAGCGATTCCATCGCCGATTGGGCTGAGAGCTATGTGAAAGCCGCCTATAAAATGGGCCTTGTCAGCGGCTATGCGGTCACGGACACGGCGGGCAATGTTACGGGGTATGTTTTCAACGGAAATAATAATTCCACCCGCAGCGAGTTTATCCGCGTATTGATGAACGTGGTTTGCCTGAACGTCTATGGAAAAAATGTAGATGCGTATTATGCGGCAAATAAGGGGAAAATCGACAGCGATTTTAATGCCCGCGCCTTTTCCGATGCAGGAAACGTGGCAACGTGGGCGATCCCGGGGATCTATACGGCCGTTTCCATGGGGATTATGAACGGAGACGGAAGCGCCATTAAGCCCGACGATTATATTACCAGAAATGAAGTGGCTGCGGTGCTGTACCGTACGGTTGATGGAAACTAATAAGAAATAAGAAACGGCCTTCGCTTTTGCGAAGGCCGTTTCTTTATAAAAAGTAAAAAACGAAAAATTTTATGGAATAAGGAAGTCTGGAGGTAGGGGGGGATTTGCCCAATGGGCACGATTATGGAATTCGATTTAAAGCTTCTTTTGTTTTTTAAAAGACGTTCCTGCAAAAAAACGGCGGGTCTCCTGGAAAACCTGACCGCTGAGGCCAAGGAGGCCAATCAGATTTGGAATAGCCATCAATCCGCAAAAAATATCTGCAAGGCTCCACACCATATCCGTAGAAAGAAAAGAACCGAAAAATAAAAGCAACAAAAAGAGGGCGTGAAACCACCGGGACCGGTTTTTCCAATGCGGAAACAGGTAACGCAAGCTCTGCTCCCCAAAAAAACTCCAGCCAATTATGGCAGAAAAGGAAAAAAACACCAAGCAAAGCATGTAAATAAAAGAAAGAAAAGAGGCCGGAATAGGCAGATTTTTCAATGCATATAGGGTGACCTTGGAACCGGGTAAACCGATGTCCTGCCACACACCGGTGACCAAAACGGCAAAGCCTGTCAGGGAACACATGAAAATCGTGTCAATAAAAGGGCCCAAAATAGCAATTAGTCCTTGCCGCACCGGGCTGTCAGTTTCTGCGGTTGCCGCCGCAATGGGATCACTGCCCATGCCGGATTCATTGGTGAAAACGCCGCGCCCAAGACCATAGCGCATGGCTTTTTGTAAAGTGATTCCGGTCATGGCGCCCAATGCCGCCGTTGGTGCAAAAGCGCTTTTCAAAATCAGCATGGCCGCTTGCGGCAATGCGGGGGCATATAAAAACAGCAGCCAAAGAACCAAAAATGTGTATAAGCCGCCCATAAAGGGCACTAAAACCGTGGCGACTTTTGCGATGCGGTGAATCCCGCCGGATAGCACCAGACCCACGATAAGGGTGGTGAGAATGGCGGCACACATAACCGGCAAAGTGACCGAACCGCCGCTCCAGTTTAAAACGGTGGTTTGTCGCATGGGGTCAAAAAATTCCTCTGCTGCGGCCACAATGCCGTTGATCTGAGAGGTGGTGCCCATGCTGATCAGGCAAGCCAGCACACAGGAAGCGGCGAAAACGCGGGCCAGCCAAGGTTTATGAAGACCCTTTTCCAAATAAAAAAAAGGCCCGCCCAAAAAAGTTTGATCTTTTCCGCGGGTGCGATAGCGCACGGCTAAAAAGCATTCGGCATATTTCGTGGCCATCCCAAAAACGGCGGAAAGCTGCATCCAAAACAAAGCGCCGGGCCCGCCGGCAGCAATCGCAGTGGCCACGCCAATAATATTTCCTGTTCCAAGGGTGGCGGCAAGGGAGGTGCATAACGCGGAAAAACCGGAAACATCGCCCTCTGCGTTTTTGGGCTTCTGCAGCACCAGACGAAAAGCCAGCCCCAATTTGGTAACCGGCAGTCCACGGGTACCGATTGTGAAATAAATGCCGGTGCCTAAAATGAGGGCCAGCATGCCGGGCCCCCAGATCAGATTTGCCAGCTGTTCCAATGAAAAAAAGTGCATAAGGCGGACTCCTTTGCATAAAAAATAGGGCCGTTAGCCACATTAAACGACCCCTTTTTATACATCAAAGATACATGCCGCCGTTTGGTGCCAGCACCTGACCGGTAACCTGTTCCTGCTCGCCCATAAAAAGAATACAGCGCGCGATGTCCAGCCCGGAGCAAAGACGGCCGGTTGGGATCATTTCCCGCAGGCGATCCCGGTCCAGCTGCTCCAGCATGGCGCTTTCCACACATCCGGGCGCCACGCAGTTGACGGTGACACCGGAAGGCGCCACTTCTTTTGCCAGCGCCTTTGTAAAGCCGATCAGCCCCGCCTTTGCAGCAGAGTAACTGACCTCACAGGAGCCGCCGGTTTGGCCCCACACGGAGGAAATATTGACAATCGCGCCTCGATGATCCCTTAACATTTCGGGTAAAATAAGGCGGGTGAGTGCCATGTGGGCCAGCAAATTCTGCTGGAGTGTCTGTTCCATCCCCTGCAGGGTCTCTTCGGGGAAAGATTGATAATGGGCCACGCCGAAATTATTCACCAAAAAGTGAACCGGGCCGAAGAAGGCGTGCGCCTCTTCCACAAGACGCCGCCGATCTTCTTCTAAGGTCAGATCGCCGGAAAAGGCTTTCGCTCTGCCGCCCAGAGCGGTAAGATCTTCCAGAAGACGCTGCGCCGCACGGTGATTCTGATGATAGGCCAGAGCCACTTGATAGCCGCTACGCACTGCCGTGTAAGCAGTCATGCTGCCAATGGCGCCGGTACCGCCGGTAATTAGTAAATTTTTCATCCATACGCACTTCCTTTATAAATGTATTCTATCTTATTTTCATTTAGAAGACAAGAAATATTTGCAAAACCAATCCGTTTCCTGTATAGTAAAAGAAAAGGGAGGGATGTGCTGATGAAAACCCCGCTTTCTCAATGGAAGGGGATCGGGCCCAAACGGATATCGCAGCTGCAGAAGATCGGTGTTTTTGCGGCGGAAGATTTTTTAGTTTTAGTCCCTCGCCGTTATGAGGATCACGCAAGGATCGTGCCCATCGATCAGCTCAGCGGTCATATGGGAGAGGCGGTGAGTGTGGTGGCAACGATTCTGTCTCCTCCGGTGGAAAAAAGGATCTATGGTGGGCGGCTGATCACAGAGGTTTTAGTCGGGGATGACAGCGGAAGAATGACGGTGACTTTTTTCAATAATCCCTATATCCGATATAAGCTGCAGACCGAGCAGCGCTATCATTTTTACGGACGTATGGATCCGAAGATGCTGCTTCATATGACCGCGCCACAGATCACACCGCTTCGGGAAGGAGAAGCGCCTCCCGGCATTTTTCCGGTGTATCCGCTATCGGATGGGCTGACACAAAATTTGCTGCGGCAGTGGACTAAAGAGGCGTTGCAGCGTTGCAAAACGGCCATGGAAGATCCGCTGCCGGAAGCGCTGCTGAAAAAATATCGGCTGATTTCTTTGGAGCAGGCTTTGAACAAGCTGCATTTCCCGAAAACAGAAGAAGATATCGTGCAGAGCAGGCGGCGGCTGATCTTTGAGGAGCTGCTGTATTTTCAACTGGGGTTGAAACTTTTTTCTGGGCGGGACCGCGAAAAGAATTCTTTTCCGGCAGAAAAAAGAGATGTGCGCTTTCAGGCACTGCAGCCGTTTACACCCACAAAAGCCCAGGAACAGGCAGTAGCGGAGATTCTTGCGGATATGGGAAAGGACTTTGTGATGAACCGTCTGCTCCAGGGAGATGTTGGCAGCGGAAAAACCTATGTGGCGGGAGAGGCGGCGGCAGCGGCACTGCAGGCCGGCTATCAGGCTGCGATCATGGCGCCGACAGAGCTTCTGGCAAGGCAGCATGCCGCCTATTTTTCCACATTGTTTGAAAAGATGGGATATCGCACCGGGCTTTTGGTGGGTTCTTTGCGTGCCGGGGAAAAAGAGGAAATTTACAGGGCGCTGGAAGAAGGCACCATTCAATTGGTGATCGGCACGCATGCGCTGCTGCAAAAAAAAGTGCAATTTCGCTCTCTGGGGCTGGTCATTGCAGACGAGCAGCATCGTTTTGGCGTGCGCCAGCGCGCGTCCCTTGCGGAGAAAGGCCATAAACCGCATGTGCTGGTCATGTCCGCCACCCCGATTCCGCGCACCATGGCGCTGATGGTTTGGGGAGACCTGGCTTTATCCGTTTTAGAGGAAAAGCCTGCAGGCAGGCAGGAGGTAAAAACCTTTTTGGTAGATTCCGGATATCAGGAGCGGATCGATGCTTTTATAGAGCGGCAGCTTGCAGCCGGCGGTCAAATTTATTTGGTGTGTCCGTTGGTTGAAGAAAGCGAGAACGCGGATTTAAAAAGCGCCGAAACGCTGTTTGCCCGCTTACAGGCACGCTATGGAGATCGGGTGGAGCTGGTACACGGAAAAATGAATGCGGCAAAAAAAGAAAAGGCCATGGCGCGTTTTTCGGCAGGCAGTGCCGGGATTCTGGTATCAACAACAGTCATTGAGGTGGGGATCAATGTGCCTTCTGCAACGGTCATGATGCTGTTGAATGCAGAGCGGTTCGGGCTTTCGCAGCTGCATCAGCTGCGCGGGCGGGTCGGAAGGGGAACCCGGCAATCTTATTGTATTTTGATCAGCGACAGTAAAAATGAAAAAACGCTGGAACGGTTACACGATTTCTGCAGGACCATAGATGGCTTTGCTATTGCGCAAAAAGATCTGGAATTAAGAGGCCCCGGCGACTTTTTCGGCGATCAGCAGCATGGGCTGCCGAAAATGCACTTTGCCGATATGGCGCGAAATCTGGAGCTGCTGACACTTTCCAACGCTTGTGCGCAGCGGATGCTGCAATATGATCCTTATTTGCAAACAACGCTGAATTCGCCGGTGCGAAAGCGCGTTGAACAGCTTTTCAAACAAAAGGAGACCATTTTTAATTAGTAAAAGTTACCTGAATTATTCGCTTTTTTTCGCCTAAAATACTAGTGTAAACCTTAAAAGGAGGTGAAAATGAAATGGATAATTCTACGAAGAGCAACGCGAAAGCGGGTCTGGATAAGATGAAGTTTGAGGTCGCCCGTGAAATCGGGGTGGACCTGAAGCAGGGCTATAATGGTGACTTGACTTCCGCTCAGGCCGGTCACGTCGGTGGTCAGATGACCAAGAAGTTGATTGAGAAAGCAGAGCAGAGCCTGTAAGCATATAAAAAGCGGGGGTTTTAAAACCCCCGCTTTTTTATGTGGGGCTCAACTGCACCACAAAAAACAGATAATCGCCAACACCCAAAAGCTCCAAAAGCAAAATGCTCAGAAACGGAAGAATGATCAGCGCCGGAAAGTAAAGCCACCAAAAAAAACGCTGCGGCCGGACCCTGTCTTTGTATGCCATCTGCTCTTCAATCGAAAGATCGGCAAACTGCTCCATACGAATTTTGCGCAAGGCCGGAGATAACCCATAGCCGCCCTCTCGCTCATCCTCCAACGCGGTTTTCAGTTCTCCGCGAATGATTACATAAAAAACCAGCGCGGAAACCGCGTTCATGGGAAGCGCCCAATACCAATAAAAAAGCGCGTCCATTGCCACATTCAGGAAAAAGGGCCAAACAGTATTGCCGATTATTGCAAGGGTGCCGCGGCGCATGGAATAGTTGTGCTGTTTAAAAAAGTATTCAAATAAATTGTAGGCGATCAAAAGCCCCATCGCACCTAAAATGATGTATCCGGCGGATAGGCCGTTGATCCAAGGAAGAATGGTGTATTTCATCAGATTTGCTCCTTATTGCAGATTGGGAGAGATGTTCTTACATTATTCACAAACATTTCATGGTTTCTTTTCTTGAAAAAGACATAGGCAGGTGTTAAAATAAAAGCAAAGACAAAGAAGGATAAGGAGATGGAACTATGTCCTATTGCAGAAATTGCGGTCATAGGCTGGAAGACAGCATGAGCGGCTGCGCCTCTTGCGGCTGCCCCCGCGGGATGGGGATCGGTTTTTGCGAAAAATGCGGAGAAAAATTAATTCCGGGAACCATGTATTGCGCCCGCTGCGGTGCGCCTGCGGGGATGCCGGAGCCACCTCGGCCCGCCATGAAACCGCACAAAGCACGTTCCCGTTATGCGGCGGCTGTTTACGGGATCGTTTTGGGTGCTTTCGGTGTGCATAACTTTTATCTGGGTCATACCGGGAAAGCCATTGGTCAGCTGGTCATTACGCTTGTTGTTTACAGCTCCGTTGGCGGAAAGCTGCTGCCGGCGGCAATCGCGCCGGTGTTGGCTCCGATGCTGGCAGGGCTTTGGGGCTTTATTGAAGGCGTGCAGATTTTGGTGGGGGATCGGACTACCGACGCATTTGGAACCCCGCTGCGGCAATGGAATGAATAAGAAAAACGGAGCTTCACTGTTTAGGTGAAGCTTTGTTTTTTATTTTATAAGTTGATCTCCTCAAAAATTGGCGAAGCTTTTGCAAGGGAAGCCAGATGCGCACCCTCTGCACTGCGGATGGTCCAGAAAAAAATCGGCGCATGGAACAGATGGCGGCACATCCAGAAGGAAAGATTATGGCGGTCCAGATAATTATAGGAGATAAAATCCGGGCGGGAGAGCACATTGACCAAGAGATTTCGCAACACAAAATCTATGATCGGCGCAATCTTCGCGCCATCTTTTCGCACATAAGCCGCCAGCTGGCCGCGCACCAGCGTGGGGGCGTTCCGGCGAAACCAAAAAAGTGCCCGCGGATCAAAGGACTCCACGCAATAAGGCCCATGATAGCAAGAAAGCGCGCGCCAAAGAGCAGGACACAGCAGCTTCTGATTTCCCCGGAAGACCTTCGCCTCAATCAGCAGCGGCACGGCGCCGTCAATCAGGGCCAAAACCTCTTCCAGCAGCGGAAGGCGTTGGTCGGTTCCTTCCAGGCGGCAGTTTTGGAGCTTAGACCAAGGCATGTCTTCTATGGTGCCCTGGATTCCGCAGGGGCGCAAAAGGTTGTCGTCATGCTCTACCACAAGACGGCCGTCTTTGCTCAGATGCACGTCCAGTTCAATGGCAAAGCCCTGTTCTTTCGCGTGTTGAAAGGCCAAAAGGGAATTTTCCGGCACCCCTTTTGTGCGGTCATGCAGGCCGCGATGGGCATATTTCCATCCCTGAAGCTGCCGGAAAGCAACCGGGCTTTGTCGTCGGGGCGCGATCAGATAGAGCCAAATGCAAAAGAAGCAGGAGGCGAAAAGTCCGGTAATCAAAAAAGGGTTCATGACGGTCCTCAATATCAAAAGAGTTTCGGGCTTCTAAAGAAAGAGAAGCCGGTTATCTGTGTGCCGCCGGAAAGGGGCGGCCTGTGGCCGGATAGCCGGAACGCCCCGGTTTTAAAACCGGGGCGTTTTCTTTTTTATAGCAAAGAGCGATAGAGCGCCTTGATTTCCTCTGCGCTGGTATCCCGTGGATTCCCGGGGCGGCAAGCGTCGGCGAAAGCGGATTCTGCCAAAAAGTCCAGATCTTTTTCTTTGACGATCTCGCTCAGATCGGCAGGAATTCCAACATCTGCAGAAAGCTTTTTCACTGCGTCAACCGCGGCCTTGCGATATTCTTCCACGCTCATCTTTTCGGTTCCTTCCACCCCCATTGCGGCGGCAATATAACGGTATTTGTCGCCGGTGTTCGGTGCGTTGTACTCCATAACGGTGGGGAGAATAATCGCGTTGGCAACGCCGTGCGGGGTATCATATACCGCGCCCAAAGGATGCGCCATACTGTGCACAATACCAAGCCCGACATTGGAAAAGCCCATCCCTGCGATATACTGGCCAAGCGCCATGCCTTCCCGGCCTTCTGGCTTATTTTCTACCGCGGCCCGCAGGCTCTTGGAAATGATTTCGATGGCCTTCAGATGGAACATATCGGTCATCTCCCAGGCCCCTTTGGTGGTAAAGCCTTCAATGGCGTGGGTGAGGGCGTCCATTCCGGTGGCAGCAGTCAGCCCTTTGGGCATACTGCTCATCATATCGGGATCCACAATCGCGATATCGGGAATATCATTGACATCCACACATACAAATTTGCGGTTTTTATCTTCGTCGGTAATCACATAGTTGATGGTTACCTCTGCTGCTGTTCCCGCAGTGGTGGGAACGGCAATCGTGAACACCGCCTTCTTTTTGGTGGGAGCAACTCCTTCCAAAGAGCGCACGTCCGCAAATTCCGGATTATTGACAATGATCCCTATGGCTTTCGCGGTATCCATAGAGGAACCGCCTCCTACTGTGACGATACAGTCTGCGCCGCTCTCCGAGAAAGCCTTGACCCCGTCCTGCACATTTTTAATGGTGGGATTCGGCTTGATGTCGGAAAACAGGGTATAAGGAAAGCCGGCGGCATTCAAAACCTCTAAAACTTTTCCGGTCACACCGTGTTCCACCAAGGTATGATCTGAGCAGATGAAAGCCTTTTTAAAGCCCTTGTCTTTTAATACCGAGCCGATCTCCTGAATGGCGCCGGCACCATGATAGGAAATGCCGTTTAACACAATACGATTAACCATATTTAAAACCTCCTGTAATTTTGGGTTTTTCCAGATTATCTTTATTGTAAAGCTTTTGAATGAAGAAGTCAATAAAATGGAAAAAGATTCACGGTTCGGTTACGTTTTTTGTGCGAGGGCATCCCAAAGCGCGTCGGCGTGCAGCACGCCTTCCGGCAAGGTCCCTTCCATGATTTGTTCTGCCAGCATGCCGCCAACCTCTTTCTCAACGATCCGATTGATGGAGCGGGCGCCGTAACGGCGGTCATAGCCCTTGACCGCAACCTCCCGGGCAACGTCCTCTCCGAAATGCACCATAAAGCCGTGTTTCTCCAGCCGCTGCTCCAGTCGTTGAAGCTGAAGCGCTGCAATCTGCTCTAATGCGGGTGGATCCAGAGAACGGAAGACCACGATTTCATCCAGACGATTCACAAATTCCGGGCGCAAGGTCGTGGTGACCGCCCGGCGGACCGTTTTGGCCAGCTCCGGAAATTTTTGATCCCCAAAGCCCAAAGGATCATTCTGCAGAGAGGCGGTGCCCAGATTAGAGGTGAGAATGATCAATGCGTTGCGGAAATTGGCGGTTTTCCCCTGCCCATCGGTCAGCCTTCCTTCGTCCAACACGCTCAAAAGAACGTTTAGCACATCCGGATGGGCTTTCTCGATTTCATCGAATACCACAATGCAATAAGGATGCGCCCGAACCCGGCTGACCAGCCCGCCGCCCTGATCAAAGCCCACATAACCGGGCGGGGAGCCAATCAGGCGGGACACGGTGTGGGGCTCCATATATTCCCCCATATCATATTTAATCAAGGCATCTTCCCGGCCGAAAAGCTCCTTGGCCAGCTGCTTGCATAATTGGGTTTTTCCCACGCCGGTAGGTCCGCAGAAAAGCAGGGTACAGCTGGGCCGGTTGGGATCGGACACGCCAGTACGGGACCGCAGCAGGGCGGAGCACAGCGCATGCACGCCTTCCTGCTGCCCGATCAGCTGCGCATTCAGCCGGTTCTCCAGTCCCCGTAGCAAGGAATCTCCGGCAAAATCGCCTTCTTCCAGCGGAACGCCGGTTTTTTCCGACACCAGCGCGGATATTTTTGCGGGAGTGATCAATCCTTGCGGGCGTGCTCCCTCCCGGTCCTCCAGAACCTGCAGCTGCTCCAGTTCCTCCCGGATCGCCAGAGCGGCGGGGAATTGGCGGGCGCGCATCAGGCGCTCCAGCTCGATTTGTTTCTGCACAATTTTAGTGCGCCGGTCCTCTTCTTTGTCTGTATAGGCCCGCAGCTGCTCCTTGGCGCCCGCCTCATCCAGAAGGTCGATGGCCTTATCCGGCAGAAAACGGTCGCCCATAAACCGTATGGATAGACGCACAGCCGCTTCCAGTGTTTCATCTGGATATTTAACGCTGTGGTGCTCTTCCAGAGAAGGCTGGATGCCATGCAGAATGGCCAGAGTCTCTTCTTCGGAAGGCTCCTCCACCATGATCGGTGCGAAGCGTCGTTCCAAAGCGCCGTCCTTTTCAATGTGTTTACGGTATTCCTCTAGGGTGGTGGCGCCGATCACCTTGATTTTGCCCCGGGCCAGAGCCGGTTTCAAAATATTGGCGGCATCAATGGCGCCTTCTGCGGCGCCGGCGCCAACCATAATGTGCATCTCGTCGATAAAAAGCACCATATTGGGGTCTTTTTCCGCCTCGTCAATCAGCGCTTTCAGGCGCTCTTCAAATTCGCCGCGGTATTTGGTGCCGGCGATCATCGCGGTGAGGTCCAGCATTTGAATCTGCACCTCCCGGAGTGCCGGCGGAACCTGCCCTAAAATAATGCGCTGAGCAAGGCCCTCAACAATCACGGTTTTCCCGACGCCCGGCTCGCCGATCAGGCAGGGATTGTTTTTGTTGCGCCGGACCAGAATGCTCATCAAGGCCTGCAACTCTTTTTCCCGGCCGATCAGAGGGTGATGGTGGTTCATAACGCCTTCTTTGGTCAGATTGATTGCATATTTGACCATGCTTTTTCCGGGGCGGGTCTTGGTTTTGTCTGCTTGAAGCGGCAGGTCGGTCAGCCCCATGCGCTCTTGCAGGGAAAGGGAGAGCTTTTTGGGGTCGCAGCCGATCTCTGAGAGCAGCTTATACCCCACCGCCTCCGGCGTTTCGCACAGAGCCATCAACAGGTGATCCGTGCCGACCACGGAAAATCCGAACCGATGGGCAATTTCGCCTGCTTTTGTAATAATTCCTTCCAGTCTTGGCGTCATATCATTGATGGAAAGCAACGTTGGGGATCCGGTTCCGATCAACTGCTCCATTTTCCCGCTGATTTTATCGGCGGTGATTCCTTTGGAAATCATCAGCCGTGAGGCAACGCCCTCGCTTTCTTTTAGAAGGCCGAAAAGCAGATGCTCACTGCCCAGATAGGTGTGTCCTAATTCTTCCGCAAGATTTAAGCTTCTCTCTAAAGCGTGGGCCGCCAGTTTCGAAAATCGTTCCATGGTAATCACACTCCTTTGATAACCATTATTGACAAAACGAACCTCTTTCATTATATGATTGAAAAATAACGGTTAGTATGGTATCATTTGGGGGAACGCTGATAAAAAGGAAGGGTCTTATGATACATATTGTGCTGGTGGAGCCGGAAATTCCTCAAAACACCGGAAATATTTCCAGAACCTGTGCCGCGGCGGGGCTGGCGCTGCATCTGATAAAGCCGCTGGGATTTGATATCAGCGAAAAGGCTGTGCGCCGGGCCGGGCTGGATTATTGGCAGTTTTTGCGTTTGACGGTGCACGAAGGCTATAAAGAATTTTTAAAATCGGCGGCCGGCCGCGGGCGTTTTTATTATTGTACCACCAAGGGTGCGCAGCCATACAGCGAAATGAATTATCAGACCGAGGAAGACCTGTTTTTTCTTTTTGGGCCGGAATCCCGCGGCCTGCCGGAGCGGATTTTAAAGCAGCATCCGGGCAGCTGCATCCGCATTCCGATGATCGAAGGAGCCAGAAGCCTGAATTTGTCCAACGCGGTGGCCGTAATTGCTTACGAAGCGCTGCGGCAGCAATCCTTCGGTTCTCTGCAAAAAATCGGGCACCTGACCGGCAGAATAGATTAATAAAGGAAAGCCATACTACCGATAAAGAGGTGGTGTGGCTTTGTTTTCATTATTATTGATCGCGCAGGCTTGCTCGTTGACCGGCGGTTTTGTGCAGACGCTGGTGCTGTCCTGGGTGGCAGCGGAGTTGGGCGGCGGGATTTACAGCCTGAGTGCGTACCTGATTGCCTGCTATCTGCCGGTGGCGCTGCTTTCTTATCCGTTTGGGCGATGGCTGGACCGGCGGCCGCAGAAAGCGTATTTGGTCGGCAGCGAGCTGGTTTTGGCCTTGTTGTCGCTGGTGCTGTGGCTCTCTGCCCGTTTTGATTGGCTGACCTACCCGTTTTTGCTTTGGTTCGGCGCGCTTTGGGGCGTGGTACGCGCATTTCAGACGCCTCTTTATCAAGGTCTGCCCCGCAGAATGGCAAAAAATCTTTCCAAGGGAACCGCGCTGCTCACCGTGATTACCTATGGGGCGCGGGGTGTGGGCCCGATTGCGGGAGGAATTCTTTATCAGCGGTTTGGCGCCGCTGTGCCCTTCTTGGTGAATTTTCTGTCGTTTCTCCCCTCGGTCGTATTGCTGCTGTTTTTAAGAATTCCTCAGCCCTCCCCGCAGGGAGAACCCGCTTTAAAAAAGTGGATGCCGCTGCTGATCCGGATTTTTTTGGTGGCGTTTCTTGGCGCGAATTATAACGTGACCTTTGTCTCCCTGGTGCGGGCGGAGGGCTTGGGCAGCGCTTCCTATGGCATTGCCATGGGGCTGCTGGGTGCGGGCGCGCTGATCGGGTTCTTTCTGAAAGCCAAGGCGCGCTCCCCGCTGCCGCTCGCGCTTTTCCCGCCCGGCATGGGGCTGCTGAATATCGCAATGGCGCAGCTGCCGGGCATTTTCTGGAGGAGCTTCTGTATATTACTTTATGGGATTTTGGATTTTTGGTTCTTTGCGACCGCCGTTTTTTTGCTGTCCCGCGCCGCGCGCACAGAGGAAATCACCGGGGTGATGGGCCTATATACCGTTACCACGGTGGGTGCGATTCCGGTAGGAGCGCTGCTTTGGAGCCTCGTGTCCACTTCTCTGGGGCTGCAGGCGGCACTTTGTATTTTAGGCGGCGGGCTGCTGCTGATCGGCATTCTGGAATGGACAGCACCATTGCCGTAGCCGCAAAAAGAGGCACCTTGAAAAAATTCAAGGCGCCTCTTTTTATGACTGCTCTACCAGCTTTTCCGGCAGATATTTTTTAGTAATTTTGGTGTTGATTTTAACGGTGGTGTTTGCTTTCCAGCGATCCAGCATAGCGGAAATATCGTCTGCCTTCATTTCTTCCAGCGCCGCCTGCCGGATGGTTGCGGTGAAAACGCTGTCGGCCGTGCCGTCATACCGCTTGATGATGACATATCCGTTGGTTATTTCAATTTGCTTTACATCGCCCACTTCCATGGACAGGGCCGTGCTGGTCAGCGTGTCGTCATAGCCGCTGCTTTCAGCAATGACAACGCCGTCTCCCAAGGTGGAGGTATCGTCGCTGTAAAGGCTGATCACATCCTCAAATCGATCGGTGTCGCTGGGCGCCGTTGCCGCCGTATAGGCATCCGCCGCTTTCTGCTTTGCGGCCGCCAACGCTTCGTCGCTTAAGGCTTCCCTGGTATCTTTATCAATTTTCAAAATAAAAGCAAGCTTTACCCGGGCATTGTGCACATTATAGTAATCCTTCACATCCTGCACCGGCACCGGCGTTACGCCGTCATCTTCGCCGTAATAATAGGCCAGCACCTTGCTCTTTTTGGCGGAGTCGTAAACCTCCTCCAGATATTCATCGTAGGTATAGTTGGAGTCAGAAAGCTTTTGCGTAAAGGTACTCATGCCGCCCGCGTTTTCCACCGCTTCGGACAGCGCCTTGTTGATGGTCTGTTCTTCGGTATCCGAGAAGGAAAGCCCCAGCTGATCGAATTGCACAGAATAAAGTTTCTGATCGATCAAATAGTCATTGAGATAGTTGACAAAAACGTCTGACATGGTGGAGCCATCGTCCATTTTGTCGGTCCAGAGCGAGACGGAATCGTCTTCCTTCAGGGATGAAAGATAATTGGTGCGCAAGGTCAGCACATTGCGGTAATAGTCGTTTTCCGAGACGGTCTGGTCGCCGACCTTCATCGCATAGGCATTCTTCTTCCCGCAGGCGCAGAGCAGAAAGAGGGTCATTCCCAGCACCAGCCCGCCCGCAAGAACGCGGATTCCTTTTTTCACAAGATTCGTACTCCTTTTATCGGTCATGATAAAATTAGTATATCATTCCTCCGCCGGAAAGTAAACGGTTAATTTTGAACGTTTTTAAAACACCCGTTGCGCAGAAACAATAAAGATGGTAAAATAAAATCATGGAAAAAAATAATTGTGTAACAGTGACAATGGAAGATTATACGGAAGAGGGCTTTGGCATCGCCCGCCATCAGGGCTATGTGCTTTTTGTGCCGGGCACCATTGCCGGGGAGCAGGCGGAAGTGTTGGTGGTCAAAGCCGGCAAGCGCTTCGGCTATGGCAAGCTGTTGCGGCTGCTGCGCGCATCTCCGGAGCGCCGGGAGGAAGATTGCCCGCTGGCCAAGCGCTGCGGCGGGTGCGCCTTTTGGCACTTATCCTATTTAGAGGAGCGGCGGCTGAAAGAAAACCGGGTGCGCCAGCAGTTGGAGCGGATCGGCAGGCTATCGGTGCCGGTGCTTCCTCTGTTGGGCGCGCCGTCTCTCTGCGGGTATCGCAACAAGGCTCAATTTCCGATTCGTCAGGTGGCAGGGCGTCCGCAGGGCGGCTTTTACGCGCCCGGCAGCCATGGGCTGGTCACCGGCGCGCCCTGTCAGATCCAGCCTGAACAATTCAACCGGGTTTTGGAATGGACGCTGGATTTTATGGTCCAAAACGGCATTTCCGCCTATGAAGAGGCAACCTATACGGGCACGGTGCGCCACCTTTATCTGCGCTTTGGGGAAGAGACCGGGGAATTGATGGTCTGTCTGGTGGTAAACGTGCAGACTTTCCCTGCCGGAAAAGCATATGCGGCGGCCGTGCAGGCAGCTTTTCCCGCGGTTAAAACCGTTTGTGTCAATTATAACGACCGCAACACCAACGTGGTGCTGAGCAACAAAACCGAAACGCTGCTGGGACCGGGATTTATTGAAGATTTGTTGCTGGGCAAGCGCTATCGCATCGCGCCTGCGTCCTTTTATCAGGTGAACCACAAGCAGACTATGGTGCTTTATGAAGAGGTGCGGCGCCTGGCGGCGCTCACCGGTCGGGAGCGGGTGTTGGATCTTTATTGCGGCATCGGCACCATCGGCCTTTCGCTGGCCGATCAGTGCCGGGAGCTGGTCGGGGTGGAAATTGTGCGGGAGGCGGTGGAAAACGCCAAAGAAAATGCCCGGCTCAATGGGGTGTCAAACGCCCGCTTTTTCTGCGCCGACGCCACTGCGGCGGCCGCCCGCTTTGCGCAGAATGATGAGCAATTCGATTTGGTGGTGGTGGATCCGCCCCGCAAGGGCTGTGACCGCGCCGCGCTGGACGCGCTGGAAAAAATCGCGCCTAAAAAGCTGATCTATGTCTCCTGCAACCCGGCCACGCTGGCCCGGGACTTAGCGCTGCTTGAAGAGCGGGGCTTTCAGGCGCATAGCGCCACTCCTGTGGATCTGTTTCCCAGAACAAGCCACGTTGAGACGGTAGTATTGATGTCGCGGGAAAAAGACTGAATGTGCGAAAAGCCCAGTAAATAAGCCGTTTCTGTAGTTTTGCGATTTTCAAGCTGTACATTCAGAGCGTTGTTTTACTTGCTCATGGGAATAAGTCCATTCGGTGAGATTCCGTTCGCGAGAGGACAGGATTGATAACGGGCTTTCACGACAGGACAGGATAGATGTTTTGCGTTTTTGGGGCTTGGTGAGAGAACAGGATAGATATTTTTTGGATTTCGGTGTGTGCGTGGGAACAGGTCAAATGTCTGATAGTAAAGAGTTTTTGATTTGGAAGGGAATTTTACTATTAAAATCCTACCGGTATGATACCAGTAGGATTTTTTAGTCAGCGATAAATAAAATTCATTTTGCAATAAATAAGCAAAACAAGAATAGACCAGTTGACTTTTGAGCATAATATGCATATAATTATAATATGATTTTGCAATGTATTTGCAGAATGGAGGAAATTTATATGTTGCTAGAATTTAAAACAAAGAATTACAAGTCTTTTGCTGAGGATGCTAGATTCTCAATGATTGCTGCGCCAAAACAATCGGGACTTGATTATAGTTTATTAAAAGAAAACGTAAAAGGAAAGACTATTAAAGGTTTGTGTTCCTCAGTGATTTATGGCCCGAATGCAGCTGGTAAAACAAATATCATCGGGGCCATGGATGTTTTTCGGGCCATCGTTTTGCGAGGCAATATCAAAAATTCCGAAGAAAAGACATCCCCTAACCCAGCATCATCAGCATTGGAACTCATTCCAAATAACAAGACACTCACTCCGCAACCAGTGGATTTTTCTGTTGACTTTTTAGAGAATGGATTTCGCATTCAATACGCAATTAGTATTGATCTAGGACTGTTCCTCGATGATGAGTATAAGAGAAGCATTATATCCGAAGAGTTAGTTGTTAACGGAGACAGTGTTTTTAAACGTAAAGAAAAGTTGACTTTCGATAATTTAAAAGTTATCAAAGAATATCTCTCGGATTCAATAGAGCAGAACGGGAAAAAAATCGAAGAGATTGCTACAAATAGCATAAATCAAGAAGAGCTGTTTTTGACCAATGGTTTCAAAATAATTTTTTCTCAGTCTTTTGTGAAGATGGTAACTGATTGGTTTGCCAATAAGTTTATGGTCATTTATCGTGCTGATTCAATGCAACTGATTAAGCGGTTTGCCGACCCACAGAAAAAAGCTGTTTATGTAGTGAAAACGACTGATGAAGCCGCAAAGCTATTCGGAATCAATTCAAACGCTGTTGGTTATGTCGTTGGTGAAGATGACTCCGAGGCGAAATTGTGTTCTTTCTTTAAGAACGTTAAGGATAAAAAAAGCGCCGTTATGGCGGCTGAACAATTTGAGTCATATGGCACAATTCGTTTTATCAATATGTTCCCATTAGTTATCCGAGCAATACAGACTGGCGGGACCCTGGTAGTCGATGAATTTGATGCGTCTATCCATCCAATGGCATTAATGAGTATTATTAATGTTTTTCATAATGATGATATTAATATTCATCATGCACAACTTATCTTCAATACCCATAACCCGATTTTTTTGAATTCTAATCTTTTTAGAAGAGATGAAATTAAATTCGTGGAGCGTGAAGACGAGAGCCATTACAGCACTCTATATGCGTTATCTGATTTCGGAACCACAGGAGAAAAAGGTGTCCGGAAGCATGAAGATTATATGAAAAATTATTTCATTAGCCAATACGGAGCAATTAAAGATATTGACTTCACACCAATCTTTGAGGAAATTCTAGCAGACGAAGGAGAGGTGTGATTATGGCTAATCGCAAATCAACGAAAAAGTATTACTTCAGTGTTGAAGGAGAAACGGAACAGTGGTATCTAAAATGGTTGCAAGATGAACTAAATGCTACAGAAGAATCGGTATATAAGGTTTCTTTTGATTGCCCTGTGCAAAAAAATCCTTATAAACGTGCAAAGACATTGACTATTCTTAGAACAGAAAAGAAAAAAGTTGATATTTATCATTTGTCTGATTATGAAAGCGGTGAGCCAATTCATGTTCAGCAATTTACCGAAACAATGGATAATATGAAAAAGGCTAACGAAGCAGGCAAATATATCAATTACAAGTTTGGCTACAGCAACTTAACCTTTGATTTATGGATTGTTTTGCATAGGGTAGATTGCAATGGTGCCGTTTTTCATAGGAAAAATTACATTACTACTATAAACCGTGCTTACGAAGAACATTTTGAGAGTATGGATGAGTATAAACATGAAGACAATTTTAAAAGGTGTCTTAGCAAGTTGAGTCTTTCTAATGTTATAGAAGCCATTAATCGTGCAAAATTTATTATGAAAAGGAACCAAGATAATGGTTATACCCTGCATCTGTACAAGGGATATAAATATTATAAAGAAAATCCATCTCTAGCTATCTGGGAGGCGATCGAAAAAATACTTAAGGATTGTGAATTGTATAATAATTAAGTTCAAGAGAAGACATGAACTTTATTGGAACATATTTCAAAATCAATGAGGCATTCTACAAAAATAGAGTGCCTCATTGATTTTCCTCTTATTCAGCCACATCCACCGTCACGCCGGACTTGAATTCCACGGTAAATTTGTCTTCGTAAACAGTGACCTTTTCAATCAGCCGCCGGACAAGCGGCTCGTCGTATTCCGTCAGGGCGGTGGGCTGTTCCCGCAGGAAGGTGCCCATGTCGGCAATACGCTTTTTCTGCTCATCTCGCCCAGCGCTTTCCAGCTGAAGCTTCTGCTTATCCTCGCGCAGGCGGTAGATCTCCTCGGCGACATCCCCATAATCAACTCGGGCGCCGGTCCGTTTCAATAGTTCTTCCTGCAGTTCTGCCAGCCGCTTGTCGACATCGGTAAGTGGCTGGCTTTTTTCTGATTCGAGAACAGTTTCGATGTTTCTCTGCAGGGTGGCGAGGAAGGTGTCCTTGTCACACCATGTCTGATTAATGGCGGTGACCAGCACCTGCTCAATTTGGCTTTCCGGCACGGTGCGGGCGTCGCAGAACATCCCGGTATTTTCAAGGCGGCTGATGCACCGCCAGACGATGGACTTCTTACCACGGTTATACCAATGAATTCTGCGGTAAAACTCTCCGCAGCAGCCGCAAAAAACGATGTTCGACAGGCAGTGGCTGCTGCTGAAGACTCGGTTCTTCCCATTCGGGCTTTGATGCACCAAACGTCGCCTCACCAATTCTTCCTGCACCTGCATAAAAAGTTCACGCGGAATAATGGCTTCGTGGCTGTTTTCCACGTAATACTGCGGCACAAGGCCGTTGTTTTTGACCCGCTGTTTGGTGAGGAAGTCTACGGTGTAGGTTTTCTGTAAAAGGGCATCACCGATGTATTTTTCATTTCGAAGAATTGTGCTGATGTTGCTGGTATGCCACTTTTCCCGACCCGCGCCGTTCAGGATGCCGTCTGCCTCCAATCCTCGGGCAATTTTCAGCATACTGGCGCCTTCGAGGTACTCCCGGTAGATGCGCTTGACGATTTCGGCTTCCTCCGGCACAACCACCAGGTGCTTGTTTTCGTCCTTGGCATAGCCGAGGAACCAATTGCAGTTGATCTGGATTTCACCCTGCTGGTAGCGGTACTGCAAACCCAGCTTGACGTTTTGGCTCAAAGACTGGCTCTCCTGCTGGGCAAGCGACGCCATGATGGTAAGCATGACCTCGCCCTTGGAATCCATGGTATTGATGTTTTCCTTTTCAAAATAAACGGGAATGTTCTTTTCCTTCAGCTGACGGATATATTTCAGACAGTCCAGCGTGTTACGGGCAAACCGGCTGATGGATTTCGTGATAATCATGTTAATGCCGCCTGCCATACACTCGTCAATCATGCGGTTAAATTCTTCACGCTTTTTGGTGTTGGTGCCGGAAATACCGTCGTCTGCGTAAATGCCCGCCAGTTTCCAGTCGGGATGCCATTGATATAATTGGTGTAATGTTCAATCTGAGCGTCATAACTGGTGGCCTGTTCGTCGCTGTCTGTGGACACACGGCAGTATCGTCTCGACTCGTCAACGCACGAAATGCCTTTAATTCGATCTCTTGCGTTAAGTCCTCTGCGTCCTGTAAATTAGAACAGTGCTTCAGTGCAAAGCCATATATAGGTTTTAGGTATTTTGTTGTGATTTTCTCGGCTTGTTCTCGTTTCATCTGTTTTTCTCCTGTGAAAGCTTTCACTCATATAGACACTGGAAATGAAGAAAGGTTAGGAAATTTATTGCCACTTGCAAAAAAAGAGCAAGTGGCAATAGGTATGCCTTACAGTTTTTCCACAGGCACAGCCGCCCGTGCTCCTGTTATAGCTTCTGCACCCATTCCCATATATGGTGCATCATTAGATATTTCCAAATTGAATCGCTCAAATGGATATTTTTCAATCGCTTCATTCAAAATTCCGATTGCAATAGGAAAATCATTTTGGTCTTCAAACGGCATACCATTAAAATAAAGATATGTGCAAGGAGGTAACTCGGCAATTTCATATCCTTCTGGAATAGGCTTGTTGTAGTTCAGTGGAACTTCAACAAAAAATCCATTTTCGCCCAGACCAGATTTAATTAAACTTGTTGGCAATCTACCGCCCGCAGCGGTGTCTAATTTTTCGGGAATACTGTTGTAAAAACCTTCCCAGTCACACCCAACTTCTTCACAAGCAGCAAAATAATCGGTTGCTTTATAACGAAGAAAAATCAGTTTTCGTGCAGGGCGTTCGACATTTGTAACTGTAACTGTGCGTGATACTTTTTCGTTTGACATAGGTTCTATACCTTCTTTTAATTGATAGTAGGCTTCGATAGGATGATTGACAAACCATTTTACAGGAGGCATTTCAATGTGGTATTTCTGTAGATTAATGCCAAACTGTCGAAAAAATGCTTTTGTAAAGCCGTCGTGTGAATCAAAGCCATTATCCATTGCAACATCCAAAATTTTTTTGTTCTCGCTTTGTAAAGATTGAGCTGCATTTGTCAATCTCAAAGCACGAACAGCTTCAAACGGTGTACACACAGGACGCGCCCGGCGCGTGTGCTATAGGGCTTGCGCTAGCATTCGGATTTGTAATGCTTGGTGTTCGCAATGCTGGTGCCATTAAGAAGGGGCTTCTTGCTCCAATCTTGCTGTTTTGCTATGCCGTGGGCGGGATATTCCTCGATTTGGTGCTGTTCTTTGACCATGAGTTTGAGAATAATCCGGGCATGGTTTTTACAGGGCTTGCACTTGGTGCAATAATGATCGCGGCCGGAGTGGTTTTGCTGCGCCGCCGCAAAAAACCAAACTAACGAGGCCGCGCAACCGGCAAAGGTGCGGCCTCTTTTGCAAAGGATCCGGGCAACCATCCGCGCCGGCCGCGCAGGAGGCCGGTTACGAAACCTTCTTTCACGAATCTCCGCAGATCAACCCGAACGCCACCAAAATTTCAGGGGTAATTTGCGGGTGCCGTGCCGAGGAAACCAAAGACCCGCTTATGCAGAAAATCAGGTGCTTGACAAACCGGTGGACGAATTGGCAAAAAAGCCAATGGAAAAGCTCTTTAAAAGCGGAATTTCTGCTGAACGCGGAATGAATAGCAAGGCACCCTACGTTCATTTTCGTAGAGTGCCCGTGTTTGTTTATAGAGGGGGCTGTTCCCGCGGGAATGCGCGCGTGGCAGCGAGGCGTATCCGTTGCTCATCCCGAACGGCATATTCACCCGCTGTCTTCTGTTCCGTTTTCCTGCCTTACGATCTGGCGGGTGTGCTCTTTTGGAGCCCCATCAAGGAACCGCTTTTTTTAAAAACGGAATGAACTGGAGGATTTTAACAATCCCCGCACAGATCAGGAACACCGCAACGGATCCAATAATCCGATAAAGGGTGCCCGCAGTAGGAATTTTTGTATGTGTTGTTATTACTTTAAGAACAAACCAATGCGTCAAATAAATGCCAAAAGTCAATTTTGAAAAAGGAGCGGTTAATTTATTAAGGAGATCGATGATCCGTTTCTTATGAAGATTCTTTACAAAGGTGAAAATGCCGACAGAATAAAGAATACACGTTACATTATGATAGCCTTGATACGTCTGGATCAGCGTCCCCGCTTGGTATGACAGATACCACGTTCCGATTAAATTGGCCAATAATCCCAGCACCGCAGCGATATAAATAACCATACGCTGTTTTTTTGATAATGCATAAGTGCTAATCCAGTATCCCAGCAACACGTATAAAAGATATCCTGCTATTGCGGGCATCTGGAGAGTCTCGTTAAATTGGATATGGAATAAGGTGAATATAAAGGGAAGCAATGAATTGAAAGTAAATGCGGCTATGATGGCATAGCCAAAGGCTTTTTTTCGCGGTAAACCCTCTGGAATATAGGATAAAAAGGGAATTGCCAGATATACAGCGAACAATGCAGGAAAAAACCAATAAAAAGTAATATAGTTCGCATTGGCTATTTTGCCTACCATCTGATGAATACCGTCAAACGCCATGCCGTCATTAAAATGGAGAAAGAGTATTCCAACGAAGGACCAAAGAATAAAAGGGATTACTGTCTTGAGGATTCTTTTCTTGAAAAAATCCACAGTGGAATACCGGCTCCTATAGTTTATCAAGGTGGCTCCTGAAATCATGAAAAAAACAGGAACAGCAAAATACATAACACTTTCTATAACATTCGCTGTGAGCCAATACCGGGCATAACTAAAATCCCAATAACATTCATTCACATGTAGTGTCACTACCGCAAAGCAGGACAAGACATTTAAAATTTGAATGTATACTTTTCTTTCCATAGCAGCCTCCTTGGCAAACATTTATCCGTAACTAATTGACAATGAACGCTTGTTGCGGTAAATTAAAGAGGTACTTCGTGACGGAAAATCACAAAACCTCTAAGGGGATAAAGACATATTATAACAAATATCGTGCAATGTCAACATATCATCCATAATCACCGATTGTTTTTGAAAAAGCAGCAGAACCCTCTAAGGCTCAAAAACCAGAAGAACGCAAAGGATAAAGCTGTTTTAAAATTGTAAAAATGTTATAGGAGGAGAAATAAGGATATTGTGAATATTGAAAATTTAAAAAATCTTAATTTATGCGGCAATGAATTGTTCTGGTTTAGCTGTTGTCCATTAAAACTGGCGAATTCAGACAGTTCTCCCGTATGGGCAATGGCATGGTTTGCTTGATATATGGACAACGCCCGGTTTGTCCATAAACCTGCAATAAAGGAGGCGATGTTGAAGAGTCTTGCCCATGAAGGATGGGGAACGGGTCTAAAGGATTTCAATTATTTATATAACAGGAGGATTTATTTTGATCAAGGCCATTCTATTTGATTTTGACGGCGTTTTGACGATTGACAAAACCGGTTCACAATCTATTATTAAATATCTTGCTCGTATAACGGGAATATCAAAAGATGCCTTAAAAAGGGAATATTATAAATATAACAAAGACCTGTTATATGGGGAAATAACTTGATCATTCCTCAAAAAATGGGGATGCATACAATTCTGTTTGACGATGAGAACAGAAACATAGCAACCTTTAAGAAAAGATTACATGACTTATAAAATAAGCATAATGTGCTCTATGGCATTGAGCGATATATAAAATCGTGAAGGGGGTTTTCAATAATGGATAAGCGGCTTGTCGGAAAGAGGTATAAGGGCGATTTTGGTGAAACAATCCATATATTTGATGAAGAACCGGTGCGAACGAAAATGTCTTTTTCCCCTTCTGGATATTACAATTTTGAACCAAACTGCGCTTATGAAAAAGACAACTATCTTTGCTCTGAAATAAACGAGGAGAGATAACGAATGGTGTAGTATCCTAGCTTGCCTTTGGTGACGGAGCATGCTATAATAGTCTTGTGGGTATCATAAAGGAAACAGAACAGTTTAAATATATAATCAGGGAGGAAGTGCCATGTCTCATCATCGCATCTGTGCAATGAGCTTCGCAAGTATATATCCTCTTTATCTTTCAAAGGCGGAGAAAAAAGGACGAACCCAAGCAGAAGTGGATGAAATCATTCGCTGGTTGACCGGATATACGCAGGATGAGATGGAGGAACAATTAAAAAGGCAAACAGACTTTGAAACCTTCTTTCAGGAGGCTCCCCGCCTAAACCCATCCAGAACACGAATCAAGGGCGTTATCTGTGGGGTCAGGGTAGAAGAAGTTGAAGAGCCAACGATGCGGGAAATCCGATATTTGGATAAGCTGATTGATGAATTGGCCAAAGGCAAAGCAATGAACAAAATACTGCGAGAGCAAGAGGGATAACTTTGCCAGTACATTCAAAGCTAAACCAAGCGGGTAAACCGTTCTGATCTTAATAAATATTAGGGTAATCTTTGCGGAGCAGAGGAAATGGAGGAGATGAAAATGTCTTATGTTGTTGATTTTGAAAAGGTTTCTACGATCGGGCTGGAGTCTTCCCCAGTGGCAAAAGCGCTTGCCGGTCTGCGGGCGAATGAAGCCCGTTACTTCATGCACAAATATCAGCATGAATTCACGGTGGTTCCGGCTGGAGAAAGTCCGGAGACGCTGGATTATGTAAACCGGATCCTGAAAGAACAGCGTGGCATTGAGTTTGCTGCCAAACCTTTGGAAACGGCGTGTTTTCAAGTGGAAAACATCAAATTCGCTTACGTTTTCTATGAGGATGGTCTCGGGCTCAATGTTATGTACACCGTCGATGACCCCAAGAAGAGGGCGGTCGGATTAAAGCTCTCGGAGGGAATGGAGGTTCCAAAGGAACTGGAAGAGAAAAAATTCAAGTTTGCAAGGCAAAAATCCAAGCTTGCCGGGATCATCCGGGGCTCCTTTTTTGTGATCAAGGGAGAATATTAGGCGGTCATTTGCGGGGCAGGAAAGGGAAGGAGCCTTGCTTTTAAATAGGATCACCGCCGGGATCATGGGTGGAGAGCGGAGGAGGACAAGCCTCATCCGGCGAAAATAAAGGAACTTGCTGAGGAGGTGCTGGTATGTGGAAATGTCCGAAATGCGGACGGGAATTCAAAACCGTGGAGCAGGGTCATTGCTGCGGCAAAATCGACAGCATTGACGATTACATCGTCGATCAGCCTGCAAAAGTGCGACCGCTCCTTCAAGGAATCCGTGAAATCATCCGCCGCGCCGCGCCGAACGCAATCGAAAAAATCTCGTGGCGAATGCCGACCTTCTGGCAGGGTGAAAATATCGTTCACTTCGCGGCGTTCAAAAACCATATTGGGGTTTACCCCGGCGGCGAAGCGGTTGGCGTGTTTGCCAAACGTCTGGCAGATTATAAAACCAGCAAGGGCGCGATTCAATTTCCGCTTGATCAGCCGATGGATTACCCGCTCATTGCGGACATTGTGCGCTGGCGTGTGGAACAGGCAAAGAGCGGCGTATCCACTTATGCCGAACCGACAGCGCGGGAACGATATCCGATGCCGGACTTTATTTCGTCTGCCCTCGAACAAAGCAAACTGTGGGAGCGATATCGAGCCAGACCACCCTATCAGCAGAACGATTATATCGGATGGATCACGCGCGGCAAGCGGGAGGATACCCGTCAGAAACGGCTTGCTAAAATGCTGGAGGAACTGCAGGCGGGCGACGCCTATATGGGAATCGCGTATCATGCCAAGCGCTGAGAAACCTTGCAAGAGCAGAAGAAACAGGGGCAGAAGCATACAACATGGAGCCAAACCGGCAAAGTTGAAAGCCTGCGGACATTGCGGATTGATTTATAAGAAGGGGCACAAAAAACCTTCTGTTTTATTGTTATCAGAAGAAATAGAAAGAGATTATTTTCAAAAAGAGAGGAGCATGATGGTTAGAAGAAGCAATGCAGAATACGCAAGAGGAGGTTGTTTTCAATGAATGAAAAAGTTTATGAATTCGAAGCAGAGATCAAAAAAGTACCCGATATTGACGGCGCTTATATTGAGATTCCTTTTGATGTGAAGGCAGAATTCGGAAAAAGCAGAGTGCCCGTTACCGCCACCTTCGATGGCGAATCCTATGAAGGAAGTCTTGTCAGAATGAAAACGCCGTGCCATATCATCGGGATCAAAAAAGAAATTCGCGCCAAAATAGGCAAACAGCCGGGCGACAGCGTAAAAGTCACTATTACGGAGAGAGAGAGGAACATTTCGTGTGGAACACGCGCCCTTTCATTGATGGCAGAGAGCTTGAAAGGATGCGACGAAACGTAAAATCAGCACGAACGGAAGGACGCGTATGCCAAAAGCAAGAAAAATGTTAAGGGATCGGAATGCTCCATCGATCCAGTCGCTTATGCGATTAATTGAAACACAGAGTAAGGCGACCCTTGCCATTTGGGCGGTTGACTACTCCGAGCGGGTACTATTGCCGCTGTGGCGCAAGGATTACCCGGATGACACGCGTCCGCAAAGCGCATTGAGTGCCGCGCGTGAGTGGCTGTCGGGCAAAATCAAATTGCCGCAGGCAAAATCGGCAATTCTTGAGTGCCACGCCGCTGCCCGTGAAGCAGGCAAAAACCCTGCCGCGCAGGCGGCGGCCAGGGCCATCGGTCAATGCGCGTCGACCATCCATTCAGCCCGACATTGTATGGGGCTTGCCTTTTACGGCGCGTTGGCGGTTGCCTATGGCGCGCTTGGAGCAGATGCCCCGTGGACGCAAATTGAGCAATTTTCCGCAAAGGAGTGCGGACGCATGGAAGCGGCTCTGCTTGCCGTTGCCGTAGAGGATGAGCCAAATCCGGCGAAAATCGACTGGAAATGCTGATGGATATCAAGCCGAGAGAAAGCGGCCCCCTTTTTTGACTGCGGGGGCGAGAATAGATGGATGGATTACACAAAAGAAGAATTGAATGACGCCCTCAGGGCAATCTCTTCAACAATCGGCAAGTGCGAGAAAGTGCTGCCAAAGCTGAAGCAGGGAACTGCTCAACATACGCTTCTTACACGCAGGATCAAAGCGCTCTATATTGCGGCGTCCTTGATTAAAAAGGAAGTGGGGAATCTATAAAGGAGGGAACCGTTTATGGCGCTTTTTATTTTTATCGTAATCGTCTCGATTTTTGGTATAACCTATGGAATACGCAAGAATAAAAAACCCTCAACCATTCTCTCTGCAGTGGTGTTGATTCTGATGATTGCCGTGTGGTTTTTATTATAACTCGTACTAAAGCGGCGCAAAGAGATGGATTGCAAGGGCCCTTACGCCATAATTGCGTAGAGCGCCTGATTAATTCATGTCTTGATGAAATGCACATTCGCCGTTACACCGGATCCATGAGAAAAATAGAGGTATATTGTAAAAGCACGAATCAGGAAGGGATCCACTATGGATAAAAAGAAAATTTCGGCTATTGTATCTGCTGTCTTGGCAGCTGTATTTTACGCAATAAACATGCCTTTTTCCAAGCTGCTGCTGAAGAAAATTCAACCAACATTCATGGCGTCATTTCTTTACATCGGTGCGGGAATTGGAATAGGGATGATATATCTCCTTAGTAAGAGCAGGCGCATGACTGAAGAAAAACTTAAGAAAAAAGACCTGCCGTTTACAATTGGTATGATAGCACTTGATATAGTTGCTCCGATATTCCTGATGATGGGTCTGACGAGTGCGACATCAGCGAATGCCTCCTTGCTAAACAACTTTGAGATCGTGACCACTTCACTGATTGCTTTATTTGTGTTTAAAGAAGTGATTTCTCCGCGCTTGTGGGTGGCGATTGTGCTGATTACACTGTCCAGTATGCTGCTGTCATTCGAGGATATGTCAAGCCTTCAATTTTCGTATGGGTCGGTATTGATCCTTGCCGCCGCTGTATGCTGGGGTTTTGAGAATAACTGTACGAGGAAAATTTCATCCAAAAGCACCTTCCAGATCGTTATGTTCAAGGGAATATTCTCGGGGCTCGGCTCGTTTCTGGTTGCGCTTATTTTAGGCGAAAAATTCCCGCAAATTCAATCTGTTGCATACACGATGGTTTTGGGATTCGTTGCCTATGGGTTAAGCATTTTTCTGTATGTGAGAGCGCAAAAGGAATTAGGGGCCGCTAAAACGAGCGCATATTATGCAATCGCACCGTTTGTCGGGGCATTGCTTTCACTTGCTATTTTAAGAGAGTCGATCAATCGTTCCTATCTTCTTGCGCTGTTGATCATGCTGGCAGGCTCTGTGTTGGTAGTTGTTGACACGATGATTATGAATCACTCCCATTTGCATACCCATACCTTCGTGCACTCGCACGACGGAAGTACGCACTGCCATTTAATAGAGCATACACATACACATGAACATTTTACATCGAACAACAAACATTTACACCGGCATATAGCATTGGATGCCCTGAACAGGCACGTGTGAAAAAGCTTGCGCCTGAATGGGGCGCGCGGCCGGCAGCCTGGCTCTGAGGAGCCAAAGGCGGGAGCTTTTCAAATGATAACAGGGGCGGCGGGAGAATCTGACGCCTGTGGAAGAAGGACAAAGGTTTGAAGTTTGGAATATTTTTATTAAGCGGGGGATTACGATGATTCAATCAGAACGTTTGACTTTCAGAAAAATAGGAGAGGACGATTTTGAGATTGTTGCTAAAATGATGCGGGATGCAGCCGTTCAAAGAATATGGGAGCATTATTTTTCCGATGACGACGTAAAAGAATGGATCGACAGACGAAAAAAAGGCTAAATAGAAATGCCGCATTTAATTTTTGAGTTGAACGGCCCTCAGAAATAATCTGCTTTTTAATGTAGGAGTGCGTCTTTCAACAACATCAATGGCCGTTAACAGAGGAAAAAGAGAGATCAATTTTCATGAAATACCAAATACAAAGGCTGACCGTCACCCTGACTTTTGGCCAGACTGAAAATACGGTTTATCCAACCTTGCTTTGGGATCAGCAAAACATTGTTCTTGTCGATTGCGGGTTTATGGGAGCGCTTCCCTTATTGGAAAAAGAACTGCATCGACAGGGGTTGTCGGTGAAGCAGGTCACCGGCCTTGTGCTGACGCATCATGATCATGACCATATGGGGGCGGCTGCCGCCCTCAAAAGGATCAACCCGCAGGTAAAAATATATGCCTCTGCAGCAGAGGCGCCCTTCATTTCCGCCCGGGAAAAACCACTGCGGTTGTGTCAGGCGGAAAAAATGCAGAAAACCCTTCCGCCCGAACAGCAGAAATTCGGAGAGGCTTTCTGCGCGATGCTGCGCCGGGTTGAGCCGGTGGAGGTTGATGTTTTGCTCCAGGATGGCGATCGAATGGATTGGTGCGGCGGATGCCGCATCATTGCAACGCCGGGCCATACCCCCGGGCATCTTTCGCTGCTGATGGAACAGGACTCGATCGTCATAACGGGCGATGCCATTGCGCTTTTGGAGGGCAAGCCCGCCATCGCAAACCCATCCTTCACGCTGGATATGGAACAGGCGGAAAAATCGATGGAAAATCTATTGTCATTGAAAGCAAAGGTTTATCATTGCTACCACGGGGGCGTTTTTACTCCTGCAGAGGAGTAATTCACGAAAAAACAAGAGAATCTGCGATTGAATTCCATCAAAGGGTTCCCTTGGCGTATCTCATAAAAGGCCGTATGCGGGTTCAAAGTCGTTTTCAGAAAAAATTTCTGGTTTCACACCACGCGGATACCGCGGATGGGGGCTGAAATAGGGCATGAATAAAAAATCAAAAAGGATAAAGAACGGGATTCTGGTTACAATTGGCGGCGTTGTTGTTTTGTCCGTTGCTTTTTCCTGTATTTCCTGCTCTTCACGCTTTTTGAAACGACCGCAAATCAGAATGGTTCCTATCACTTTGCGGCACCGCTGCGCGTCGGATGCGGGCTCATTTTTTTTCGCGAGTGAAGCAGTCCCGCGCCGATGATGCGCGTGAGCGGCCGCGCGAACAGATCCGCGTTTATCAATAACGGGGAAAGAGTCAACAGCCGATTTTTTTAAAAAATAGAAAACAGGGCACCTCGCAACGCTTTTGTTGTGGAGTGCCTTCTTTATTGAAAGAAATCGCGGGCTTTCTTATGCGGTGCAGACCGACGCTTTGCGATTTTGATTTCAGTTTAGGATAAAAAAGATGTATAAAAAATTTTTTATGAAAAGTTTTCAATCATATTTGACAAATTTTGTGAAGATGATATAATAAGAAAAAATGGGAAGAAGAGGTTCCGTTGCAGAAAAATGCAGCCAGCCAGAGCCATGTTTTTATCGCACATTTGCGCGAAGACGGCATCAGCAAGACCATTCGGCAGTACGTGGAAGGTTCCGCTGAAAAAGCGGGCACATTTTCCTTGCGGAATTCGGAAATATAGGTATAATTATGGATAAATAGTCGTATATTTGTTCTTTTTTGTTTTTCGTTTTCATTCAATTCAAATGATTTTACCGGTTAATATTATATAAAAACGAGGCAGTAATTATTATAGGGCATATTTCCCCTTATTTGGAACGATTTTTGATTCCTGAAAGAAAGAGCGGAGGCGATCGCTTGAACAATCGGAATGGCGCAGAACTTTGGGCGCATATGGATCGGGACACTTTACGCACGCAGACTTTGTCGGAACACAGTGAACAGGTTGCCGCCCACTGCGCGGCGTCCTGCGCGGAGATAGGCCTTTGCCGCCTGGGAAGGTTGACCGGACTTTTGCACGACAGCGGGAAGGGGGCCGCCGCTTTTCAGGAATACTTAAGGCATGGGGATCCCGCGCAAAAGGGGTCCGTCAACCATTCCGCCTGCGGAGCCCGGTATGTTTATGAAAATTGGGGGCTGGGTACAACCGCCGCCGGTCTGGCGGCGCAGCTTGCCGCAACCGCCATTTGCAGCCACCACAGCGGATTGCCCGATGTCACCGGGACCACCGGGGAGGATAACCTGATCAGGCGGGCCTATCCCGAACGAGAAACGGACTACGAAGAAACTCTTTCCCGTTATTTTGAAAGCTGCTCTTCCCCCGGAGAGCTGAACGCTTTATTTGAAGACGCGCAGCGGGAGGTTCAGCAGCTGTGCCGGAAGATCAGCGGCAGCTGCGATACGCTGCCTGCTGGCAGCCGAAACCACCAGACTTGGTTTATGCTGGGGCTGGCCCAGCGGTATCTGCTCAGCTGCCTGATCGACGCCGACCGTTATGACGCTTATCTTTTTGAAGCCGATGTGGCACAGACGCGTGGTTGGGATTTGCCGGCGTTATGGGAGGAACTGACTGCGCGGCTGGAAACCGCGCTTAACGTTCTGCCGGCGCGGAGACCGCTGGATCTGAAACGGCGGGAAATTTCAGAAGCGTGCCGCCGGTTTTCCGTACACGGAAGCGGCGTTTATCAGCTGGTGGTACCCACCGGCGGTGGAAAAACCTTTGGCTCTTTGCGGTATGCGCTTCATTGCGCGGCAAAGCATCAAAAAGAACGGATTGTTTATGTGGCGCCATATCGGAGCATTTTGGAGCAAAACGCGGAAGAGATCCGTCAGGCGCTGCGGCGGGACGAGGTCATTTTAGAGCACCACAGCGACATTGTGGACGACAGCGAAGCCTATCAGCTGCTGACCCAGCGATGGGATGCGCCGCTGATTCTCACCACCACGGTTCAATTTTTAAATGCGCTGTTTTCCGGCCAAAAAAGCGCAATCCGCCGGATGCACAGCCTAACAAATACCATTATTATTTTAGACGAAGTGCAGGCAATTCCGGTCAAATGCACCTATCTTTTCAATGCGGCGGTAAATTTTTTAGCCGATGTTTGCAACTGTGCGGTCGTCTTGTGCACCGCGACTCAGCCGGTGCTCGCCGAAACGGCGTTTCCGGTGCATTTGGGGAGCCCGGCGCAAATGGTACAAGGCGGCGCGGAAAACGCGTTGATTTTTCGCAGAACCCGCGTGGTGGATAAAACGGCAGAAGGCCCTTTTTCTGCCGACCGGCTGGCGGAATTTGTCTTGCACCAGCTGGAGAACTGCCAAAATCTTTTGGTTATTCTGAATACAAAAAAAGCGGCGGCGACGCTTTATGAGGCGTTGCAGGAGCGCATGCGCCTTTGGCCGGAACAAACGCGCATTCCGCTGTATTACCTCAGCACCGGCTTGTGCCCTGCCCACCGGATTTCCAGCTTCCGAGAAATCCGGGAGCGGCTGGCTTCTGTCACGCCGGGGCAAAACCGTCTGCTGTGCGTCAGCACCCAGCTGATCGAAGCCGGGGTCGATCTTTCTTTTCAATGCGTCATCCGCTCGTTGGCCGGAATCGACAGTATCGCGCAGGCTGCGGGGCGATGCAACCGGCATGGTGAAAGGGCCTGCGGGGATGTTTTTATCTTTAAAAGTGCCGATGAGAATCTTGCATCCCTGCCCGATATCTGCAAGGGGCAGGAGGCGGCGCAGCATGTGTTGGAGGATGAACGGCATGCGCCTCGACCGTTGGGGGACGATTTGCTTTCACCCCAAACGATCCGGCGTTATTTCAGGTACTACTACACGCTTCAGGAACAGCAGCTGGGCTATCCGGTCGGCCCGAAACAGGAGCCGAAGCTTTTCGCCGATACAAGCCTGTTTGATCTTTTATCGCTGAATTCTCTCGGGCGGCTTGCCTGCAGGGAGCAAGAGCGCCCGCTTCCCGCTCACGCCCTTCACCAGGCGTTTGAAACCGCCGGCAATCGATTTGAAGTGATTGAAAAAAATGGGGCCGATGTTCTGGTTCCATTTGAGGACGGAAAGGCACTCATCACACAGCTGTATCGCCGACCCGGCGTAAAGGAGCTGGCCGCCATTCTTCGGCAAGCCCAGCGCTTTTCCGTTCATTTATATGAGCGGGAATATAGAATGCTTTACGCACAGGGTGCGCTCGACACGCTTCCGGATGCCGGGATTGTGATTTTGAAAGAAGGATTTTACCATATTGAAACAGGACTTCAAACGCGGCGCGGCATGCTGGAATCTCTGATTGAATAAGCCACAAAATATAAAAGGAGGAGTAACATTGGAAAAAGAAAACAGCATTAGCTTTAGGGTCTTTGGGAAAAGGGCGCTTTTCAGCGATCCTGTGACCCGTGTGGGTGGAGAGAAATGCAGCTATCAGATCCCCACCTATCAGGCGTTGAAGGGGATTTTGGAAAGCTGCTACTGGAAGCCGACGCTGATCTGGCACATCGACGCCGTGCGCGTTATGAACCCGATTCAAACACAGTCGCAGGGGATCCGCCCGATTGACTATTCCGGCGGCAACACCCTTTCGATCTACACCTATCTGACCGACGTCGTCTATCAGGTGCAGGCCCACTTTGAATGGAACGAGAACCGCCCCGACCTATCTGGCGACCGCAACGAAAACAAGCATTATTTTATGGCCCGGCGCATGATCGAGCGTGGCGGCCGCCGTGATGTGTTTTTGGGAACCCGTGAGTGCCAAGGCTATGTGGAGCCCTGCATCCTTATGGATGGCAGCGGCTATTATGACACGTTGCCGGAGCGATCCTTTGGGCTGATGTTCCACGGATTCAACTACCCCGATGAGGCCGGGCGGAACCAGTTGGAAGTCCGGTTCTGGTCACCTATGATGAAAAACGGCGTGATTCGGTTTCCAAGGCCGGAGGAATGCCCCGTTTTGCGGGCAATTAAAAAGCAAACGCCGAAACCCTTTGTCGGCGGAATCAATTTTGAGCCCTGTGAGGGGTGAGTGGAGAAAGGGAACGAGCAGATGAGCTGGATTCAAACATTATACGATACCTATGAAAACTGTAAAAGCGAGATCGGGGTTATAAAAGAAGGAAAAATTCCGCTGCTTCCCCTTTTTCACACCCTGCAGCAGGCACAGATTGAGGCGGTGATCGACACCGAAGGCCGCTGGTGCCCCGGTCGCGCCGTGGTGCTTACCGATAAAAAAGACATGGTCACCATTATCCCCTGCACCGAAAAATCCGCAATCAGGACCAGCGGGCCCGAACCGCATCCGCTGTTTGATAAGCTAAAATATATCGCGGGCGATTACGGAACCTATTGGGATGAAAAGATCAGCTGTTACAAGGACTATATCGCCCAGCTTTCCGACTGGTGCGCTTCCCCCTACGCCCATCCGAAGGTATCCGCTGTATTAAAATACTTAAAAAAAGGAACCTTGATCCGCGACCTGATTGCCGATCAAATTTTGTATGCTGATGAGAGCGGCCGCTTGCTTTCGAAATGGCTGGAGGAAGAAGAGGAGACCCCTCCGATTTTTAAGGTCTGCGCTAAGGACCAAGCGGATGCGTTTGTGCGGTTTCAGGTGATTCCGGCCGACGGCTCTGAGGATGCACACTGCCGGTTATGGGAAGACAAAAGTGTTTGGAAAAGCTATATGGATTTTCAGGCCAGCCAGCCAGCCGCGTGTGAGGTGTGCTATGTGCGGGGAGAAAAGCTTCCCGTTGCCGTATCCAGCCCTAAATTTATCCGGCGGCCGGGAGACGGCGCCAAGCTGATTTCCGGCAATGACAGCAGCGGCTTTACCTTTCGCGGCAGGTTTTCAGATGCGGGGCAAGCGCTATGTATCGGGCGGGAAACCACCGAAAAAGCGCATAGCGCGCTGAAGTGGTTAATATCCAGACAAGCCTATATCAACGGCGATCAGGTGGTGCTTGCCTTTGGCACAAATGGGGAAAAAATTCCCGATCCCTGCTCCAGCGCGCTGGATCTATTATTGGGAACACAGCCGGAGACTCCGCTGGTCTCCACAAAGGAAGAATTCGCCGCCCGGCTGCGCAAGGCGATTGCTGGTTATGGCTGTAATTTGAAAGACGGTGAAAAGGCCGTGGTTTTGGGCTTGGATTCGGCCACCCCCGGGCGGTTATCCATCTTTTATTACCGCGAAACAAGGGCTGCCGATTTTTTACACCGGATTGAAAGCTGGCATAAGACCTGCTCCTGGCAGCTCTACGATTTCAAGCGGGCCCCGTCCGATCAAAGCACCAAAGCAAAGACCGTCATGGTTCCCTATGTCGGCGCACCGTCACCCAAAGAGATTGCCGACGCGGCTTATGGCAGAAACGCAGGTGATAAGCTGAAAAAAAACACGGTTGAACGCCTGCTGCCCTGTATTATCGACGGCGCGCGGCTGCCGGCCGATCTGATGCACAGCGCCGCCAGGCGTGCTTCCAATCCGATTGCCATAGAGGCTTGGGAGCAGCCCAAGATCCTCGGGGTCGCCTGCGCGCTGATTCGCAAATATTATAACGACAAAGCCAACCATAAACAAATGAAGGATCCGACATATAAGGAGGTTTGGAAAATGGGACTTGATACCAATGAAAACAACCGGGAATATCTGTTTGGCCGGGCTTTAGCCTATGCCCAGCAGATTGAAGGCTTCGCACTCAGCCTGGGGGAGGACAAACGCGTGACCAATGCCGAACGCCTGCAGACTGCCTTTAGCCAGCACCCGGCCAAAACATGGATGGTGCTGGACCGGCAGTTGCGGCCTTATTATCAGCGCCTTGGAGTACGTGCGAATCATTACCGTGAGGAAATGAACGAAGTTTTGTCCCGCATTCCGCGGGAAGAGTTTAGCAACAAACCCTTATCGGAGCTGTATCTGTTGGGATATGCCTGCCAGATGCAGCAGTTTCAGGATGAAAAGAAAGAGCGTATGAACCAAAAAAATAAACTTGAAAATATAAACGAAGGAGAATAAAACCTATGAGTATTCTTGCAAACAAAATTGATTTTGCAGTGGTTCTGTCTGTGAAAAACGCCAACCCCAACGGAGACCCTTTGAACGGAAACCGTCCTCGTGAAACCTACGACGGATATGGAGAAATGTCCGATGTTTGTATCAAGCGCAAGATCCGCAATCGCCTTTTGGACCTGGGAATGCCTATTTTTGTTCAGTCGGATGACAAGTGCGTCGATGGTTTTAAAAGTCTGAAAGACCGTGCGGATTCCTGCGAAGCGTTGAAAAAAGCGGAAAAGACCAAGGATACAGACGCCTACATGCAAGCTGCCTGTGCCACCTGGATGGACGTACGCGGTTTCGGGCAGGTATTTGCTTTTAAAGGCAGCGATGTGTCGATTGGGGTTCGCGGGCCGCTCTCAATCCACCCGGCCTTCAGCGTTTCTCCCATCGACATTTCCAGCATTCAGATTACCAAAAGCGTGAACAGTGTTACCGGTGATAAAAAATCTTCCGATACCATGGGGGCCAAACACCGCGTCCCCTTCGGTGTCTATGTCTTTTATGGCAGCATCAACTGCCAGCTGGCGGAAAGAACCGGTTTCACGGAAGAAGACGCTGCATTGATCCATCGGGCCCTGATCACGTTGTTTGAAAATGACTGTTCTGCCGCCCGGCCGGATGGCAGTATGGAAATCTGCAAGGTACTCTGGTGGAAACACAACTGTAAAACCGGGCAGTACCCTTCTGCCAAGGTGCACCGCACACTGCATATTGTGCCCCAAGTGGATACGCCCAGCAAGTTTGAGGACTATGCCATTACGGTAGATGTTCTGGAGGGCCTTGAACCGGAAATTTACGATGGAATATGAGGAAGACGATTATCTGAGCATCGCTGGGCTTCAGCATTTTGCTTTTTGCCGCCGTCAATGGGCACTGGCTTATATTGAAATGCAGTGGCAGGAAAACCTGCGTACAGCGGAAGGGCATATTCTTCATGAAAAAGCCCACGACCTTTTTGCCTCAGAAAAGCGGGGAGCCCTTCTTTTGTCGCGTGGCATGGCTGTATTTTCACGCACACTCGGCGTTACTGGCGTATGTGACGTGGTGGAATTTCATGCTTCGCCGTCGGGGGTTCCCCTTTGCGGGAGGACCGGGAAATGGCTGCCGATTCCGGTGGAATACAAGCGCGGCAGGCCAAAAGAAAACGATGCCGACCGGCTGCAGCTTTGCTGTCAGGCCATGTGTCTGGAATCCATGCTGGCCTGTCCCCCCATTGCAAAAGCCGATCTGTATTACGGGGAGACAGCCCGGCGCACCGCGGTTGTGCTGGATACTGCGCTGCGGGAACGAGTGGTTTCCATGCTGGATGAAATGCATGAATTATACCGGCGGCAATATACGCCAAAAGTCAAGCCGTCCAAAAGCTGCAACGCCTGCTCTTTGAAAGAGCTGTGCCTGCCGAAGCTGCTTCGAAGCAGTTCCGCTGTCTCCTATATACAAAAAAGGCTCGAGGAGGAACGCGCATGAGAATTCTCGGTAACACGTTATATGTAACACACCCCGACACGTATCTTGCACTCGACGGGGAAAATGTAGTGATTCAGCAGCACGGCGAGGAAATCCGCCGTATCCCGCTACACAATTTAGACGGGATTATTACCTTCGGTTATACCGGCGCCAGTCCAGCCTTGATGGGCGCCTGCGCAAAGCGAAATATGGCGCTGACCTTTCTTACCGCCCACGGTCGGTTTCTTGCACGGGTGTCCGGGGAAGTGCAGGGGAACGTCCTTTTGCGTAAAACCCAGTACGCTGTTTCCGGGGATGAACAAAAGAGTGTTGAAATCGCCCGAAGCTTCATAACAGGCAAACTCTTTAACTGCAGGTGGGTTCTTGAACGTGCGGCCCGTGATTATGCGCTGCGTCTGGATGTGGAAAAACTGCGGGTAGTATCGGAGTCGCTGGCGCAGTCTATCCGCCTGGTAAAAGGCGCTGAAACGGGCGAAGAGCTTCGTGGGATTGAGGGCACGGCTGCAACCCGGTATTTTTCTGTATTTGACGATCTGATACTTCAGCAAAAAGAAGCTTTCTTTTTCCGGGGTCGGAACAGGCGGCCGCCTTTGGATAACGTAAACGCACTGGCTTCTTTTGCCTACACGCTTCTTGCGCATGACACGGCTTCTGCATTGGAAACCGTAGGTTTAGATCCGTATGTCGGTTTTTTGCATTCCGACCGTCCCGGCCGGATTTCCTTAGCACTTGATTTAATGGAAGAATTCCGATCGGTCTTAGCAGACCGCTTTGTTCTTACATTAATTAATACCAAACAGGTGTCCGCAAATGGATTTATTCAAAAAGAAGACGGCGCTGTGATTATGAACGAAGACACGCGGAAGATTGTCCTGACTGCATGGCAAAAGAAAAAACAGGAAGAAATCACCCATCCATTTTTTAATGAAAAAATTGTTTGGGGGCTGGTTCCCTATGCACAGGCAATGCTTTTGGCACGTTTTTTGCGCGGAGATATGGATGCGTATCCTCCGTTTTTATGGAAGTAGGTGATCCGGATGATGGTGCTTATTACCTATGATGTTAATACCGAGACCCCGGCCGGAAAAAGCCGTTTGCGTAAGGTGGCGAAGCAATGTGTCAATTATGGACAGCGGGTACAGAATTCAGTGTTTGAATGCGTAATGGATGCAGCCCTCTGTTGTATCGTCAGGCATAAGCTGGAGCAAATAATCGATCCTGAAACCGACAGCCTACGCTTTTACTTTTTGGGGAACAATTATAAGTCGAGAGTGGATCACATCGGAGCAAAACCTTCCTTTGATGTCAAGGATGCCCTGATTATTTAAAAAACAGTGCGAACCCAAAGCATACTGCTTTTTCCCGCTCTTTTCGCACCGGTTTTTCGGTAATAAAAGGATTGATGCTAAATGCTTTGTGCATCTATTTACGTTTTTTTGTAATAATTTCATAAATATCTCGTTGATTTATCAACCAGGATTATGAATGATTGCTGTCGCTCCCCATGCGGGAGCGTGGATTGAAATGGTGGAGGAGCAGGATCAAGCGGGCATTTTTGACCGTCGCTCCCCATGCGGGAGCGTGGATTGAAATACCTACGCGGTGTTGAGGTGGACGAAGAGACCGGTCGCTCCCCATGCGGGAGCGTGGATTGAAATTGATCCGGCCGGTACTGGATGAAAACGAGCTGATGTCGCTCCCCATGCGGGAGCGTGGATTGAAATAAGCAAGCATGGGATGACGGAAAAAAAGCGTTCAAGTCGCTCCCCATGCGGGAGCGTGGATTGAAATCGCTTGAAGAATGTCCGCCGGAAGTTTGGGCCGGTCGCTCCCCATGCGGGAGCGTGGATTGAAATGGTCTATGCGTTTCTTGTCAATAGGCTTTTTGATGGTCGCTCCCCATGCGGGAGCGTGGATTGAAATTGTACAACCGTTTGCCAGCGCCGCCTCCGTAACGTGGCTCCCCATGCGGGGGCGTGGATTGAAATGTAATGCCAGAATTGGCTAAGCGAATA
>CAYRYQ010000002.1:0-69910 GCA_964428505.1 uncultured Eubacteriales bacterium
CGCGTTTTTCGACAAGCTGGGAGACTGTTTAAAAAGCACGCAGACAAGGACATGCCGCCTGTCGGCTAAGATTTAAATGGATCTGTCATCGGTTTGATGGATCCTTTTCCCGCAACCAGAGCAAAACCGGTCCCTCTGGTGGATTGCATTCCCACAGTGTTCACAATGATCCAGAATTTTCGTTCCGCAGAAGACGCAATAACTGTTTTTTTTATTTTGAAGCGTTCCGCATGCCGGGCAACTATTTCCGTTTTGTCTGTAAATCAAAAAGGCAAACAATCCTGCAATATTGGTGAGCAGGGTGATCAATCCCCATAAAACTGCATTTAGTTTCGCCTCACCCGCGTTTTTATAAACCCATAATGCAATCAGCACCCAATAGACCATAAAGAACATGGCCGCCGCAGAGCCGGCGATTTTAATGCTGAGCATCCCGTTCGGAACCACTTCGCTGTTTATGATTAAATAAATTTTTTCCCCGGTCTGCTTATTGGCAATATAATTCAGCCCATACACGGATTTCTGCTGATACGCCGGCTCGAAAAAGAGGCTGTCGTTGCGTTCCTGTTCTGCTTTCTCATGACCATGAAAGATTCCCGGCAATATCAGCTCCTCCTTGGAAACAAGCCTAAAGCGGATATCCGGTTTTTCTGTCAGCGTGAAATAACCGCTGATCTGATGGGGCACAAGCGTCATGGTCTTGCAGGAGGAAAGCTCTGAATTCTTTGCGGTAAACACGATTTTGTTATTCTTGTCAAGAATCAGGAGATCTATGACCTCCCTGCTCTTAAAAGCAAGCGAACTCAGGCTGTCTTTCATCTTTTGCGTGTCCGCCGCATTGCCTCGTTCCAGTTTTTCCTCTATCCATTTATAAGAGATGGCCAGCCCTATTTGATCACGGAACGTATATCCCACAAAGCCGATGGAAACGGCGGCTGCGATCATGCAGCAGATCAAATACCAGATCGCAATTTTTTTAAAATTCAGTTTTCTTATCAGCGCAACGAGTATATTCACACCAAAACGCCTCCCCATTTTCTGCTATTTAAAAGGACAGCTATAAATAGAAGGATACAGAATCCTAAATACGCCGCCACTGGCAAAAATACCATAAAAAGATTCACACCTGCGAAGATCAGCACCGTGGGCAGCACCACAAAAAGCACACAGGACCACAAAAATAGTTTTGTCCACCTTGCCTCCATTTTTTTCTGCTTGATTGCAAAACACTTTTGATCAATTTCACTCTGAAGACTGATCAGCATTTTCTCCTCTTTATCCATTGCGGTTTCCTCCTCCATTTAAAAATTCATGCCGAAGCTTTTTCATGCCGCTGTGAATACGGCTTTTTATCGTTTTTGCCTGGGTGTTCTGTTGAGCGGCGATTTGTTCCAGCGTCAATTCCTCAAGATACTTCATCTTGATGGCGGTCGCCTGATGAAAGGGCAGCCGGTCAATCTGTTTTAATACGTCGTCCAAGTCCAGCTTTTCATAAATTTTTTTCTCAAAGCTGTCGCTCGGAAGATCAACATCATCATTGCCGATCTGTTCATGCTTGTTTTTTCTCAGATAATCAATATATAAATGTTTTGAAATCGTTATCAAATAAGTGGAAAAGCTTGCCGGGCCGTGCACATCGAACTTTTCAATATTTCGGATGATCCGCACAAAGGTATCCTGCGTAAGATCATCAGTCAAACATTCGTTTGCTGTGAGCTTTAGCAAGTATCCGGAAACATACGGATAATAAAATACAATCAACTCGTTAAAAGCGCTTTGATCTCCATTCTGACACGCTTTAATCAGCTTCATTTCGTTCAAAACATCACCCCTTTACTCTACGGGGCCTTTGAAGGATCTGCTCCATCAAACCATCCCGTACAAAATAAAATGAAAAGAACCGATCCTGCCCTTTATCCTATTTACATGTTTACATGCCGACGAAGAGCAATGCGGTTCCCAGAACAATCGCCGCAAAGCCCGCGAGGGCCTTTTTGCTGAGCTTTTCCTTTAAAATAAAAACCGCCAATGGAATCGTAAACAGAATGCTTAATTTATCAATCGGCACAACGATGCAGACTTGCCCGTCCTGCAACGCTTTATAATAGCACAGCCAGGATAGACCAGTTGTTATTCCGGAAAGCACGATAAAAAGCCAGCTTGTTTGGTCGATGGTTTTGATGTCCCGCTGCTTCCCTTTGATAAAGACCATGAACCACGAAAGAATCAGAACAACAACGGTCCTGATGGCGGTTCCTAAGTTGGAATCCACATTCTGTATTCCAATTTTACCAAGAATCGAGGTTAAAGCCGCACAAACGGCCGATAGCCCTGCATAAACCAGCCATTTATTGCTTTTTGTGTCCCCCTTATCCGTTTGCTTTTTTGCAATCACAAGATACGTGCCAATTCCGATTAAAATCAATCCCGACACTTTTGAGATTGTGACCGGCTCCCCAAGCAAGACAAAGGCAAAGATCATGCTTAATACGGTGCTTGATTTGTCGATAGGGGTAACTTTGTTGACATCTCCAAGTTGGAGCCCCTTAAAATAAAGCAGCCAGGAGGCTCCAGTTGCCAACCCCGACAGCGCCAAAAAGATCAGCGTTTTGCTTTCAATGGCAGGAATTGTTTTTTGTGAGCCAGAAATCAAAACGATCAGCCAGGAGAAAACCAAAATGACGGCCGTTCGAATTGCCGTTGCAAGGCTTGAATCCGTATTCTTTATTCCGATCTTCGCAAGAATTGTTGTCAATCCCGCAAACAGGGCCGAGCAAAAGGCAAGAAAAATCCACATTTATCATCACCGCGCTATATTTTAATGTTGTTGCATGGATGGTTTTAAAACGGTTTTCTATCTTTTCTTACGTTTTCTTTTACGTAACAACCAAATTATAACACTTCCGCAAGCGCATGCCAATAGAATAAAGCAAATGAATGAATAGGTGCTGACATACCCGGCGATCCTGTCCCACTTTTCTCCGGCAAAAGCCCCGAGATTAACAAGCAAAAGGTTCCAGATTGCGGTGCCGAAGGCCGTGTATAATAAAAATTTACTCATCTTCATTTTAGTCATCCCTGCCGGAATGGAAATGAGACTTCTGACAATCGGAATGAACCGGCAGAAAAAAACGGTGAAACTGCCCCGCTTTTGAAACCAATTTTCTGCTTTCTTTATATCCGGTCTACCCACCCGAAGAATAAAACCCCACTTGTCAATGAACTTTGCCAGGCGTTCCGGGGTGACCATACGGCCGATATAATATAACACGATTGCGCCGGCTACCGAGCCCAGCGTAGCAAAAAACGAAACCAACCAGACGTTCATATTGCTTTTAGTGGTCATAAAACCGCCAAAGGTCAGGATCACCTCAGATGGAATCGGCGGAAATATATTTTCTATCGCGATCAATAATGCAATGCCTGCATACCCGAACTGATTCATCAGCATGATTATCCACCCTTGCATGTTAATGTTGACCGCCCTTTCCGTTTATTTGCCGGCTGTTCCATAGATTAAAGATCAAAATATCCAAAGAAAACCCCATAAACCATCCGCCCAGAACATCGCCGGCATAATGCACGCCCAAATAGATCCGGCTATAGCCGATCGCCACGATAAGCATAAGACAAAGCGCCGACAGCCCATACTTGACCCCTTTATTTTTCACGTATTTGAACAGCAGCAAGATCAGCATGAAATATAACGCCGCATTAATCATGGCGTGTCCGCTAGGAAAGCTATAGCTTGTTTCATTGATTAAACGAAGTATGTTCGGCCGTTCTCTGGCAAAAAAATTTTTCAGTAGTACATTTAATATACTGGATACAATGACTGCAACAGAGACCGGGAAAGCAATGGTTCTGCGGGATTTTGGAATCACAATCAGCAACAAGCAAAACAAAATAACGACCGCCGAATCCCCGGTATGGGTGATTACTTTAATAACAGCCGTTTGTGCGGGCGACATTTTTTCCACCGCTTCACTATAAGCCCAGCCTTCAAAATTTACCGTGATTCCCGCCTGCACACAAACAGCAAGCATGATAAAAAGAATGCAGGGCACAATGACAAGCCAAATGTTTTTTCTGTTCATCGGAGCCTAACCTCCAAAAATTAATTTAGATCCCCCGCAAAAAACGGCCTGTTTTTTAGCCGCCTTGCGGTTTGCCTTTCATATCATTACACGCGGTTCCAGATGAAAAGTTGATGGCAATAAAAAAATCAGGCGGCAAACCGCCTGATTTTTTTAAAATAACTGTAACATTTTGGCCACCTGAATCGTTTAATAGATATCCAGCTTCTTTTATTTGCCAATTCATAACCGGAATCGGCGGCCAGCGCCGCCACTCATCAACACGCCTCCTCTCTTCTTATAAAAGAAGGATACCGGCCGCCCCGCGCTAAAGGGGACGGCCGGTATCCGCTTTTTCTTCCTTTTCCAGATCATACCACATCGGGCGGGTTCTGCGCCCGCTGCCCATCCGTTCCTGAAAGCCGAACTGCCGGTAAAAAGACTGTCCATAGGGCGCCGCGGTCAGGGTCACCGCTCTGAGCGCGGGGCTCTCCGCCCTCAGCCATTTCAAAACCATGCGCATCAGCGCCGTCGCGATCCCCCGCCGGTGATAGTCCCGGCGGGTAAACACCAGGGAAATGTGTTTTCTGTTCTCCTCCAAACCGATCAGACAAACAATGTTGTTGCCGTCAAAAGCGCCGAACAGCGGAATTCTTCCCTGCTGACAGCGCAGCTTAAATCCCGCGTTTTCCGCCATGTTGCGCTTAAAGTCCTCCACACATCCGAATGGATAATCGGGCGCGTCAAACAGGGTGAATACCTCCAGCGCCATATGCAGCGCATCCTCCACCTCACCGGGGCGTACCGGGCGAAGCTCATAAGCCATGTGTTTCTCCCCCCTCCTCTACGCCAAACCCTATGCACAGGTGGTCTTAAAAATGCGAAAGCGCGCACTTTCCATGCGCGCTTTCGCCGTGATTATCTTTTTCCCTTGCGGATCAGCAGGGCATTGATCTTCTTGGAAGGATCCAGCAGCTTGCTGATGGACGCGTCGTGGTTCAGAGTATCCACCACATAGGAAATGTATTTGGAGAGATCCACCGGGCAATACCATTCTCTGGCCTTAAGCTCCGGCGTGGCGTAGACTGCATTGGTCGTCAGCACCTTTCGGATGCTTCCATTCGCATAGGCCTTGTCAAAATGCTCCAGCCCCTCACAAAAGATACCGAAGGTGGTACAGACGTAAATATCGCGGGCCTTCAGCGCTTTCAGCTGCACGGCAAGATCCAGCACACTGTCGCCTGAGGAGATCATATCATCCACAATGATCAGATCCTTCCCGGCTACGTCCGAGCCCAGATATTCGTGCGCAACAATTGGATTGCGGCCGTTCACCACCCGGGAATAATCCCGCCGTTTATAGAACATTCCCAGATCCACGCCCAGCACAGAAGAAAAATAGATGCCACGCGCCATGGCGCCCTCATCCGGGCTGATGATCATCAGGTGTTCCGGATCGATCCGGATATCCGGCACTGCGTTGACCAGCGCCTTGATCATCTGATAGGTGGGCATTACGTTATCAAAGCCATGCACCGGAATGGCGTTTTGCACCCTGGGATCGTGCGCGTCAAAGGTTATAATGTTGCTGACCCCCATCCCGGCCAGCTCCTGCAAAGCGATGGCGCAGTCCAGCGATTCCCTACCGCTTCTCTTGTGCTGCCGCCCTTCATAGAGCATCGGCATGATTACCGTGATCCGTTTGGCCTTGCCGGCCGTTGCCGCAATAATCCGTTTGAGGTCTGCATAGTGATCGTCGGGGCTCATGGGCACCTGCTGCCCATACATTTTGTACTTCAGGCCGTAATTGAATACATCCACGACAATATACAGATCCAGCCCCCGCACCGAGCGGCGGATAACGCCTTTTGCTTCCCCACTGCCAAAGCGCGGACAACAAACATCGATCAGATAGGTATCTCGCTCATACCCCATAAAAGAAACGCTTCCCTTATGCTCATTTTCCCGCTCCCGCCGCCATTTCACCAGATATTGATCGATCTTCTCGCCAATTTCTTCGCAGCCGGGCATGGCAATAATACCTAAGGGACCCACGGGGATACTGGTCAACTCCTCCAAATAATCCGCCATTTTTCTCTTCCTCCTCAACTTCTGTTGCACGATATCTTCTTTCTCTTTTATTTTACTATATTGACGCGCGGTTGTAAAACCCTAATTTCATTTTTCCTTAAAATTGCAAAAAATGACAAATGGTTGCCTTATTTATGCGATATTTTATGGCAAAATGATTCAGAAAACCCCGGCCGAAAAAAAGTGCTTTCCCGCCCGAAAGGCAGGAAAGCACTTTTGCTCATTTTAACAGCTCTTCGTTTAAAGTCAGATGAAAATCCTTTGCCACCGCCCGAAAATTTTCCGGCAAAATGGTCTGGCGGATCCCCACGCCACAGCTGAGTGCCTTCACCCGGATTTCCGCCGCCTTTTCCACCGTGTGCATCAGCCCGAAGGTCACATCAAAATCCGAGCCGGCACAGAACACCCCGTGGTGCGCCCAGACCGCCACGTCATAGGTTTTCATCAGCTTGGAGGTGGCGTAGGCAATCTCCGCGCCGCCCGGCACCATCCAAGGCACTACGCCCACACCGGCCGGAAAAACCACCGGGCATTCGGTGGCGCTCTCCCAAAGGGCCAGCGTGAAATCCTTATCGGTCAGCGGCAGCACAAAAGTCAGCGCGATGGTATTGGCCGGATGAGCGTGATAGATCACCCGGTAATCCGGCGAAACCGCCGTTTTTACCGCGTGGTTCATCACATGACTGGGGAATTCGCTGGTGGGCCGACCGCCTGCAATCAGGCCCCAGACCACCTGAAAGGCGGTTCCTTCCGCATTGAGCCTTGCAATGCAAAGGCTTTCCTCCGGCTTCAAAATAACATTGCGGAAATATTTTCCGCTGCCGGTGGCCACAAAGTAAGCGCCACCCAGATTCGCGGCACATACGCCCAGCTCTACCCAGGGCCCGTTCTCCTGAAAGGCTTCCCTGCAGGCCGCCACTTCTTCCTCTTTCATCCGGTAGGTAAGGTTGCCGCCGTTGCGCTCATGCCAGTTCTGCTCCCATCCGTCGTTGGCCATCCGAATAAAGCCCTGCATAAATTCCTGATGTAAAACGTCCATTTTATCCGTTAACCTCTTTTACTCAATACTTCTTTTTCATAGCGCTGAATCTCTTTCAGCCAATCTTCTCCCCGCGGCACCTGCTGTTCGGCACAGTAAGCGTCCCAGATCTCCCCGAACGGAAATGTTTTCAGCTCTTCCCGGCGGATCATCAGCTCCGTAAAGTTTCCCTGATCCTGCAGTGCCTTGAAGGCTTGCGCCGGCTCCAGCAGCGCATAAAGCAGCGCCTTTTGCATATTACGGGAACCCACCACCCAGGCGGCAATCCGGTTAATGGAGGCGTCAAAAAAGTCCAGCCCGATCATCACCTTTTGCAGCCCGCCGCAGCGCACGATTTCCTTGGCAATTTCTTTCAGCTCATCGTCCAGCAGCACCACATGGTCACTGTCCCACCGCACCGGGCGGGTCACATGCAGCGGCAGCCGGTCAAAATAGCAAAGCAGTGCAGGAATCTTATCGCTGACCACCTCGGTGGGATGATAATGCCCGTTGTCCAGCAGATTATACACCCCGGGATGCGACGCGGCATAGGCCAGGTAAAATTCGCTGGAGCCCACGGTGTAGGATTCCACACCGATCCCGAATACCTTGCTCTCCACGCAGTCCACCACACCGTGCAGCTTTTCTTCAAAAATCTGATTCAGGCTGTCCTTCAGACGCAGGCGAGGCCCCAGCCGGTCGGCGGGGATATCCTTATAGCCGTCCGGAATCCAGACATTGCACAAACAGTCGGTGCCCAGCTCCTTGGCAAAATAGGCCGCGATCCGGCGGCAAGCTTTGCCGTGGCGCACCCAGAACGCGCGGATCTCCTCATCCGGATGGCTGAGGGTCAGGCCGTCTGCCGCTTTGGGGTGACTGAAAAAGGTCGGGTTGAAGTCCAGCCCGATTCCCCGGGATTTGGCATAGTCGACCCAGCGTTTGAAATGCTTCGGCTCCAGCGCGTCCCGATCGGCCGGTTCTCCCTCAAAAATGGCATAGCTTGCATGCAGATTCAGCCGCTTTTTGCCTGGGATCAGCGAAAAGGCCTCGTCCAGATCTGCCATCAGCTCCTCCGGCGAACGGGCCTTGCCGGGATAATTCCCGGTTGCCTGAATGCCGCCGGTCAGTGCACCGCCAACCTTTTCAAATCCGGTCACGTCATCTCCCTGCCAGCAATGAATGCTGATCGGGATTTCCTTCAAAAGCGCCATCGCTTGCTCCGTGTCCGTTCCCACCGCTTTGTATTGTTCCTTCGCTCGATTCAATCGTTCCATCGGAATCCTCCTTGCTGTCTTTCTGCTTTTATTTTAAAGGATTGCGGCAATGCGTCAACTTTTTCCGCAAAAGAGAACAAGATCACCGCCCAAATATAAAAATTCACCCTATAAATAAATCTCTTTTTCCAAAAAAAAGCTGTAAAGAATCCGCTCTTTTACCCGCAGCTTTTTAACCCGCCGCAGTGCCTCCGTGTAAAGATCCATCTGGACCCGATAGCGGGCAATCAATTCTTCTTCGGTTTGCACCCGGTCGGTTTTATAATCCAGAATCACCGCCTCCTCCCCCGTTACCGCATAGCAATCCAAAACCCCCTGAATCAGCACCTCGCCCTCCGCGTCCGGGCCGAAAAGGCGCGCAGCCGGCATGGGAAACAAAAAACGCTCTTCTTTTTTATAATAGTCCGCATCGAATAAGCGCCGGAAACAATCGCTGGCGGTAAACCGCCGAAGCTGATCCGGCAGGATCAGCACACGCTGCGCTTCCAAAAGAAATCCCTCTTCCACCAAACGGGTCAGTTCCCGCTCCGGATCCTGCAGCAGCCCGGAAAAATCGCAGAATTGCAGTGCCTGATGCATGGCATTCCCCACCTCATTGCCCCGGGCGCGAAAATGCGACGCAAAGCGCGGCTTCGGCAGCACCGGCTGCTCCGCAAGCAGCGGCTGCGCCTCGGGGTCCGCTTCCCGCAAGCCCTTCAGCTCCGAAACAGAAAGCTTGGCCGGCAGCCGTACCGCCGAAAGATGCGGATAGCGCCATTCCAGCCGCTCTTGCAGCGCGCGCCGATCCGGCTTTGCCTCTTCGGCCGCTTTGCTTTCCACCCGGGGCGGCAAAGCGCTCAGCGCACCCTGCACAAAACAGGCCCGCAAAGCCCCGCTGCCCTCTGCCGGGAACCCAAGCTGCTCCCGCAGGAGTGCGCCCTCCGGAGCGCCCGCCAGCAAGGTAAACAACCATCGGCCAAAGCTGGCATCCCGGCGCAAAAGCGCCCATGTGGGAAACGGACGGGGCAGATACGCCCCTTCCTGCACCCAGCGTTCCATCTTTTTCGTTTCCGCCGCGGCCACAACGATCAGCCTGCTTTGCGCCCGGGTCAACGCCACGTAAAGCACCCGCTCCTCCTCGCTGACGCTGTCTTGCGCCATCTGCGCCGCCAACACCGATTGAGACAAAGAACGGCGGCAAAAATACAGTTCCGGCTCCCGGTGCTCCAGCGCCGCGCCATAGCGGGGATGCAGCAGCAATGTTCCCTGACTGTCCCGCCAATTCAGACTTTTCTGGGCATCTGCCAAAATACAGACCGGAAATTCCAGCCCTTTGGATTTATGGACCGACAGGATCTGCACGCTGTTTTCTTCCGCTGAAAGCCTTGCGCCATTCTTTGACGCTCCGGCCTTACTGATCCGCACATACTGCACAAACGCGTAAAGCCCCCGGTATCCGTCCACTTCAAACTGCCTGGCTTCCTCTGCCAAAAGCTCTAAGTTCGCGCTTTTTTCTGCCCCTCCGGGCATCTTGGCATAATAAGCAAAAATGCCGCATTCCTGATAAATCCGGTCTAAAAGGTCATACACATAGACCGCCCCCGCCAAGCTGCGGTAGCGCTCGATCGTCTGATAGGCATAGCGGGCGCGTTCCTTTTCTTCGGCAGCCGCCTTCAGGCAGTCATACAAAGCCTGCCCGGGATGCCTCAGCGCTGCCAGTTCCCCCACGGAAAAGGAAAAATAAGCGCCATACAGCAAGGTGGCCAGTGCCAGATCATCATAAGGGTTGTTGAGCACCAGCAGGTAGGAAAGAATATCCAGCACCTCCTTCAGCTCATAAAAGGCCACCCCCTCATTATGATTCACGACCGGCACGCCGGCTTCCGAAAACGCCCGTTCAAACAGCGCGGCGGCGCCGGAGGCCGTGCGCAGCAGCACTGCGAAATCCCGGTATTGCACCGGTCGGCGCCCCTCATCGGGGGCCAACAATTCTTCCCGGTTTTCCACTGCCTGTCGAATGCGCTGCGCGGTATACCGCGCCGTTTGCAGCGACCGGTCCATCCGGCGGCCGGTATCCGGATCCGTTTCCTCCGGCAGCCAGTGCAGCTCCGTCACCGTGCTTTCCGGGTCTAAGAAGCGGCGGCCGGGCGTCAGCCGCTCCCGCGCGTCATAGACCACCCCGCCCAAAGACGGGCTCATGATATTTTCAAACACCTGATTCACAAAGGTCAGCACCCCGGGATGGGAGCGAAAATTAGCATTCAGCTCCAGAACGGCGGGCTGTCGCATTTCCCGGTCGGACCAGCGGCTGAAGCGCGCCCGCTTATCGGCGAAAAGCTCCGGCTCGGCACCCCGGAAACGATAAATGCTCTGCTTGATATCCCCCACCATAAACAGATTTTTTCCCTCCCGGGAAAGCGCACGGAAAATCAGATCCTGCGCCCGGTTGCTATCCTGGAATTCATCAATAATGATCTCATCATAATCCTCCCGCAGCCGCAGCGCCAGCGGGGTCGGCGTCAGGCGGTCGGCAGCGGGATCGTAGTCTTCCACCAAAAGTTTCAGTGCTTCATGCTCCATGTCCTGATACGTGATAAAGCCCTCCTTGCGGCGGCGCCTCTGCAAGCGGGTCATCAGCCCATTGCAAAGCGTAAAATAGGTGCCAAGCACCTCTCCTTCCGCTTTCAGTCGGCGAAGCTCCTCCCGCTCTGTCTGCGCACACACCGCGCAAAAGGCTTTCCAGGTTTCCTTGCAGCCCTCTCTTAAGGCCTTCAGGGCTTCCCGGGCAACCAGATCCCCGTCCTTTTCCGTCAGCTTGTTCCAATAAAGCGTCCCGAATCGCACCCCAGACAGCGCCGCAGCGAAGGCGTCATAATCCCGCCGGGCCAACACCTCGCTCAGCACCAGCAGCTGCTGATGCTCTTCTTTCAAAAAACAAAGCAATGCTGGAAATTGCCTGAGATACGCATGGTTTTTCACCCGCTGCACCAAAAAATGATATTCCGCCTGCAGCGCCTCCAGCTTGTTTTCCAGAAACCGATAAAGACCGTCTTCCAGAAAACAGGAAAACAGCGTTTCGTCGGCATGGTCATAGGGGGCAAGCGCCCGCTCTATAAACCGGGTGGGCATCGGCTGGTCTTCCAGAAAATTCATGCCCTCCAACAGAAGGGCTTTGAGCCCTTCATCTTCCCGGCCGGTAGAAAAATATGCCAAAAACCGCTGAACCGCTTCCTCCTCGCTTCCGTACAGTGTTTCCAAAAACGCGTCCGCTTCCTCGCTGCTTAACGCTTCCTCCGCCGCTTCGTCCATCAGGCGGCAACGGGGATCCAGATCCAGCAGCTCAAAATGGCGGGTGATCAGATTCAGACAAATGCTGTGGATCGTGCCGATCTCCGCACTGTCGATCAGCGCGCTCTGCCGCAAAAGATGGGTGCCCCCGCGGTATTGGCCCCCCTCCTCGTCCAGCGCTTTTTTCAGCTTCTGCTTCAATTCCTCTGCCGCGGCGCGGGTATAGGTCATGATCATCAGCCGCTGCAGATCCCCGTTTTCCTGCAGCAAATACCGTTTGACCCGCTCCACCAAAACCGCGGTTTTCCCGCTGCCCGCGGCGGCGGATACCAGCAGGGCATTTCCGCGGCTCTCAATCGCCGCTTCCTGCTGATTTGTATAGGAGATGCTCATGGCTGCCCCCGCTCCTTTCTCCAGCCTTCCGGATCCTCCGAATAAAGCCGGGCCTTCCCCTCGTTTTCCTGATAGCCGCATACCGCCATATAATCGCAGTTCCGGCAGGCATCGTGGGTTTTTCCCTTCAGCGGATGCGGCTTGCAGTTGCCGCTGAAAATGCCGCGGGCTGTGTCCAGAATCACCGTCTCCATGTAATCCACCATCTCCTGAAGCTGCGCCGGCTCATAGGCCTTGGTCTGTTGCGACAGGCTGCCGTCATTTTTATAAGACAGCTTAAAGTAGTCCGCGCCGCCGTGCTGATCCAGCGCCTGAAGCGCCCTCTCATCGGTGGTAAAAAGACCGCCCCGCTTATAAAACGCACGCACCCGTTCCGAAAGCGCATCTTCCGTACACCGCTCCGCAAAAACCGGTAGCTTGGCTTCCAGGTAGCAGCCTGCAGCCGGTACCGGCTGCTGCCAGCGTCCGCTTTTGATCAATCCATAAAGATACAGAGGCAGCTGCACTCCCTCCCGGTTGGTCAGCCCTCTTAAATCAAAGGATTGCGGCCCGGTCTTATAATCCGTCACCTTCAGATAGGTTCTGCCGTCCGCTTCAAAATAATCCACCCGATCCGCTACCCCGATCAGCTCCGCTTCCCGGCCATCCCCCAACGGCAGCACGGTGCCTGCCAGCGACACTTCCTCTCCAAACGGAAGATACCGCCCTGCCGACAGTTCTCCCACCACATTTTCCGCCACGTGGCAGAAAAGACGGGTCATCCGCCGGTACAAGGTCTGAAATCGATAGGTCGCCTGCATATCCCGCAGCTGATCCTCCAGATATTTCCGGGCGGTATCGGATCCGAACTGTTGTATTTTATCTTTATTATACATTTTGTAATCAAGCTGATCTGCCCGGATCGCCCGCATCAGCTGCTCCAGGCCATAGTGAACAAACGTGCCGATATTGGCTTTATCGAACGTGATGGGGGCCAAAGGTCGCAGCCCCATCGTCTTCTCCATGAAATAATGAAAGGGGCAATTCTGATACAGCCGGATCTGGCTGTAGCTCAGACGTAAATGACGCCCGAAGATCTGCCGCACCACCGCATCCGGCAGCTGCTCCTCCGGCCGCTTTTCTGGCCGGGGGTCCTCTCCGATTTCTCGGAGCATCGTCTCCTGCAGCGCCGGCGCCCAACCGATCAGCTCCCGCACGCCATCCGGAGTGAGCGCAAAATCATAAAGATTCATTTGCTCGCGGCGGATCGGCGCGATCCCGCAAAGCTGTCGGATGCGATCCACATAAACCGACGGCAGGTTGGCCGATCCGTCCATCTGAAACGCGCTGTAAGAAAAAGTCAGCTGCTTTCGCGTGGAAAACAGCGCCGCATACAGCCGGTACTGCCCCTGCACCGTGTTTTGCTGCAGCGTTGCATTGCATGGCAGCCGGTGCGCGGCGAACCATTGGCGTTCCCGATCGCTGATCAGGGAACGGTCGCCAGCCGGCATCGGCAGGATTCCCTGGTTGGCACCCACCACATATAGATCCGTGATGGCATCTAAGCGGCTGTGGGTCACCTCCCCGATCGTCACGCTGTCCAGTGTCGGGGGCGTCAGGCTCAAGGCCGTCTCCTCTCCGCAAAGCCCGATCAGCTCTTCCATCGCGGAAAGAGACACCGGCTCCTCTCCGAAGGTCTCATATATTTCATCTAAAATATCGATCATCACCCGATAGAGCCGCAGATATTCCTCGCTCTGCCGACGGCTCTGCTGCACTTCCCATGGGGTATTCTGCGCTTTCACCTGCTGAAAATAGGCTTCCGCCTGATTCCGGATCCGCTGCTCCACCTGAAAATCCTGCAGCAGCTGATAGATCCCCGTCGCCACCCGAACCCCTGTACAGTCCCGCACCTGCACCCGAAGCCGCAGCAAAGGCCCAGAAACACGACGGCGCAGCGCATTAAGAGCGGCCAGTAACTCCACCCCTTCTTCGTCGATTTTCCCCAAGCCCTTGGGGTTCTGCGTCCAGTCTTCCTCCCGCACAAAACGCTCCCCATTGATCTGCCAGAGCACACAATAATTTTCCAGCCGGCTGATAAGATCCCGCTCTTCGCCCGCAAGGCCGGTCTTCAAAAAAAGAAGCATGTCCTCCTGCCGGAACGGACGCTCCGGGCTCACCATCCGAAGCGCTGCCTGGATGAATGCAAATAGCGGCTTGCTGAGAACATTTTTCCCCTGATCCACAAAAAGCGGCACCCCGTAGCGGGCAAATACCATTTCCGCCACATTGCCGTAGGGCTCCAGATTCCCCACGATCAGCGCAAAATCCCGATAGCGCTTTCCCTGCTCACGCACTTTGCGCGCAATATCCACCGCCACCATCGCCAGCTCTTCCCGGATATTGCGTCCTTCCAATAAATGTACATGCGGGGAAGGGATTGGGTCGGCGCCCTGCGGCCCTTCCCGAAACAACCGCCGCTCCAGTTCCTGCAAATCCGCCTCCTGCAGCCGCCGGGAAGGCCCACACAGGGTCTCTTCCTTCACCGCGCAGCGGCATTCCTCTGCCGCCCTGTTCAGCAGCTGCTTCTCCCTAAGCACCGCGGAAAACAGCAGGCTATTCTCTGCCAGATCCTCGAGCAGTGCGATCTCCAGCAAGCCGCACTGCTCCATCATCACGCGCAGCATGGCCCGCTGCTGACCGGTAAAGCCAAAAAAACCGTCCACCAGCACCGCAGTATTCTGAAAAAAACGCCGCTCAGCCGCAAGGGACACCGCTGCATCAAGATCTGCCTGCGCAGACCGGCAGTCCTGCGATAAGGCTTGCTGGTATGCTTCGTAAAGCGTAAACAGGTCCTCATATTTTTCGATCCAGTCCTGCCTTCCCCGCTCCCGCAGCACCGGAAAGAGTTGCTCCCGGGTCAGCCCAGCCTGGGTCAGCTCCACAAACGCCTCCTGCAGTGCAGAGACAAAGCCCATCGTCGGGCGTACCGCCCGATAATAATGCAGCTGCCGCCGATGCTGCTGCATTATTTTTGTGATCAGTGCAATTTCCCGGGTGCGGGTCATATATTGCCCGGCAACGCCCCCAAACCGGCGAAAGATCACATTGCACATCCGCCGAAAGGAAACCACCTGTACCGGACTTTGTGCATTTTTTTGACTGATGGCGCGCTCCATCGTCATAGAGCTTTGCTCCGGCACCAGCAAAAAGACCTGGGCGTACTGCGCGGTCAGCTCTTTCGCATCCTGCATCAGCCGCGTGGTTTTGCCTGTGCCGCTGCGGCCTGTGATCCAGGTCAGCATTGCGGATCCCTCCCTCGTTTGTTTTCTTTCATTATAATGTTTTTTCAGGCACTTGTAAAGCGCTCGTAGATTTGTCCATGTGATGTTCCATGTATTTCTGCTTTTCGACTAATAATAAAAAGAGGCCAGCCGGCCTCTTTTTATTAGTCGATATCAAATTCATAAAACATCCCGCAATGATCCGATGGATATTTGCCATCATACAGGCGATTAATGACCTCGTATTTCTTGGGATGAAGATGCTTCCCGTGATAGAAGCAAAAATCGATCAGCCATTCCACACCGCGTTTCTCGTTGCTATAGCAAGTAAGCGTCTGCTCGAGATTATCGGGTGCCACCTGTTCCCGCAGATCCTCAAAATAACTGCGTAAAGAATGGTAACCCTTGGATCCGATGGTGAAATTAAAATCCGCGGTCACCGCCACATTGGCGTCTTCGCCCAGAGCCATCGCCCGGTGAATAATCTGCTGGCCGCTTTCACGCTGGAACCACTCGTTGAAATCGTAGTGCGTATTGAAATGGTGAAAAACCTTCCCGGTCGCCTTTTCTTTCAGGGCCACATAGCAGCACACCCGCGGCAGGCTGGTCCCCCAGCTTTTGCTGGAAACGGTCGGCGTATCGGAAAGCCAGAAGCTCTCGCTGTTCACCAGCTCAAACCGGTCTTTCCGCCAGAAAATCGGTGTTCCCTCCAGATCCCGGGGATCCCGGTACTGCAGCAGATGGTCAAACTGATCAGAAAGCACCTTGAGTTCTTCCATCCAAGGCGAGGTCACCTCCTGAAATCCGCAAATGTCCGGATCATAATCTTTGATAATATCCAGCACCCGCGGGGCACGCTCATGAATGGAATGCCCGTTACCATCATCGCAGAAACGAAGGTTATACCCTAAAATTTTCATATTGATTACTCCCTATTCTTTGTTTTCCAAGGTAAAGGAAACCAGAATGCCGTTGTGGTCCGAGGGCTGTATACCCTGGTATTGCTCGTCAATCACATGATAGGAAAGCGGCGCTATCCCATTTTTGCTGGCAAACACATAATCAATGATCACGGGCCCCACCATATCGGCCCCCCAACCGTTAACGGTGGGCGTGCAGTCTGTTTTTGCCACCTCCCAGCGGAAATCGTGAAATGCTTCCCGCATGGCGCGGTAGCCGGCTCCGCCGATCAGCATATTATAATCGCCGGTACAAATAACAGGCAGATCCGCAAAGCTCTTTGCCCGCTCCTGCAGCAGCTTGGCGCTTGCCACATGCGCCTCTGCCGAAAAATCAAAGTGCGTGTTGAAATGGCAGATTTTTTTGCCGGTTGGAATATGCTCCAGTACCACCATGGAGCAAATCCGGTAAAACTGACCGCCAAACCCCTTGCTTTCCTGATCCGGCGTTTCCGACAGCCAGAAATGCTGCTCCTCTACCAAGCGAAATACCTTTCTTTTCCAAAAAATCGGCGTGGCCTCCAGATCCTTCTCCGCCCGATAGTGGCAAACAGAATCGTATCCTTCCAGCCCCTTGAGCGCTTCCATCCACAAGGGAGAAACCTCCTGAAGGGCAATGATGTCCGCGCCGTATTTCCGCAGCGTTCTGCGCATGGCTTGGCCCCGCTCCTCTGTGGGTTTGGCGACACAGACGTTAAAGGTGATTAGGCTCACCGTTTCCCGCACTTCCACTTCGGAATAAACGCCGTAGTGATCCGAGGGGAACTTGCCGTCCACCAGCTCATCCATCCGCTTGCTTTTCAGCGGGATCACCGTGTTTGGCGTCACAAAACAAAAGTCGATCTGCGCGTCTCTGGCTTCGGTGCTATAGCCGTGGAAGGTGGTACGCGTATCCTTCGCCGTCTCCGCGTTCACGTCCACAAAGGCCTCCTGCAGCTTTCTGTACCCGAGGTTTATGGGGCTCATATTGAAATCAGCCGTTAAGATCGCGGACTTCACGCCCATGGCCTTGATGTGATTGATGATCAACTCCCCGCTGGCAATCTGGCAAGGATCCCCAAAACCATAATGAGTGTTGAAGAAGGTAAAGCGGACGCCGGTCTTTTTGTCCCGCAAGCTTGCCCACATGCAGATGCGATGGCAGCCCAGGCTATCCCAGCCCTTGGATTCAACATCCGGAGTGTCTGAAAGCCAGAAATAGCCCTTATCCAAACAATCGAACCGATCTTTTTTCCACATCATCGGCGTGCTTTCCAGATTGGATTTGGCCCGATATTGGTTAAAAATCTCATACTGATCGCCGTAATCCGCGGTCAGATGCTCCATCCAGGCGGGCGTGACCTCCTGAAAGCCCACCAAATCCGCGTCGTACTGATCCATCAGCACTTTTACGCGGGGTGCCCGCTCCGCAATGGCATTGCCGTTGGGATCATTGGCACACCGCAGATTAAAAGTCACTACCTTCATTTCCTATGTTCCTCCTACAAAATTATAATTTCATTATAGATTCCATAGTGGTCGGAGACAAATTTCCCCCCGACCTTATCGGTCATCACCTTATAATTGACCGGCTTTGCGTTTTTCGCGGTCACAAAGCAGAAGTCAATCAATTGAGTGCTTTTCCCGTAGGCCTCAAAAGTGCCTGTCTGATCTTTGGCCGTTGCCATATTCACATCGGAAAAATAACTGGTCATCGTCTGATAGCCCTTTGAAGCGCGATCCATATTAAAGTCCGCCGTGCAGATTATCGGCACATTTTCGCCCGCCGCCTGCGCTTTGGCAATCATCAGCTTGGCGCTGTTGACCTGTGCTTCATCCCCAAAATCAAAGTGGGTATTGAAATAGTAAAAGACCGATCCGGTCTGGCGCACCTCCAGCTTCACCCAGGAACAGATGCGATAGCACGTTGCCTGCCAGTCCTTGCTTTCCTGATCCGGCGTGCTGGAAAGCCAGAAATAGCCGCTGTCCAGCAACTTGAATTTTTCTCTTTTATAATAGATCGGCGTGGCCTCCTTGCTGCTGGCCGCCCGATATTTGATCACCCGGTCGTAATTCTCGCCCAGATTCATTTCCAAAGGCACATCCCATGCCGGCACCATCTCCTGAAATCCGATCAGGTCCGGATCATACTTTTCCAGAACCTCCATCAGACGCGGCGCCCGTTCCTCAATGGAGTTCCCATCTGGATCGTCCGCGCAGCGAATATTATAAGAGACCACTTTGAGTGCGTTTTCTTTATAATAAGCAATGCCGTCCGCCGTTTTGGCCGCTGTTTTGGATCGTGTCTCCCCCGCAGTGCCCTCAACCGCTTCATTGCCGGCGCTCTGCTTTGTTTGCTTCGACGTTTCCTGATCCGATATCGTTTTATCATTTCCGGCGGTTGCAGAAGAATTGCCGCTCTCAGCCTGTTTCTGCTGCTTTCCAGAAATGGAGGTTTCGTTGTTTTCCACCTGCGCGGGAGCGTTCTCCGCCCCATTCTGCGCGGATGCCCCGCCCTCCACATAATCGGAAACTGCGGCACTGTCCTGATTCTTTTTTTTACACCCGGTGAAAACCGTCAGGCAGACTGCGATCAGCACAAAAACACTAAAAAGTCGCTTCATACCCCTTTTTTCCTTTCATCTTTTGCCACGTGCCTATTCTACCACACCTCCTTTTAAATTGAAAGCCTTTTATCACAAAAAGCCAAAAAGATTTGGAGCTGCCACACTTTCTTTTGTGCGACAGCTCCAAAATGATTAAAATGTAAGCTCTGACAGCAGACCGAAATGATCCGAAACATATTTTCCATCCGGTTTTTCTGTCAGAACCCGGTAGGAAACCGGCGTAAATCCCCGCTCAAAAACATAGTCGATGAGTTTCTCATCCTCTCCGCCATAATTCTGATAGGTGACCTGCGGATCGCGCTGTTGATTCACATCGGTAAAATAGGCGGTCATCTCCTGATAGGCCTTTGCATCCCAGCTCATATTATAATCGGCGGTGCACACGACCGGCATGCTTTGCTCCTTTGCCCGTGCGATTGTCAGCGCTGCGCTGCCCAGCTGCGGCGCTTCTGTAAAGTCCCAATGCGAATTGAAATGAACAAACTGCTTTCCGGTCGCGCGCTCTGTCAGCTTGACCCAGGAACAAATGCGGTAATAATCCGCGTCCCATCCTTTGGATTCCTGATCCGGTGTTTCCGAAAGCCAAAAATAACCGGTATCTGCCAGAGAAAACCGATCCTTCTTATAAAAAATCGGCGTGCCTTCCTGGCTGCCCTTCGCCCGGTATTTTAACACATATTGATACCGGCCCCCCAGTCTTTCCTGCAGAATCTCCATCCATTCGGGAACCGCCTCCTGAAAGCCGATCACATCCGGATCGCACTGATCCAACACAGCCATCAGCCGCTCTGCGCGTTCCCGGATGGTATTGCCGTTCTTATCGTCACCGCAACGCAGATTATAGGAAACAATTTTAATGGAAGAGGGTCCCTCCGCCGCCGGGCCGGTATAAACAAACCCTTCCGGTATTGTGCTGGCAGCCTCCTGGCTTTGGGCCAGAGCGCTTTTCCCACTGCCTGCGCAGCCCGCCGCCAGCAGGCAGACGATTGCCATCATCAGGGCCAGTACTCTCTTTTTCATGTTGATATCTCCTTTTATCCCTGTTTCCCTGCCACCCGCTTTTTAGGAGCCGCGTGCCGGCTGTTCCGCGCTTAACGGCGATCCCCTTGCGTTTGAAAACCGTCAGAAAACAAATTGATTTCCATAATCCGGATTTTCCAGATGAAACGTGTATTTCATCAGCATCGGGTTGTGGTCCGATGGAAATAGGCCACCCGGCCGGTCGGTAATCACCTGATACGAATCCGCCTGCAGCGTTACTTTATTATAGAAGGAAAAGTCAGCCACCGTTCCCTGCTCGGAATAGTTTTGTGCCGTTGCCGTTGTCAACTTCAGCGCATTGGCGTCTTCCATCTGTTTGGCAAGCGCGGCGTACCCCTTGCTGCCCGCGTTGCTTCCCAAATCCACATTGCAAATAATGGCTTTGTTCCAACCGATGGAGTCGCACTTTTCCGCGATCAGCGCCGCGGCCTTTTGTTGGTCTTCCTCCTTTCCGCCGATCTGCGCATTAAAAACATACAATATATTTCCTGTTGCTTTTTCCGTGAGTTGCAGCCAGTCGCAATTATATTTCCCCGCCCCGCTCCAGGTGGCCGATTCACTGTCCGGCGCAGAAGAAAGCCAGAAGCTGCCGCCGGTCACGTCCTGGAATTTTTCTTTTTTGAAAAAGATGGTATTGGCTTTCGATTTGTCGCTTTGATCCGGGTAGATCAGATAATAATCGTATTGGTCCTTGGCGGGAACCGTCAGAAAGTCCATCCATCCGCTTCCGGCCTCCTGCAGCGTCAGAATATCCGGATTATAGTTCAGCAGCAGCTGTTTCACCGCTTCGTAGCGTTTGGCATAGCTGCGCTCACCCTCCCCGTTTTCTGAAGCGATATTGAAATTCATGACGGTAAAGGTGTTCTTTTCCGTTACCACCGGAAATTTGCCAGAAAAGTCCTCCACCACCACCTGATCGCCCGTCTGGGTTTTTACCGTCTCTTTTTCTTCCTGCGCTTCTGTTTTCTCTCCGGTCTGAATATCGTTCCCGGCCACAACTGCAGGCGGCTGATATCGTGGAATGTCGCCGGATGCTGTCCCACCGGAACAGCCCGATAACACCATGCATCCCGCAAGCAGCCCTGCCATCCAAAAACGCTTCATCCTGTTGTCCTCCGTTTCAATCCGATTTTGCGCTCTTTGTGTCCCTTCTTTTTTTATCATTATTATATTATATCTATCCGTAAAGTGCAACATCTTGTTTTGGAACAAAGGCTTTTTCGTTTCACTTGCGATCCCTCTGGTTCTTCTCCCGGCGGGCCGTTTACAACGCAAAAACGGGGCTCCCGCATAAAGCGGAACCCCGTTTGCTAAAAACAGACTAAATCTTTGTACTCTTATACCAATTGAATGATCGCCATCTCCGCGCCATCTCCGCGCCGGGGACCGATTTTCACAATTCTGGTGTATCCGCCATTGCGCTCTTCATAGTTGGGCGCGATCTCGGAAAACAACTTGTGCACCACATCTTCTTTGGTAATATACGCAAGCGCCTGCCGCTTGCTGTGCAGCGTGTTGGCCTTGCCCAAGGTGATCATTTTTTCGGTGGCTCTGCCGACTTCCTTCGCCCGCATCAACGTGGTCTCAACGGAACCGGTTTCCAGCAGATAGGTCACCATCCCTCTGAGCATCGCCTTCCGGTGATCTGTTGGGCGGCCCAGTTTTCTATATCCGGACATGAGTAAACCTCCTTTGCAAATCAGTAAAAATTATTCGTCGTCCTTCTTCAGCGAAAGACCAAGGGATGCAATCTTGCCGATTACTTCGTCTAAAGACTTTCTGCCCAGATTGCGCACCTTCATCATGTCCTCTTCGCTTTTGTTGATCAGATCCTCTACCGTATTGATTCCGGCCCGCTTCAAGCAGTTGAAAGAACGTACGGAAAGATCCAGTTCTTCAATGGTCATGCGCAGCGCGGTGATGGTACGGGATTCTTCCTTTTCCACCATGATTTCCGCATTCTTCGCCTTTTCGGAAAGGTCAATAAATAATGAAAGATGCTCATTCATGACTTTGGCCGCCAGAGACACGGCATCGCTGGCAGAGGTGACGGAGTTGGTCCAAACCTCCAGCGTCAGCTTATCAAAGTCGGTAATCTGCCCTACACGGGTGTTTTCCACCTTGTAGTTGACTTTGGTTACCGGGGAAAAATCACTGTCCACCACCAGCATATTGGGCTGATTTTCAGTATAAGCCTTATTTTTATCTGCCGACACATAGCCGCGGCCATGATCAATGACCAGCTCCATGTTTAAAACGGCGCCATCACCCAGCGTTGCCAGCACATGGTCGGGATTCAAAATCTCTACGTCGCTGTCTGCCTTAATGTCTCCGGCAGTCACCACACAGGGCCCTTTGGCTTCAATATATACCGTTTTCTGTTCGTCACAATAAAGCTTCGGGATAATCCCCTTGATATTCAGCACGATCTCGGTTACATCTTCCTTGATCCCATCGATGGTGGTGAATTCATGGGGAACATCATTGATTTTTGCCGCGACAACTGCGCAGCCAGGCAGGGAGGAAAGCAGAATCCGGCGGAGAGAGTTTCCCAGAGTGAGGCCATAGCCCCGCTCCAAAGGATCAGCAATAAAACGGCCATACTCGCCGTTTTCGCCGATCACCTCCGTTTCAATCCGGGGTCTTTCTATCTCGATCATATCTAAAACCTCCTTATTCATTTCACACAGGTGAGTCCTATTTAAAACATCTTAACCCTTTGGAAGTTCCGCGGATTACTTGGAATACAACTCGACAATCAGATGCTTTTCGATCGGGAGGTCGATATCTTCCGCCTCAGCTAAACCAACCACCTTGGCCGTGGTTCCGTTCAACTCCAGCCATTTCACGACTGCGCGCTTTTCGTTTGCTTCGAGAATCGCTTTGATTTTGGCAGAGTTCATGCTGCCTTCTCTCACCGCGATAGTATCTCCCACATTCAAAAGCAGGGAAGGAATGTTGACTTTCTTACCGTTTACGGTAAAGTGCCCGTGACGGACCAACTGCCGCGCCTCGGGTCTGGACATAGCAAAGCCTAACCTGTAGATCACGTTGTCCAATCTGCTCTCCACAATGGATAACAAATTGTCACCGGTAACGCCCTGTTTCTTTTCCGCTAATTCAAAATACTTGGCGAATTGGCTTTCCAAAACGCCATAATATCTTCTGACCTTTTGCTTCTCTCTGAGCTGCAAGCCATACTCAGATACTTTCTTTCTGCCCTGACCGTGCTGGCCGGGGGCGTAAGCGCGGCGCGTAATGGCACACTTATCGGAATAGCAGCGCTCGCCCTTTAAGAACAGCTTCTGCCCTTCTCTGCGGCATTGACGGCAAACAGCGCCAGTATATCTAGCCATATCTCGTTCTCCTCCTTATACTCTTCTTCTTTTCGGGGGTCTGCAGCCGTTGTGGGGGATCGGGGTCACATCCTTGATCAGGGTGATTTCCAGACCCGCCGTCTGCAGCGCACGAATCGCAGCTTCACGACCGGCGCCGGGCCCCTTCACATATACTTCAACGGTCTTGAGCCCGTGCTCCATCGCCGCCTTCGCAGCCTGCTCCGCAGCCATCTGCGCAGCAAACGGGGTGCTCTTTCTGGAGCCCTTAAAGCCCATACCGCCGGAGCTGGCCCAGGAAAGTGCATTTCCGTTTACATCGGAAATGGTGACCAGGGTGTTATTAAAGGTAGAGCGAATGTGAGCGGCTCCACGTTCAATATTCTTTTTAACGCGGCGTTTACCGGTTACTTTTTTAACAGTTTTAGCAGCCATTCTTCTTCACTCCTTACTTCTTCTTATTTGCCATGGTTTTTCTGGGGCCTTTTCTGGTGCGGGCGTTTGTTTTTGATCTTTGACCCCGAACAGGTAAACCTTTTCTATGTCTAGAGCCTCTGTAGCATCCGATTTCAATCAGACGCTTGATGTCTAAAGCAACATTTCTTCTCAGGTCGCCTTCCACAACATATCCGTCCATTGCGGCGCGGATCGCGGCAACTTCTTCTTCGGTCAGATCCTTTACACGGGTGTCTGGATTGACTTTTGCCGCGGCCAAGATGTTGTTGGAGCTTTTACGGCCGATGCCGTAGATATAGGTCAAGCCGATTTCAACGCGCTTTTCTTTCGGTAAATCGATACCAGAAATTCTTGCCATTTGGTTACTACACCTCCATTTTTGTCAAGCATCAGCCCTGCTTCTGCTTGTGTTTCGGGTTTTGGCAAATTACCATCACCTTGCCATGTCTTCTAATAATTTTGCATTTTTCGCAAATGGGTTTAACGGAAGGTCTTACCTTCATTGAGATTACCTCCATTCGTGGAGCCTTATTTGGCTCTCCAGATAATTCTGCCCTTGGTCAGATCGTATGGGGACATTTCAACCGTCACCCGGTCGCCGGGCAGGATCTTGATATAGTTCATCCTGAGCTTGCCGGAAATATGAGCATGAATTTTATAGCCCTGCTCCAGCTCAACTAAAAAGTTCGCGTTGGGCATCGCTTCGATGACAACACCCTCCACTTCAATCATATCTTCTTTCGACATAGGTCCTCCTAATTAACCTCAAAACGAGGAAAGACTTTTTCTGATCAGGCGGTTGGTCGCCGGTACGGCGGGAAGCATCCCCAAATACTGCAAGTGCTTCCTGCTCTTCCGTTTGAGGCGCTCCAGCCTGCGGCGTCTGCCGTTGGCGATCAACACCTGGCCATTATTTAAATCTTGTACGACAACAAATTTTAAACCTCGGTCTTTGCCGGCGATGGATAATACCACCGCGCCGCTTTTATAGCAGTCCATATGCGTTTTTCAGACTTGGGTCAGAATATGACCGCAAGTTTCGTCAATAAAGAAAGTGTGCTCGTAATGAGCGCTGAGCTTCCGGTCCGCCGTAGTCACCGTCCAGCCGTCTTCCCCAACCACTACTTCATCGGTACCCTGATTGATCATCGGCTCAATTGCCACCGTTGCCCCTTTCGGAAGACGAAAGCCGTGGCCTTCCCGTCCGTAGTTTGGCACATTGGGATCCTCATGCAGCGCCCGGCCAACGCCGTGCCCCACATAATCTTTAACCGGAGTAAACCCGAACCGCTGCACATAGCTTTCAATGCAGTGGCCGATATCCCCCAGCCGCACCCCGTCGCACAGCAGCTTCTGCGCGCGCGCCAGGCTCTCCCGGGTGACCTCCACCAACTGGCGCGCTTCCGGCGACACATTTCCCACCAAAAAGGTATTGGCCGTGTCTCCGTGATACCCGCCAATATAGGCGCCCACATCCACGCTCACAATGTCTCCGTCGCGGATCACTTCGTGCTCCGAAGGAATCCCGTGAATCACCACCTCATTGATGGAAATACACGCAGCCGCCGGAAAACCACCATAACCTTTAAAGGAGGGGATTGCGCCGTGAGAACGGATATAGTGGTCCACAACCTGGTTCAGTTCCTTGGTGGTCATGCCGGGTCTAACGGCTTCCCCCGCGGCCAGGAGCGCACCGGCGGCAATTGCCCCGGCTTTGCGCATTTGGCGGATCTCACTGTCCGACTTGATGATCATCATTTTAAAAACGCCTCGATCGCTTCAAAAGTTGCTTTCGTGGTATCGGCCACTTCTTCCCGGCCTTCCACTGTAACCAGTTTGCCCCTGGCCCCATAATAGGCCTTAAGAGGCTCACAGATTTCGTGATAAGTTTTCAGTCGGTCCAATACCGTCTCGGGCCGGTCATCTGCACGGACGATCAGCTCGGTGCCGCACTCATCACAATGTTTGTTATCTTTAGAGGGCTTATAGTCCACATGATAGGTCATGCCGCAGGCCGGGCAAACCCGTCTGCCGCTCATGCGTTTTACAATCTTTTCATCCGGCACTTCCAGCGACAGGGCAAGATCAATCTGAATCCCCATCTGTTCCAAAGCGTCCGCCTGCGGAATCGTTCTTGGAAAGCCGTCCAGAATAAACCCGTTTTTGCAGTCTTCTTCCGCCAGACGTTCTTGGATCATGCCGATCACGGTTTCATCGGGTACTAGCTTGCCAGCATCCATCAGGCTTTTTGCCTGAAGCCCCAGTTCTGTGCCGTTATGGATCGCGGCACGAATCATGTTGCCCGTAGAAATCGTCGGAATGTTATAATGTCCTGAAATGTTTTCGGCCTGCGTGCCCTTGCCGGCACCCGGCGCACCTAAAAGAATCAATTTCATGCGCGCACCATCCTTATTCAAGGAAGCCCTTGTAGTGACGCATCAACATCTGAGACTCCAGCGTCTTCACCGTCTCCAATGCCACGCCTACTACGATCAGCAGCGTGGTGCCACCGATGGCCACAGAAGACAGATGGGAATTAAGCATCGCAACAAAGTTCGGAACCGCCGAAACAATTCCCAGGAAAATGGCGCCGATCAGGGTGACACGGTTCAAACTCTTGGTAATGAAATCCGCGGTGGGCTTTCCGGGACGAATACCCATGATAAAGCCGCCGTTTTTCTTCAGGTTATTCGAAACCTCCACCGGATTAAAGGTGATGATCGTATAGAAATAGCTGAAGAACAGAATCAACAGAAACATTACAACGGTGTAGAGCCAGCCGCCAACGTTGATGGTAGAGACCACCTTGCCGAACCATCCCTTATTCGCAGCGGGGAAGAAATTCGCAATCGTAGGAGGCAGCATCACAAAGGACTGCGCAAAGATGATCGGCATAACGCCGGTCATATTGACCTTCAGCGGGATATTGGTATTCTGCCCGCCATAAAGCTTACGCCCCTTCACCTGCTTGGCATACTGCACCGGGATCCGGCGTTCGCCATTGGTGACAAACACCACGAAGGCAACCATGGCCAGAATCCCGACCAGGAAGAGAATCGCCACAATCGCATTGACTGCGCCGGCCTTGATGTTGGACACAAAAATATTAACCAAGCTGGGAACCCGGGACACGATCCCGGCAAACAGCAAAATGGAAATGCCGTTGCCAATGCCCTTATCGTTGATCTGCTCGCCCAGCCACATGATAATCGTGGCACCGGCAGCCAGAACAAACACAATCACCAGCGCACCGAAAACGCCCGCGGAATCGGAAACGACACTGGCAGCATTTTTCAGCACCGTGTAGTATCCAAAACCCAGCAGGAAAGAGAGGGCGATCGACAGGTAACGGGTCCAGCGTTCCATAATTTTTTGCCCGCGCTCCCCGTCTTCCTTCATCATCCGCTCCAGCTTGGGGATGGCAACCATCAACAGCTGAATGATAATGGAGGCGTTGATATAGGGAGAAATGGACAGCGAAAAGAGCGTTGCCTTTTCCATAGCGCCGCCAGACAAAATGTTCAAATAAGAAAAGATATTGCCGCTCGCAGTATATCCCTGGAACAGGTCATTCATGGCCGATACGTCCAGAAATGGAACTGTGATGTTGCAGCCAAGCCGAAAAATCAGAATTACAAATGCGGTGAACAGGATCTTCTTTCTTAAATCCTGGACTTTCCAGGCATTTCTGAAGACGCTGAACATCTTACATCACCTCAACCTTTCCGCCGACAGCTTCGATTTTCTCTTTTGCACCGGCAGTAATTTTATCTGCCTTCACATTGATCGCTTTGTCAACGGAACCGGTTCCAATTACCTTCAGGCCGCAAAGCGCTTTTTTGGCGATGCCGGCTGCGATAACTGCGTTCATATCTACAAGATCCCCCGCGTGGAAGGAATTCAGGTCATCCAGGGTAATAACCACGTACTTCTTAGCGAAGATATTGTTAAATCCACGCTTCGGCAGACGTCTTTGCAAAGGCATCTGCCCGCCTTCAAAGCCAAGACGGATGCTTCCGCCCGAACGGGCCTTCTGCCCTTTATGGCCGCGACCGCCGGTTTTTCCGTTGCCGGAGCCGGGGCCTCTGCCCTTTCTCTTGGTTTCGCAAGTTGCGCCGTTTGCAGGAGCAAGTTCGTGTAATTTCATTCTGTTTCCTCCTCCTTACTTTACTTCTTCAACCTGGAGCAGGTGAATAATTTTATTGATTTTACCCTGAGTGGCCGCATTGTCGGGCTGAACGGTAAAATCGTTGATCTTACGCAACCCTAACGCTTCCGCGGTGGCAATCTGGTCGTCCTTCCGGCCGATCAGGCTCTTGGCCAGGGTGATTTTGATACTTTTAACTTTAGCCATCAGTACGCCCCCCTTAACCTAAGATTTCTTCTACGGTCTTGCCGCGCTTTGCGGCAACGGCAGCAGCATCTGAACACGCTGTCAACCCAGCGATCGTTGCATTCACTACGTTTCTCTGATTCCGGGAACGCAGCGCCTTTGTCCGGATGTCCCGGATCCCGGCCATTTCCAACACCGCACGCACCGCGCCACCGGCAATCACGCCGGTACCGGGAGCAGCCGGTTTCATAATGACCATCGAAGCACCGAATTTACCCACAATCTCATGAGGGATCGTCGTATCCTTCAGGCTGACAGCGATCATGTTTTTCTTCGCGTCCTCCATTCCTTTGCGGATCGCTTCGGGAACTTCTGCCGCTTTGCCAAGTCCGGCTCCCACGTGACCATTGCCGTCACCGACCACGATCAGCGCGGAAAACTTCATGATCCGGCCGCCCTTTACGGTTTTGGATACCCGGTTCAGGGACACGACTCTCTCTTGAAGGTCAAGCGTGCTTGCGTCAATTAAATTAGCCATTCTTCTTCTCCTCCAATTAGAATTTCAGTCCGCCTTCACGGGCGCCATCAGCCAGCTCCTGAACCCGGCCATGATAGACAAAACCGCCTCTGTCGAACACAACGGTCTCAATCTTCTGATCCAATGCACGTTTCGCCACCAGAACCCCAACCTTTTTAGCGGCCGTTTTGTTTCCGCCGTATTCGTTGAAATCTTTTTCCAGTGTAGAGGCACTGACCAGCGTCTTCCCGTTTACATCATCAATAATCTGCGCATAAATATGCTTCTCAGAACGAAAAACACAAAGACGGGGGCACTCGGGAGTTCCGGAGATTTTGGAGCGTACCCGTTTATGTCTTTTAATTCTTGCTGCATTGCTGTCAGGTTTCTTAACCATAATCGTTTCCTCCCTTTATTATTTGCCCTTACCGGCTTTTCCTTCTTTATGCTTCACCACTTCGCCTGCATACCGGATCCCGGCACCCTTATAAGGTTCAGGCGGCCGCTTAAACCGCACGTTTGCAGCAAAATGGCCCACCAACTGCTTATCAACGCCGGAAATCACGACTTTGTTCTGCGCGGGTACTTCAATGGTGATTCCTTCCACAGGCTCGATCACCACCGGATGGGAATAGCCTAAGTTCATATTTAAATTCTGGCCCTGCAGCTGCGCTCTGTAACCAACGCCGCGGATCTCCAGCTCTTTGCTGAAGCCCTTGGTCACGCCCTCCACCATGTTGGAGACTAAGGTTCTGGTCAGCCCGTGGAGAGAGCGGTGAAGCTTCTCCTCGCTGGGGCGGGTCACCAAAATCTCGTTTCCCTCTACCGTAATGGTCATATCGGGATGCATGGTTTTGATTAAGGTGCCCTTCGGGCCCTTTACAGTGATGGTATTGTCACTGTCAACGCTTACTTCTACGCCTGCGGGAATAGTGATCGGTTTTCTACCAATTCTCGACATCAGTTTCCCTCCTTACCATACAAAGGCGAGGACTTCGCCGCCTACGCCTAATTTTCTGGCCTGTTTATCGGTCATCACACCCTTGGATGTGGACACAATGGCAACACCCAGGCCTTTCATCACGCGGGGCATATCCTCATGGCCGGCATAAATCCGAAGACCCGGCTTGGAAATCCGTTTCAGGCCCTGAATAATTCTGGTCTTGCTCTCCCCGTATTTCAGGGTCAGAACAATATTCCCCTGGTGGCTGTTGTCATCCACCTTCAAATCCTTGATATAACCCTCATCGAGCAGGATCTGGCAGATGGCCTTCTTCATGTTCGAAGCGGGGATCTCGACGGTCTCATGTTTTGCAGCGTTTGCATTCCGGATCCGGGTAAGCAAATCTGCGATAGGATCAGTAATCTGCATCTGTCGCTCCTCCTTACCAACTGGCTTTCTTCACTCCGGGAATCTGGCCCTTATAAGCCAGTTCACGGAAACAAATTCTGCAAATACCGTAGTCTCTCAGATATGCGTGAGGTCTACCGCAAATTTTGCAACGGTTATACTCTCTCGTGGAGAATTTCTGGGTTTTTTGCTGCTTTAAAATCATTGCTTTTTTAGCCATTATAAATTCCCCCTCTTACTTCTCAAAAGGAGCGCCGAACATCGTCAGCATCTCTTTGGCTTCTTCGTCGGTTTTCGCCGTGGTGACGAAGACAATGTCCATTCCACGGATTTTATCCACCTTATCATACTCGATTTCGGGGAAGATCAGCTGCTCCTTAATACCGAAAGCATAATTGCCCCGGCCGTCAAAGCCATTGGCGTTAATGCCGCGGAAGTCCCGTACACGGGGCAGCGCGGTGTTGAAAAGACGATCCAGAAACTCATACATCTTCGCTCCGCGCAACGTCACTTTCGCGCCGATGGCCATTCCTTCGCGGACCTTGAAGTTCGCAACGGATTTACGGGCTTTGGTGGGAACTGCTTTCTGACCGGTGATCAGCGCCAGCTCATTGCAGACACTGTCGATCACCTTGCTGTTGTCTTTTGCGTCGCCGCAGCCAACATTCAGCACAATTTTATTCAGCTTCGGAATTTGCATCACACTCTTGTAAGCGAATTTCTTCATCAGGGCGGGAGCAATTTCGCTGCTGTATAATTCAGACATTCTTGACATCGTTTTTACTCCTCCTTAGAATACTTCGTTACAATCTTTATTTTTGCAGACACGTTTGGCAATTTTCTTATCGCCTTCCGTGATATAGGTATGGCCCATCCGACCGGGGGTCTTGCACTTGGGGCAAACCAACTGCACCTTGGACGCGTAAATCGCGCCTTCGGCTTCGATCCGTCCGCCGGCCTCGCCCTGACGGCGGGGCTTCACATGCTTCACAACCATGTTGGCCTTCTCCACAATCACTTTCCCCTCTTTGGGGCTGACCTCCAGCACCTTCCCGCGAAGGCCCTTGGAAGCGCCGGAGAGTACCAGAACGGTATCACCTTTTTTAATATGCAGCTTGTTCATTCTGATCGCACCTCCCTTACAGTACCTCAGGAGCCAACGACAGGATCTTGGTATAATCCTTATCTCTCAGCTCTCTGGCTACTGGCCCAAAGATACGGGTACCTCTGGGGTTTTTATCATCACGAATAATAACGGCGGCATTTTCATCGAAACGGATGAAGGAACCGTCCGCTCTCTTAATGCCTTTTACAGTGCGCACAACGACCGCTTTCACGACGTCACCTTTTTTAACGGTGCCGCCCGGAGCCGCCTTTTTGACAGAGCAAACAACTACATCGCCAATACTTGCGTATCTTCTTCTTGTGCCGCCAAGTACCCGGATGCACATCAGCTCTTTCGCACCGGTATTGTCGGCAACTTTAAGATAAGTTTGCTGTTGTATCACGACTTAGTCCTCCTTAATCTTTCATTATTTGGCCTTCTCAACGATCCGGACAAGGCGCCATCTTTTATCCTTGGAAAGAGGTCTGGTCTCCATAACCTCCACCGTATCCCCAATGCCGCACTCGTTATTTTCATCATGAGCCTTCAGCTTGTAGGTAGTCTTGATAACCTTTTTATACAAAGGATGCTTTACATTGTCTGCAATGGCTACGACAATGGTTTTGTCCATCTTGTCGCTGACGACTTTACCCATACGGGTTTTTCTCAATGTTCTTTCCATTCCATTTACTCCTTCATACCGTTACTTAGACTCACGGAGCTCAAGCGCGCGAAGAACCGTATTGACCCGCGCGATATCCTTCTTCACGTCTGCAATCCGCTGGGGATTCTCCAGTTGGTTGGTCGCGTGTTGGAATTTCAGGTTAAAAAGCTCTTTTTTCAGATCCTTCAACTTCGCGTTCAGTTCCTCGCCGTTTAATTCTCTCACTTTATTAGCCTTCATTCTTCTTCACCACCTGTTTCAGTTTCCTTGCTCACAAACTTGCATTTGATCGGCAGCTTGTGCATCGCAAGACGCATGGCCTCGCGGGCCAGTTCCTCGGACACGTCTGCAATTTCAAACAGCACACGGCCCGGCTTCACCACTGCGACCCAATACTCCGGAGCACCTTTACCGGAACCCATCCGCACTTCGGCAGGCTTCTTGGTAACCGGCTTATCCGGAAAGACCTTGATCCAGACCCGGCCGCCTCTTTTGAGGTAACGGGTCATGGCAACACGGGCGGCTTCAATCTGATTGCTGGTAATCCAGGCAGGCTCCATCGCCTGCAAACCGAAATCCCCGTAGGAAACCGTGTTGCCGCGGGTTGCTTTGCCCCGCATCCGGCCCCTCTGTTGCTTTCTGTATTTTACTCTTTTCGGAATTAACATTACTTAGCTCCCCCTTCTTTTTTCGGAGCCTTTTTGACATCAGCTAGGATCTCCCCTTTGTAGATCCAGACCTTTACGCCGATTTTACCGTAGGTGGTATTGGCCTCGGTAAAGCCGTAGTCAATATCCGCTCTCAAAGTCTGCAGAGGAATGGTTCCCTCGTGGTAGCTTTCGCTTCTGGCGATTTCAGCACCGTTCAAACGGCCGGCCACCATCACTTTGATGCCCTTTGCGCCGGTTCTCATGGTATTGCCGATTGCCTTTTTCATGGCCCGGCGGAAGGCAATCCGCTTTTCCAGCTGCTGGGCAATGGATTCTGCCACCAGCTGTGCGCAGGTATCCATATTCTTGACTTCCACAATATTGATGTTGACCTTTTTGCCGGTCATCTCCATCAATTCCTTCTTCAGCTTCTCGATCTCCGCGCCGCCGCGGCCGATCACCAGCCCGGGCTTGGCGCAGTGCAGAAAAATCCGAATGCTGCTGCCGTCTGCGGTTCTCTCGATTTCAATCGTGGGAATCCCGGCCGTATACAGCTTCTTTTTCAGAAATTTCCGGATGTTGTAATCTTCCAGAATCAGATCACCGACTTTGCCGTCTGCCGCAATCCATCTGGAATCCCAGTTTTTAATAACGCCGACTCTTAAGCCATGCGGATTTACTTTCTGACCCATCTCTTACGCCTCCTCCAATACAATTGTCACATGAGAGGTTCTCTTATTGATGCGGAACGCTCTCCCCTGTGCTCTGGGCATGATTCTTTTTAAAATCGGGCCGGGGCAGGCATAACACTTTGCCACAACCAGTTTATCCACATCCATGCCGTGATTGTTTTCGGCGTTTGCCATCGCGCTCTTCAGCAGCTTGTAAACCGGCTCGCTGGCCGCCTTCTGCGTATTCTGCAGAATCGCCACCGCGTATTTCGCGGGCTTATTACGGATCAGATCCAAAACCACGCTCACTTTACGAGGAGAGATTCTCAGATATTTTAAATGCGCTATCGCTTCCATTTGTTCTTCCTCCCTTACTTTGTGGTTTTGGAGCCCGCATGGCCCCGGAATGTTCTGGTGGGCGCAAACTCGCCCAATTTATGACCAACCATATCCTCGGTAATATATACAGGCACATGCTTTCTGCCGTCGTGAACGGCAATGGTATGACCTACGAAATCCGGAAAGATGGTGGATGCTCTGGACCAGCTCTTGAAGACTCTCTTTTCGCCGGCCTCGTTCATTGCCTGAACTCTTGCTAAAAGCTTGGAATCCACAAAAGGACCCTTTTTCACACTTCTACCCATTTTCTATATGCCTCCTTCCAGATTACTTCGCATTCCGACGTTTGATAATAAACTTGTCGGTCTTGGCCTTTTTGCTTCTGGTCTTATAGCCCAAAGTGGGTTTGCCCCAAGGGGTAACAGGACCGCTGCGGCCGATCGGCGATTTCCCTTCGCCACCGCCATGGGGGTGATCGCAGGGGTTCATTACAGAGCCGCGCACCGAGGGACGGATCCCCATATGCCGCTTTCTGCCGGCCTTGCCGATCGAGACGTTGGCGTGCTCCCCATTGGAAACCACGCCGATCACCGCGGTGCAGTCCAGCCGAACCAGGCGCACTTCACCGGAGGGCAGACGAATCTGCGCATATCCGTTTTCCTTTGCCATCAGCTGCGCGCTGCTGCCGGCGGAACGCACCATCTGCGCGCCCTTGCCGGGATACAGCTCCACGTTATGAATCACGGTGCCAACCGGAATATATTCCAGCGGCAGTTGGTTGCCCGGCTTGATATCTGCGTTCACACTGGCAACCACCCGATCGCCAACCTTCAAGCCTTCGGGGCAGATGATATAGGCCTTCTCGCCGTCCTCATATTGCAGCAGGGCAATAAACGCGGTGCGGTTGGGGTCATACTGAATGGAGGTCACCGTAGCGGCCACATCCGGCTTGGTTCTCTTAAAATCAATTATTCTGTATTTTGCTTTGTTACCGCCACCCTGATGACGCACGGTAATGCGGCCATAGCTGTTTCTGCCGGCATTACTTTTCCCCTTCGCCAGCAAAGAACGCTCGGGGGCATCCTTAGACAGAGAGCTGTAGTCCACATTGGTCATCTGGCGTCTGGCCGGAGAAGTCGGTTTATAAGTTTTCATTGCCATAACATGCTCCTCCTTACATCATGCCGTCAAAGAACTCAATGGTCTTTGAATCAGCAGTCAATTTCACATAGGCTTTCTTCCATGCGGCAGTTTTGCCCGCATGAACGCCCACTCTTTTATCTTTGCCCAATACATTCACAGTGGTAACCTTCTCAACCTGAACCTTAAAGATTTCCTCCACCGCTTTTTTGATCTCGATTTTATTTGCATCCTTGGCAACTTTAAAGGCATAGGTTTTATCCTGCATGGAAGCCATGGACTTTTCCGAGACAATGGGTTTCATAATAATATCATAGCTTGATTTCATTATGCATAAACCTCCTCAAGTTGCTTTATGGCATCCTGCGTCAGGATTAAGGTGTCGTGCTTCAGAATGTCATAAGTGTTGATGGTGTTTACACGGGCTGCTTTTACGCCGGGAATATTGGCGGCGCTCTTTACAAAGCAAGCGTTGGTCACGCTGTTTACCACCAGGGCATTCTTAGCGTTCAGCGCCTTCATCATGTCCACAACCGTCTTTGTTTTATAGTCGTCCATTTCGATTTTATCCAGAATGATCAGCTTGCCTTCCGCCAGCTTGGAAGAAAGCGCAGACAACAGCGCCAGCTTCTTTACCTTCCGGTTCAGGCTGAACCGATAAGACCGGGGCTTGGGCGCAAATACCACACCGCCATGGGTCCATTGCGGGCTGCGGGTGGAACCCTGTCTTGCCCGACCGGTGCCCTTTTGTCTCCAAGGCTTCGCGCCGCCGCCGGATACTTCCGAACGTGTCAACGCCGACTGGGTGCCCTGCCGCTGATTGGCCAGAAAATTGGTCACAGCCATGTGCATGGCTACTGCGTTCACTTTCACGCAAAAAATGGAATCCGCAAGGTCCATGGTGGACACCTTGGCGCCACTCATATCGAATACATCTACGTTAGCCATTAACTTTTCCCCCTTACTTAACCATTTTTGACGGTGTCTTTAACAGTGACAATCGAGCCCTTCGGGCCCGGGATCGCACCTTTGACTACCAATAAATTGTTCTCGGCGTCGATTTTCACAACGTCCAGATTCTGAACCGTCACCTGCACGGCGCCCATATGTCCCGGCATTTTCTTTCCCTTATAAATACGGGAAGGAGAAGAGCAGGCACCCATGGAACCCGCATGACGATGAACCGGGCCGCCGCCGTGGGTCATCGGGCCGCGATGGCCGTTATACTTTTTAATCGTACCGGCAAAGCCCTTACCCTTGGAAACGCCGGTTACGTCCACACAGCTGCCCACTGCAAAAGTGTCTGCCGTGACCAGGTCTCCCACCTGAAAGGTGTCCGCATCTTCCACACGAAACTCTTTTAATACTTTTTTATAGGCAACGCCCGCTTTATCAAAGTGCCCCTTTAAAGGCTTGGTTACTTTGTTCTCGCTCAGATCCGCAAACCCCAGCTGCAGCGAAGCATAGCCATCGTTTTCCACCGTTTTCTTCTGAACCACGGTGCAGGGCCCTGCCTGAATGACTGTGACCGGGATTACATTGCCCACTTCATCAAAGACCTGGGTCATCCCGATTTTCTTACCGATAATACCTTTCTTCATTGTTCATACCTCCATTTGGTTATTGGTTGATTTCCATCAACTTGACCTTCGCGACGGCTCTTTACAGCTTGATCTCAAGCTCAACGCCGGCAGGAAGTTCCACACTTGCCAAAGCTTCCGCTGTTTTCGCGGCGGGCTTCACGATATCGATCAGACGCTTATGTGTTCTTCTTTCGAATTGCTCTCTGGAATCCTTGTACTTATGCACCGCGCGCAGAATTGTTACGATCTCTTTCTTGCTCGGAAGAGGGATCGGTCCGGACACCACGGCTCCGGTTCTCTGTGCAGTCTCCAGGATCTTCTGAGCCGCCTGATCCACCAGCGTGGAATCATAGCCCTTAATTCTGATTCTGATTTTGTCAGCCATTCTTGATTGCCTCCTTTTAAAATTTGACCTGATGGTTCAAGACGACTTTGACGGAAAAATTTTAACACATAGCCGGGTGTTTCACCGGAGAGCTAAAATAAATCGGACCTTCTCGTCCGTTCGCCAGGCACGCATTCCAAAAGCGGCTTTCACGGGGAAACCGTGCAGTTCCAAGGACCGCGTCCTATTCTTTTCCAATCGTCGCCCGGTTTAATAAACCGAACTGCTCCACGGAAATTCCCCATATCCATCCGGAAAATCGATGGTATGGCCACCTCCCGCTTCATCGCATCCACAGTCATGCCTATATATAATATCACACTCGTCCGGGAATTTCAAGGATTATTTTTAGTTTTTTTGTTTTTTAAAAAGGACGCTGTTTTTTTGCTGCAGGGACCCGAAAGCAGCTGAAATCATTTTACAGCCGGCCCCTGTGATTCCAATTACAACCATTTATATAATAATCCCGTCTTTACTTCTTATGAAAATTATGTTAAAATATAGAAGCGTTTAAAGTTTAAAAATATTTAGGAGGTCTCATTGATGAACGAGCCTATTTTAGTGATTATGGCAGCCGGTATGGGAAGCCGTTATGGAGGACTGAAGCAAATTGATCCGGTCGATCCCGAAGGCCATATTATTATGGACTTTTCTGTTTTTGACGCGGTCAAAGCCGGATTTAAAAAGATCGTTTTTGTAATCAAGAAAGAGATTGAAAAAGATTTTAAAGAAACCATCGGATACCGCCTGGAAAAACGGGTGGAGGTTCACTACATCTTTCAGGAAATGAATAAAATTCCAGAAGGGCTGATCACCATTCCAGAGGGCCGCGTGAAACCTTGGGGGACAGGCCACGCCATTCTTTGCTGCAAAGACGTTTTGGACGCGCCCTTCGCCGTGATCAACGCCGACGATTTTTACGGACGAGACGCCTTTGTGCAGCTTTACCATTTTTTGAAAACAACCGAAGAAGCTGCGCCGATGCAAATTGCGATGGTGGGCTATGTATTGGAAAACACCCTTACCGATCACGGCCATGTGGCGCGGGGGGTTTGCCAGGTCAGCGATGACGGGCATCTTCTGAAAATTGATGAGCGGACCATGATCCAAAAGACCAACGGGCAGGCCCATTATTCCGAAGACGGCGGCATTTCCTTCCATCCCGTTCCCAATGACGCGCCGGTATCCATGAATATGTGGGGATTTCCTCTCGCTTATTTAAGGGTTCTGGAAGAAAAATTTCCGCTTTTTTTGAAAAAGGTCGTGAAAGAAAATCCGCTGAAGGGCGAATTTTATTTGCCGGTTGTTGTGGATGAGCTGCTGCGGGAAAACGCAGCGGAGGTCACGGTTCTGCACAGTGCCGATAAATGGTTTGGCGTCACCTATAAGGAAGACAAACCGCAAGTAGAAAAAGGGGTTCAGGCTTTAAAGGCTGCCGGGCGCTATCCGGAGAAGCTTTGGGAGGAATAAGTTATGTCGTGGGATCTGCAATCTGTTATTCAGGCTTTTGCCTTTGACAGTTCTGTCATAAAAACAGAGCCTTTTGGGAGCGGTCATATTAACGACACGCTTTTGGTGACCACCCAAAAAGGAAGCCAGTATATTTTGCAAAAAATGAACACCTATGTCTTTTCCGATCCGCAGGGGCTGATGGAAAATGTCTTCGGCGTCACAGAGTTTTTGAAAAAGCGAATCGTGGAGATGGGTGGGAATCCCAATCGGGAAACTTTGACCTTTATTCAGACCCGCAAAGGAGAGCTTTACTTTAACGGCCCGGAGGGTGCATGGCGCGCTTACCGGTTCCAGAGCGGATTATTGGCGCTGAACGCGGCCCGCTCTCCCATGGATTTTTATGCCAGTGGTAAAGCCTATGGGCGGTTTCAGTCGTTACTTGCCGATTACCCCGCCGAAACGCTGCATGAGACCATCCCCCATTTTCACGACACCCCCGCCAGAATGCGGCAATTGCGTGATGCTGTGAAAAACAATCATCATCAACGGGCAGCGCAGGCCGTTGATGAAATCAACTTTGCACTGGATCGGGAAGACGCTTCCACTCTCATTATGGATCTGCAGCATCAGGGGAAGCTCCCTTTACGGGTCACCCATAACGATACCAAATTGAATAATGTTTTGCTGGATCCGCAAACCGGTGAAGGAATTTGCGTGATTGATCTGGACACCGTCATGCCGGGTCAGGCCATTTTTGATTTTGGTGATTCTATTCGCTATGGTGCATCCACTGCGGCCGAAGATGAGCAGGATTTATCTAAAGTACATTTGGATTTGGAGCTGTTTTCGGCCTATACCAAAGGCTTTTTAGAAGGCTGCGGCGACGTTCTGACCCACACTGAAAAAGCGCTGCTGCCCACCGGCGCATGGATGATGACGCTGGAATGCGGCATCCGCTTTTTAACAGACTATCTGAATGGCGACATCTATTTCAAGACTGCCTACCCGGAGCATAATTTGGTCCGCGCCCGCACGCAATTCAAGCTAGTGCAGGAGATGGAGCAGCTGCAGGATCAGATGCAGACCATTGTTGCGCAGCAATAATGGCATTTTTGGTGGCCCTGTTTCCTGATCGGCCTGTATTCCTTTGAAGTGTTCCCTTTTGGCAAAAGTCGAAATGATCTTTTGCAAGAGGATTCGCCGCATTATTTGAATTTTTATTTCCTAAGAGCCGCCAGCCTTTGTGTGATCAGCAAAAACAGATCCCCTGTTTTGGCATAAATAGAATGCCGAAACAGGGGATCTGTTTTTTTGCTCTGCCCTCATGAATTCGTTTTGTCTTTTTGACTGCGGATCATGTGATATTTTAAAAAAACAGTGGGTTTCTTCTGCATTATTCTATTTTTGAATATACCAACAAGATTTGTATCAATCCTGTTGCTCCGGCTGAACCGCAGTCTTCATTCGACCATAGAAGGCCGGCTGCCGGCAAGCGGCTCAAGACGCGCTGCATTTTTTGCACCGGCATTGCTTCCCTCACCACCCGCGAACAGACCGTTTTACCTTTTTTGATCATCGCCGCCGGCAGGCGGCAGGGCTCAATGCATGAAACGTAGTGCGCATGAAAATAAATTCTGGTCAAGACGGAAGTTTTGAAAAATCCATAAGAGGCCTCCCGCTGTTTAAAACAGCAGAGAGGCCTCTTAAACTGTCAAAAAAGTCCCGCACCGCAAAAATTATAAAGAGAAAAATTGGTTTTCACAAAAGGTAAGTTACTCTTAAAAAATTGATTCGGCAGCCAAGAAAAATAAAAATGCGGCGTTTTGCCGCATAAAATCAACTCTTTTGCTTACTACGTCCATGCCACCTTACCGTATCAACATACGCCGACAGGCGGCATGTGTTCTGGTCTGCGTGCTTCTTAACTGTCTCGAGAGCTTGTCAAAAAACGCGTTTTTCGACAAACTCTCGAGGCCTCCCGCTGTTTGAAACAGCGGGAGGCCTCTTAACATCATGAATGATTAGCCTTGTGCAGCTCCGATGATGATACCGTTCAAACCGATATCCGCTCTCATCAGCAAGGTCGCGATCTCACCACGGGTTGCATTAGACTGCGGATTCAGTCTACCTGCGTCATCCCCTTGGAACATACCGGTTGTGGCTGCCCACTGAACATCAGCGACCGCCCAATCGCTCACCGTATTCATATCCGTGTAGGTTGCAGGATTGCCATAGGTGGCGTTTTCCTTTCCGTAAAGAACACTCAGCCGATGTAGAATCGCTGCCGCTTCTTCACGGGTAATGGTCTGATCTCCTCTGAAGGTTGCGTCTTCATAACCGTTGATCACACCCAGCTCAACCAAGACCTCTGCATAGTTGGCATACCAGGTGCCCTGCAGATCGCTCAGATAATACCCATTCGGCGGAACAATGCCAGACAAGTCTCCAAGTCCCATCATTCTTGTTACCGCTGTAACAAATTCTCCTCTGGTGATCGAAGCATCACCGCGGAAGGTGTTATCGCCATAGCCGGTGAAGATTCCCATGTCATTACAGTAAACCGCAGCGTCATAATACCAGGCGTTGTCGCTCTTGCTCATGTCGGCGAACCGCTCTTCTGTTTTCATTTCTTCGGAATAGAGCAGCTGTCCGGAAGAAGAACGAACTTCAATTCTGGCCGGCGTGCTGTCGGTTGCAGGGATATAATACACGGTGATTTCACCGGTATCCACACTCAGTTCAGCAACGACAGTTGCTTCTTCATAGTTGCTGTCGCCTGCTTTGGTTAAGGTGATCGCGGCATTGCCGGGAGCCACTACGGTCACCACACCGTTTGCATCAACCGTCAAGACTGCTGTATCGCTGCTGGACCAGGTCACAGCACCTGTTCCGCTGCCGCCGGTATAAGCCAGTGTGAAGGGCTCGTCGCCTTCGGTAATGGTTTCAGGAATATTGGTAATTACCAGCTCTTCCTGCGTGGCTTTTCCAATCGTCAGCGCGATCGATGCTGTGCTGCTGAGGTAATTTCCGTCTTCCGCTTTTACTGCGGTGATGGTTGCAGTGCCGACCCCAACCACGGTAACATTCCCGGCATTGTCAACAGTAAGAACATTTGTATTGGTGCTGGTCCAAGTCACACTGCCTGTGCCTTTAACGCCGTTCAGCGCCAAGGTGAACGCCGCATCGCCATAGGTAATGGCACTCGGTGCGCCGCCGATGGTTACAGACTGAGAGGCTTTGCTTACTGAAAGCGCCAAATCTGTTTTCTGAGCAGCGTTGTAATTTGCGTCGCCTGTCTTTACAACAGAAATCGTAGCGGTTCCCGCACCAACGATGTTTACCTTTCCGGTGTTGTCAACCGTCAGTACATTGATGTTGCTGCTGGACCAAGTCAGTGTGCCTGTTCCGTTTCCGCCGGTCGTAGCCAGGGTAAACGCCGTGTCGCCATAGGTTATGGTGCTCGGAGCACCGGTGATGGACACTGCGCTCTGATTGGCCTTTGCAACGGTCAGATTCACGGTTGCAGCAACCGCATTGTAATTGCTGTCTCCCGCTTTGGTTGCGGTAATCGTTGCAGTGCCCGCTCCAATGACTGTGACCGCACCCGTAGTAGCATTGACTGCCAATACGCTGCTGTCAGAGGAACTCCAAACCACACTGCCATTGCCGTTGCCGCCGCTGGTGCCCAGCGTAAAGGCTGCATCGCCATAAATCACGGTGGCAGGTGTGCCGGTAACGGTCAGCGTGCTTTGTGCCGCTTTTTCAACGGTGATTGTCAGGGTTTTGGATGTTTCATTATAGTTGCTGTCGGCCGCTTTGGTTGCGGTGATTGTTGCGCTTCCTGCGCCCACAACCGTCACAGCGCCAGTAGTGGCATTCACTGCCAGTACATTGGCATTGGAAGAACTCCATGCCACAGCACCGGTTCCGCTGCCGCCGCTGGTGCCCAGCGTAAAGGCCGCATCCCCATATTTTACGGTCGCAGGCGCGCCGGTAATGGCTATGGCCGCCTGATTCCCTTTGGTAACTGTGATGGTTACGGTTGCGGTTGCGTCATTGTAATTCGCATCACCGGCTTTTTTCACGGTGATCGTAGCGGTTCCAACCGCTGCTACCGTTGTAAGCCCGGTGGTCGCATTGACATTCAAAACGCTGGCGTTAGAGGTTTCAAAGGTTACAGCGCCTGTTCCGCTGCCGCCGCTGATGCCCAAGCTAAACGGAGCAGCGCCATAAGCTAAGGTGCCGGGTACGCCGGTAATAGACAGGGAAGACTGGTTTGCTTTATCAACCACAATGGTTACGGTTGCGGCAGTTTCGGTATAATTGGTGTCCGCCGCTTTTGTGGCAGTGATCGTAGCAGAACCCGCGCCGACTACCGTTACCGCACCGGTGGTGGGATTCACGGTCAACACACCGGCATCGGAAGAACTCCACGTTACTGCGCCAGTTCCGTTGCCGCCGCTGGTGCCCAGCGTAAAGGCCGCATCCCCATACTTCACGGTGGCCGGTTTGCCGGTAATGGTTAAGGTGCCTTGGCTTGCTTTGCTGACTGAAATCGTTACAGTCGCGGTGATTATATTATAATTGGTATCCGCCGCTTTGCTTGCGGTAATGACTGCCGTGCCTGTTCCTGTAACGGTAACTGCACCGATAGCCGCATTCACGCTCAATACGCTGGAATTGGAAGAGCTCCAGGTTACGGCACCGTTCCCGCTGCCGCCGCTGGTTCCCAGCGCAAAGGCTGCATCACCATATTTCACGCTGGAAGGCGTGCCGGTTATCGTCAGCGCGCTTTGTGCAATCTTATTGACCGTAATGGTCACGGTTGCCGTTGCATCTGAGTAATCATTTCCGCCCGCTTTGGTTGCGGTGATTGTTGCGCTTCCTGCGCCCACAACCGTCACAGCGCCAGTAGTGGCATTCACTGCCAGTACATTGGCATTGGAAGAACTCCATGCCACAGCACCGGTTCCACTGCCGCCGCTGGTGCCCAGCGTAAAGGCCGCATCCCCGTAATTGACTGTTGCCGGAACACCGATAATCGTCAGGGGCGCCTGCAGCGTTTTATTCACTGTCAAAAGCAATGTTGCGGAAGTATCATTATAATTCATGTCACCCAGTTTGGTCGCGATAATCACAGCAGAACCTACGCCCACAACCGTCACCGTTCCACTGATAGGATCCACTGCCAGAACATTAGGATCGGAAGAAGTCCAAAGGGTGGGGCCAAAGCTGCTGCCGCCTGTCACAGTCAAGGAGAAAACACCCGTATCAACCGTGATCATTTCCGGCGCGCCGGAGATGGAAAGCGGTGCCTGATTGGCTCTGCCAACCGTCAGTGTAACAGAAGCTGTTGTGCCGAGGTAATTGTTATCGGCTGCTTTGACAGCATTAATCGTTGCGCTTCCAGTACCCACAACCGTCACTTCGCCGGTCGTCGCATTAACTGCCAGCACATTGGGGTTGGTAGAGCTCCAAGCCACCGTGCCGTTACCGTTGCCGCCAGACACATTCAGGGTGAAGCTGCCATCCCCGTAGGTGATGGTCGCCGGTGCACCGGTAATGGTCATCGCCGCCTGAGAAGTTTTATTTACAGTAAACAGCAGATCCGCTTGTTGAGCGGCATTGTAATTCGCGTCGCCTGCTTTGATCGCAGAGATCGTGGCAGAACCTGCACCCACAACGGTTACTACGCCAGTGGCCGCATTTACGCTCAGCACGCTGGAATCGGAGGAGCTCCAAGCCACCGCGCCGCTGCCGTTGCCGCCGCTGGTTCCCAGCGTAAAGGCCGCATCCCCATATGAAACGGTTGCAGGGGCACCCGTAATGGTAACTGCGCTCTGATTCACTTTTGCAACGGTCAGATTCGCGGTTGCAGAAGCCGCATTATAGCTGGAGTCCCCTGCTTTGGTTGCCGTAATGGTTGCGCTTCCCGCGCCCACAACCGTTACTTTGCCGGTATTATCAACCGCCAGCACATTGGGATTGGAAGAACTCCACGCCACGACGCCGGTTCCGCTGCCGCCGCTGGTGACCAGCGTAAAGGCCGCGTCGCCATAAGTAATCGTAGGCGGTACATTCGTGATGGAAAGCACGGCCTGATCTTGCTTGTCTGCAACCGTAACGGTTAGTGTGTTGGAATATTTTTCATAAATCCCGTCACCAGGCGTATAGGTAATATTCCCAATTGGCTCAACGCCAACCACATTACTATCTTGAAAGTACGCGCGAAAATCGGCAGATCCGACCGCCGCGTCACTCTTTGCCGTAAAGGTCAAATCCACCATTTTAAATGCAGAAATTGGGGTGCCATTGGCTAATTTTGTGACGTTAGCCCCATCGGCCCAGCTTACATATACCCTGTTGACCGCATTTGTCGGATTTGAGGTAAAAAGCCCCGAGAAAAACGGGATGCCATTCCCGTCCTTTGCAACAATGTCGCTCTTTGCAATTGAAAAGACATTATTGTCATATTCAACCATGATTGCCAGAGCGGCAAGGTTTTGGGCATAATTTTTAAACCCTACTGTTACAGTAACCTTATCTCCCGGGTGAACCACCGTTTTGTCTGCCGCCAACGTGATCGCAACCGGATCAGTGATGGCGGAGGCAAAAGAGAAGGTTAGCGCCATGGAGAACAGCATTGCTACTGCCACAGCAAAAGAACTTACTCTTTTAAACATAATGAACCTCCTAATGTTATAAGATTTTCAGAAAAAAACGTTTTCGGTTTTATTCTGTTTGGGAATCCGCTCTCGACAAGCGGATCTTCCCCAGCTTGTAGGATCATTATAACAAATGTTTTTGCAAATTGACATTACCTCATGTGTCTTTTTTAACACTATTTGCGTAATTTTATAAAAATAATCGTTAAAAAAAGCTAAAAACATCTCCCCGCTTTATGGAATTGCACCAATATGCGAACTGCGTTTCATCCCTTTTAACGAAAGTCCTTTACAAACAACATTCCCCCGCGGAGGAAAGCCCCGTGGGGGAAAATGGTTTTATTTTGTATTGAGCCAAGCGGCCATACGGGAATCTTCATGCAGGGTCTTGCCGGCAGAAGCATAATCCACCATCATTAAGGTCTTGCCGTCTTTCAGCGGCACCGCCACCGCAAGAATGGCGTCAAACGGAACACTCTTTGCCGGCAGCCCTTTTACGGAAAGCATCTCATCCTTCGCATCCACATCGATCTCCTGATCCGGATTTACCCCGGTGCGGGCATCCACCGCCAGCACCAGCGGCCCCCGCTGAAACGCAATGTGTTTTTGATTGTTTTCCGACTCGGTGATCTCCTGCGGGTAGAGCCGGTCTTCCTTCCAGTTCATGTCGGTCAGCACCGTGTCGCTACCATAAGGAATCGGACGGATCACCCGGGTGCGCATATCCAGCCGCAGCAGCAGTGTGTCCCCTGCTTTCCAGCAACGCGTAATGACATGATACCCCGGCTGCACCGCCTCTTCATCCCCATTGATTGAAAGCATGGTTTCTGCGCTCCAGGATGGAATCCTCAACGCCAGTGAAAACCGCTCTTCCTGCTCGGGCAGCACCGCGATGCGGATCTGCCCGTCCGCCGGATAGAGTGTGGTGGTTTTTAATCTTAGAGAGGCCCCGGAAGGCGTTTTCGTGCGGATGGTGCCCGGAATATAGAAATTCATTACCAGCCCGCTGCGGCTCAGCAGCGTAGCCGCCTTGTGCGCCACCCCGATCCCGGCCGCGCCGATACAGGCGCAGCAGCCGTAGTAATGCCCATCTTTCATTTTCTGCAGACCGCCGATCTGGCACCCGCGAGAGCCGGGCAACAATGGGCTGTAGCTATCAAAGGGCAGCACCTCGGGCGTATATCCCTCTTGGTTCATAATATATTGGTCGATCGCCTTTTTGGTGTTGAGGGAACCAAGATATGCATTATAGAGGGACTGCTCTATGCAATCGGCAAACGACACGTCCCCACTCAGCAGCAACAGCTGACAGCAAAATTTCATCCAGGTCACGGTGACGCAGGTTTCCTGCATAACCTTATGCTCCAGTGAATTGGGGTCGCTTTGCCGCACCTTGGAATGATCCAGCAGCTCATGGGTGCAGCCGGCGCTGCCGATGATCGTGATATCGGTATCCATCAGGTGTTTGCCGTAATTCAAAACAGCGGTTTTATACTTTTCTTCTTTGGTGACCCGGTAGTACTCCAGAACCCCTTCAAAAAAAGACATCATTTCATAGGCCTTGGTGACCGGATATTGATAGGGAGCCAGTTTATCTTCCAACGCCATATCCACCAAATTGCCAAAAGCAGTTCCGCCACAATCCACCACATAGGCGGCAAAGTCCAGATACCGTTGTTCCCCGGTCAGATTATAAAGCCGCACCACCGGCTCCAGAATGGTGGAAGAATTCAGCCCGCGCCAGGTCTGGGAGGTTTCAAAAATCCCGATCTTCCCTTCTTCTGGGCCAATCTTGCCGATCAGATCGTCCACCTGCCGGCACATGGAATCGATCAGGCGCCGGTTCAGCGCTGCATCCTCGCTGATCTCCAAAAAATACTGCATACCCAGCAGCACATATTTTCTGCACCACAGATCCCAGCCAAACAGTTCCTTTTCCGCCGTAAAGGAAGAAATGCGTCCCGCCTCATCCTGGGTGGTCAGGATATCCTCCATTGTCTCCGTTAACAGCCGGTAAAGCGCATCGTCCCGGGTGTAGGCATACACAAAGCAGGCCCCCCGCATCATTTTTCCCCAGTATTCCCCGCGCCAGGCGCCCTTCTCGCTGTCCAGCCCGTCTCGGAATTGCTGCACAAACCGCTTCCAGAGCGTGCGGTTCATGAGCTGCTCGTCGTGCACAAACTGAAAAGCCTTTTCAATACATCCCTCAAATTCCGCGCGCTGGTCAAAATCGATCAACAGCGCGTCTGTTTCCAAGCGTTTAAAATTTGCGGTGTGCTCCTGATACTGATTCATATTTTCCCTTTCTGTTCTTCATCCAGAACCAAACGGATATCGGCGCCCAAGGAAGCGAATTTTTCCACAATCCGTTCGTAGCCCCGCCGGATATGATCCACCTCTTCAATGGTGGTGGTTCCCTTTGCCATCATTCCGGCAATGACCATGGCTGCTCCGGCCCTAAGATCACAAGCCCGCACCGGCGCGCCCAGAAGTTCCCGGCCGCCCTCAATGGTAGCAACCTTACCGGCCACTGATATTTCCGCGCCCATCCGGGTCAATTCTTCTGTATACTTAAAGCGGCTGTCCCAGACGCCTTCGTTGATTTTGCTGGTTCCTTCCGCCCGCAGCATCACGGTTGCCATTTGCGGCTGCATGTCGGTGGGAAAGCCGGGGTACGGCATGGTTTTGATATTGGTGCGCAGGAGAGGCTCTGTGGCGTCCACCAGAATAGAATCGTCATATTCCGTAATGACAACGCCCATTTCCTCCAATTTCGCCGTAATGCACTCGAGGTGCTTTGGGATGACGTTCTGAATCAACACCTTGCCGCCGGTCGCCGCCGCGGCCGCCATATATGTACCCGCCTCAATCTGGTCGGGAATCACCGCGTAGGTTCCGCCCCGCAGCTGCGCGACGCCCTCCACCTTGATCACGTCTGTCCCGGCGCCGCGGATGTTGGCGCCCATGGAATTCAAAAAATTAGCCACATCCACAATATGCGGCTCTTTCGCCGCGTTTTCAATGACCGTCAGCCCCTGCGCCTTGGTCGCGGCCAGCATGGCATTAATGGTCGCGCCCACCGAAACCAAATCCAGATAGATTCCGGTGCCGGTCAGCTGCGTGCTGTTGCAGGTCACATTGCCATGGAGCACATGAACGGTTGCCCCCAGCTGCTCAAAGGCTTTAATATGCTGATCCATCGGCCGCGCACCCAGGTGACAGCCCCCCGGCATCGCCACGGTGGCCTCTCCATACCGCCCCAGCAGCGCGCCTAAAAAATAATACGAGGCACGGAATTTGCGTGCGTACTCATAGGGCACTTCTGTGCAGCGAACGCGAGAACAATCCACCTCTAATGTTTTTTCATCAATGTGGTGGACTCTGGCACCCATGGCGATCAGAATATTACAGATATTTTCCACATCACTGATGTGCGGAACGTTTTCAATCCGGCAAACCCCATCCACCAGCATGGCGGCGGGCAATATGGCAACAATCGCGTTTTTAGCCCCTGCGATTTCCACCGTTCCATGAAGGCGGCAAGGCCCGTGGATGATGATTTTATCCATCTGTTCACCTGTCTTTCTATATTTGCCCGATTAATGGTATTGTACCATACAGTTTATGAAAAGAAAAGTCCATATGCCAAACTTCCCGCCTATTTTCTTCCAAAAAACGCCGAACCTGATCAGGCCCGGCGCTGCACGTATTTTTCTTAAACCGAAAACCCGCGTCTTTCTTTCGTAGAGGGACCCCTATCGGCGTGTTGCATTTTAAAAATGGATGCCCGCTCAAAGCGCGGGCATCCATCTGATTGCTCCGCTTCGCGAAGCTTGGTGCTGGTGACCGGAATCGAACCGGTACGGGTTATTCACCCACGGGATTTTAAGTCCCGGGCGTCTGCCAGTTCCGCCACACCAGCATTTAGGAACGCAACAGTCAGTTTAGCATAAAAGCATATATTTGTCAATCGCTTTCAAGAATATTTATTCCGCTCCGCTTTCCTGTAGAACCGCTTCCCGCCGGACCGCCCGACACGAAGAACCGCCACTTTCCGGCATGCTCCCTTCTGCTTGAGGCAGCAAAGGCCCAGCCTGCATTCCAGCCATTCCCGCGTCGGCCCGGCCGCGGTTTTTAAAGATCCCACTGATGAATCAACGTTAAAGACTGGCATAACTTTCGTTTTTCATCGATGGTTGCCACCAGCCCATTTACCATCAGCGGTCCTTCCGCTTCGGTAATTTTCACGCGGTTTTCCGGGTCCACAAAATTATGGATACAGGACTCCAGCCCTTTTCCCAAAATGCTGTTTTGCGCGCCGCACATGCCCAGATCGCTGAGATAGCCCGTTCCGGCCGGGAGAATCCGCGCATCGTTGGTCTGCACATGGGTGTGGGTGCCGATCACCAGAGCGGCACGCCCGTCTGCGTGCCAGGCCAACGCCTGCTTTTCCGCCGTGGTCTCTGCGTGAAAATCCACCACCGTCAGATCCCGCGGCGTGCTTTCCTGCAACAAAGTATCCAGAACCCGAAAGGGGTTTTCACAAGGGCTCATAAACAGCGTGCCCTGCAATGAAATGACTCTTAAATCATAGCTTCCCATATCAATGCGACAGCTGCCCCGGCCAAAAAGATCCCCGCTCCAGTTTGCCGGCCGCAGCAGGGTGGGCAGCTCCTCGTGCAGCTCACCGGCACCTTTGCGCTGAAAGGAATGGTTGCCCCCTGTGATCACATCTGCGCCCAAAGCCAGAAGCTCTTCCGCCGTCTGCCGGCTGATCCCGTTTCCGATTGCGCTGTTTTCTCCGTTAATCAGGATCAGATCGGGCCGGTATTGCCGCTTTAATCCCGGCAGTGCCAGGCGCACCGCCTGCACACCGCATGCACTGACCACATCGCCCAAACACAGTAATTGCATAAAAAACTCCTTTATTCCAATGTTACTGTGCCGGAAAACGGCGGCACAAAACTTTCCCTTGCGGTTTCCCCCTCCTGCATAAATGCATGGGAAAAGCCGCGCTTCCGGGCATACTCCACCACGGTCTCATAAGCCGCCGGCGAAACCGGCTCCCGCAGCTCCTCCGGCAGAGACGCGCCTACCGGCGTATACTGATTCATGACACTGACGCCGATGGTATCGCCAAAGGTTTCCCAAAGAAACTTCAGATTCATCATCGCTTCGTATTCCATGGACGGCAGCACCAGCAACCGCACCAGAACACCCCGGCGCAAAATTCCGTCAGACCCCTGCTCCCAAGGGCCCGCGGTGCGCACCATCGCGTGCAGCGCCGCCCTTGCAATGGCCGGATAGTCCGGTGCGGCGCTGTATTTTGCGGCGGATTCCGCGTTGGCATAACGGAGATCGGTCAAATAAATCTGCACCGTCTTCGCCAATGCCTCCACCGTTTCCACCCGCTCATATCCGCTGGTGTTCCAAACAACCGGCAGGCGGCCGCCCTCCTGCCGATACCGGGAAACGGCTCTTCGCACCGCCGGGGCAAACTGTGTGGCCGTCACCAGATTCAGGTTGTGGCCGCCAAGCCGCTCCAACCGCTGAAAATGCGCTGCCAGCTCTTCAACCGAACAGGGTTCTCCAATCCCCTCCCGGCTGATCTGCGCATTCTGGCAATAAACGCAGCGAAGGGGACAACCGGAAAAGAACACCGTTCCGGAGCCGTTTGTTCCGGTGATCGGCGGTTCTTCCCAAAAGTGAAGCGCCGCCCGGGCAATGCGCATCGTGGCGGTCTGGCCGCACCGCCCTGCGATTCTGGTGCGGTCCACGCCGCATCTGCGCGGACATAGCATACAGTGCGTCTCGTCCAGCATGAAGCATCCCCCTTTTATGTGACAAGTTTATTCTTTCCCCGACGCACCGGTATTCATACCGGCAATTCCGCTGACCGGCAGGGTAAACGATACCGCTCTGGCCTCCGTGTGCACCCCTGCGGCTTCATCGATCGCCGCCATGATTGACCGGCTGATCGGGCGGGCCGCCACAATCAGCACCAGCTCTTTTTCCGGCTGAATTGTGATGCCGAAAAATTTTTCCGCTTTGTCCGCCGCCGAGCCTCTGGCGTGTAAAATCGTCCCTCCGGCGGCTCCGGCTTTCCGGGCCGCCTCCATCACCAAATCGGAAAAGCCCCGGTTGGCAATGGAAATAATCAGTTCGTTTTCGGTTTGTTCCATCTGATGATTCCCTTCCTTCAAGCAGCCCTTAGCCTCCATTGTGCCCCCTGCGCCGTCGCGCTGAAAAAGCGCACAAATCGGCAGCGTGAAAGCGATGCCCTGCCCCTTTTTATCCAAGGAACACATCACCCGCAGCCGCTCCAGCGCATCCCTTGCCTGTCCGGCGGGCAGAAAGCTGAGCAGCAGCTCTTTTTCGGTTTTGCCCAGCCCCAGACATTCCAAAATCTGAGAATTCGCGGTGCCCATTCCCATCAGAACCAGTTGGCAGAGAATGCCCTGCTCCCGCATCAATGACCGGATCCGCTCTCCGGCGCTTTTATTGATGATCGCGATCATCCAGGCTTTTTCCTGCTGCATCTGCTTCTCCCCCCTCTAAGTTCCATTTTCTATCTTCTGCAAGCCGCTCCGACGCCTCCGGCTCCTCAAAGGAAAAAAGCAAAGACGTTTGCGCTTTTTTTAACTTGATATGATACAGAAGCCCCATCAGCTGCACGGTTACCAACGGCATCATTGCCACCAGCGCCACGATGCCAAAGGCATCTGTCATCACATTTCCGCCGGTCGCGTTGGAAACTCCGATGGCAAAAGGCAGAATAAATGCCGCCGCCATGGTTCCGGAAGCAACGCCGCCCGAATCAAAAGCAATTCCCGAAAAGACCGGCGGCACCACCAAGGTCAGCAGCAAGGCCGCCACATAGCCCGGCAGCAGAAACCACCAGACGCTCCACGCGGTCAGGATGCGAACCATCGCCAGCGCCAGCGCCAGCGCCACGCCGACCGACAGGCCGCCCATCATCATTCTGCGGGAAATCGCCCCGCCGGTCACATCCTCCACCTGCTTATTCAATACATGTACCGCCGGTTCCGCCGCAACCACAAACAGCCCCAGCAGCGCGCCCAGCGGAATTAAAATCCAGTTATAGGAAAGGGCGCCCATGATCCGGCCCAGATACGTGCCGGCAGGCATAAAGCCAATATTGACCCCGGTCATAAAGATGGTCAGGCCAATCAACGTATAAAGAAGACCAAGCCCCAGCTTAATCAGCTGGCTTTTGGGCAAATGCAGTTTTACTGCCTGCAACACGCCAAAAAATAAGACGGTGGGCAGCAGTGCAACGCTGTTCTCTTTTAAAAAAGAGCTCATTCCGGTTCCGTAGAGCCGCAGCAGCTGCAAAATATTCTCAACCGTATCCGGCGTTTGGAATCCGTATCCGGTACCGGACGAATGATAGAAGATCCCCAACAAAATAACGGCCAGCACTGGTCCGATCGAACAGATTCCGCAAAGGCCGAAGCTGTCTTCTTCCGTGCTTTTCCCACTGCGCACCGCTGAAACACCGGCGCCCAGGGCCAAAATAAACGGGACTGTAATCGGTCCGGTGGTCACCCCGCCGGAATCGAAGGCCACCGCCAGATAGCCGGGCGCAAAAATAGCCGCCAGCAAAAAGGAAAGGCCATAGGCGCCGATCAACAGATACGAAATGCGCACCTGGAACAGCACGCGCAGCAAGGCCACCACCAAAAAGAAGGCAACGCCCACCGCCACCGCGCCGATCAGCAGTCCGTCCGGAATCTCCGGCACCTGCCGAACCAGCACCTGCAGATCCGGCTCCGCCACCGTGACAAACAGCCCCAATAAAAAGCTGCCGCCGATCAACACCCAAAGCTTGCGGGATTCCACCAGCTTGGACCCAATCAGCTCACCCATGGGCATAATGGCCAGATCCACCCCGAACGTAAACAAGCTCATCCCGAGGATCAGCAGCACCGTTCCCGTGATGAACAGCAGCAGTGTTCCGGCCGGCATCGGCGCGATCGTTCCGTGAAGCAACAGCACAAGGATACTGATCGGCAGAACCGACTGAATGGATTCCTTCAGTTTTTCAAGCATGCCATTCCACATTCAGGGCCTCCCTTTCTTTTATATTTTAGCTTTCTTTCCCACACGTAAATGCAGCAGCGCCACCCCGGACAGAACCAGCAGGATCCCGGTCATCCCCAAAAAGGTGAGCGGCTCATTTACAAAGAGCATGCCCAGCAGGGTGGCCACCACCGGCTCCACCGTGGCCATGACCGAGGCCTTTCCCGCCGGAAGCCCCGAAAGACCCAGCGTATAAAAAATATAGGGCAAAATCACCGTGACCAGCCCCATCAACAAAACCATCCATACAGCGGCGCGGTCTGCCCGGCCCAGCGCCGCAAAGGTTGCGGGGATCTCCGCCAGCAGGCTCACCGGCAGCGCCGCCAGAAAAAAGGTATACAGCACAATCGTGAACGAATGATATCCGCGATTGATGGCAAAACGGCTGAAAATACTGTAGAACGCATACCCGACCGCAGAAAGCACTCCGGTCAAAAGCGCGGCCGGCGGCACCGTGCCGCCTTTTAAGTTGCTGACCAGCACACAGCCCAGCACAGCCATCCCGCAGGCAATTCCTTTTTGCAGCGTCAGCTTCTCCTTAAAAAACCAGGCGGACAATAATACCACAATGACCGGCGCTCCATAAAGCAGCACCGCCGCTACCGACAGCGAGGTGCGGGCAATCGTTTCAAAATAGCAATAGCTAAACAGGGCCATCGAAAGAATACCGGTGCCGAAAAAACACCAGAAATCGCGCAAATGAATCCGCAGTGCTTTCGGCCGCAGCAGCGCAACCAGCGGCGTTAGGAGCGTCACCGCCACCAGAATCCTCAAAAACAAAATATCCATGGCGCCCAGCCCCAACCGGTTGAAATACCGCACAAAAAGGCCCATGGCCCCCCAAAGGGAAGCGCCCAGCAACACCATCAGCGTCGCCATTTTCTGATTTTTCAACATCCTTTTTCCGCTTTTTTGCAAAGCAGTCCTCCCGAAAACCAACAGCCGGGACGCCGGGCCCATTCAGGTTCGCGGCGCCTTGCTGTTATTTAATATTGTACCGAAAAATGAAAAAAAGTCAAGAAAAGATGCCTTGGGTGTTATCCCGCGGCATCTTTTCCGGTTTTATTTCCGCTTTTGCTGCGGCAATTTTTTACCAAAGCTTATGATAGATGGAAATCACGTCCTCTTTTGTGATCTCCCGCATGGTGTGCCCCGGCGTGCCGCTGGCCATGGCGTCGGTGGCCATTTTTTCGATCAGCAGCTCGAATTTTTCCTTCTCAATCCCATATTCCGCCAAAGTCGGAATCTCGCAGTGCTTGCAAATCTGATCCAGCGCTTTCAAAAACGCCCCGGCAGCTTCCGCGTCTTTGGTTTCCGGCGATGCCGCGCCGATCGCCCGGGCAATATCCGCAAACCGCTCCGCGCAGCCGTCCATGATATAGTTCATGCATTCCCGGATCAGCATGGCATTGGAAATCCCATGGGGCACATGGAACAGCGCGCCGATCGGGCGGCTCATCCCATGCACCACCGTGGTAGACGCGTTGTTGATGCACACGCCCGCCTCAAAGGCGGCGATCGCCATCTCCTCCCGGGCCTTCCTGTTGCCGCCGTTGCTGTAGGCCAGCGGCAGATATTGAAAGATCCGTTTTACTGCGGACAGCGCGTAAAGATCACTGGACGGATTTCGTTTTTTGGAAATATAGGACTCCACCGCGTGGGTCAGCGCGTCCATCCCTGTGGCCGCGGTTACACTGGGCGGCGCGGATATCGTGAAGGATGGATCCACCACCGCCAGCTTCGGCAGCAAAGAATCCCCCAGCAGCAGCATTTTGACCTCCCGCTCCGAATCGGTGATCACAGTGAATTTTGTGGTCTCCGAGCCCGTTCCGGCCGTGGTCGGGATCAGCACCATCGGCGGAAAATCCCCCACGATCTCCTTGCCCAGATAATCCGCCAGCTTTCCCGGCAGCACCGACATGGCGGCGATGGCCTTGGAGGTATCCAGGGGGCTACCGCCGCCCATCCCAATGATAAAATCGCATTTGGTTTTACGAAAAACATCCAGGCCGTTTTCCACCATTTTATCGGTGGGCTCTCCCACAATATCATTAAAGATCTCATAGGAAATCCCCCACTGATCCAGGCAATCGGTCAGCGTTTTCACCATTCCGGTCTTGGTGATAATTTTTCCCGTTACGATCAATGCCTTTTTGCCCAGCCGCTTCACTGTGGACGCACCGCCCTCCAGCGCGCCGGTGCCGATCAGCACCTGCGGAGGCATTGTAAATTTATAAGCCATTACTTTTCTCCTCCCTTATTTTGAAACGCCCTTGCGGATGGCGTTTTCCAGAATCTCAAACCCGGCTTCCAGCTGCTGATCGGTAATGACCAGCGGCGCCAGAAAACGGATCACATTGCCGTAAATTCCGGCGTTTTCAATCAGCAGCCCGTTCTGTGCGCATTCTTCCACCAAGAAAGATACCAGTGGCGCGTTGGGCTCTTTTGTTATCTTGCTCGTCACAAACTCGATGCCGATCATGGCCCCCAGGCCCCGCACGTCGCCCACTTCCTCAAACTGCTCTTTCCAGCAAGAAAACCGCGCGAAGCATTTCTTGCCAATGGCAGCGGAACGCTCTACCAGATGTTCCTGCTCCATCACTTCAAAAACTTTTAACCCGGCGGCGCAGGCCAACGCGTTTCCGCCATAGGTTCCGCCCAGCGTTCCGGCCGGAACCCGGTCCATCACCTCTTCCCGGGCCACCACCGCAGAAAGGGGCACACCGCCGGCAATGGATTTGGCACAGGCGATGATATCCGGCGGGCAGCCTTCTTCTGCCCAATAATCAGACGCGAAAAATTTTCCGGTTCTTCCATAGCCCGACTGCACCTCGTCGGCCACCAGCAGGATCCCGTATTCATCACAGATCCTGCGCACCGCCTTGACCCATGCGATCGGCGCGGGGATAAAGCCCCCTTCGCCCTGCAGCGGTTCCAGCACCACCGCCGCCACAAACTGGGCGGGAGACGCATTTTCAAACACCATCTTCAGGCTTTCCACATAGTAAGCGATCGCTTCTTCTTCGGTCATGCCGGCCGGCCTCCGGTACAGATAGGGGTATTCCGCCCGATACACCCCATCCGGGAAAGGCCCCATGCCCACGGCGTAAGCTTTTTTGGCCGTCATCGCCATCGTCAGCATGGTCCGCCCGTGGAACGCGCCCGAAAACACGATGATATTGGGCCGCCCGGTGTACCCCTTGGCCACCTTCACCGCGTTTTCATCCGCTTCCGCACCGCTGTTGGCAAACATTACTTTTTTATTTTCTCCGCGCACCGGGGCAACCGCCGCCAGTTTTTCTGCCAGCGCGATATACCCCTCATGAGTCACAATGTTGAACATGCCGTGAAAATATTTCCCCGCCTGTTCCCGCACGCCTTCCACCAGCGCCGGGTGGCAATGCCCCACATTCAACACGCCGACCCCGCCGACCCAATCCAGAAACCGGTTGCCGTCTACATCCTCGATCATGGCCCCTTCCCCCCTGCCGATCACGCAGGGATAAACGCACCGGATCGCGTTGGGCACCACTTTTTTCCTTCTTGCAATGATTTCCGCCGCCCGCGGGCCCGGAAGCTGTTCGGTGATAATTTCGGGTAATGACGTTCCTAACTTCATATTGCTTTCCCTTTCACCGTTTCGTCTGCAAACATAATCCGCACAGCGTCGCAGATCAGCGCCACACTTCCATCCACCCCATATGTGCTCACATCAAACATCACATGTTTCCCGGTACGGTCACCGCGGTTTCTTCCTGTTACATATTTATAATAGTTATGACGTTGCTTATCAATATGCTTGATCATTTTTTCCGCGTTCTTTTCGCTCAGCTCATAATTTTTTGCAATATGCTGAATCCGCTTTTCCATCGGCGCGAAGAAAAAGAAATGAATGACATTGGGATATTCCCGCAAAATATAGTCGGAACACCGGCCGAAAAAAATGCAGGATTCCTTCTTGTCGGCAATCTCCCGAATCACATCGGCCTGCGCTGCAATGGCCTGCTCCGAATAAAAAGAGGTGGAAGAACCATAGACAAACTCGGTAAACAGCCGATTCTGGCGGGCCATCACCTCATCGTTTTCCTGCAGCAGCCCCACGTTGATATGCACCTTTTCAGCGGTAAGATCCACCAATTCTTTGTCGTAGAACGGAATGGCCAGATGGCTGGCCAGGGCGCGCCCGATCTCCCGGGCGCCGCAGCCGAATTCTCTGCTGATGGTAATGATATAGTTTTTCATTGCTTTCCTCCCGTTTCTTGCCGGTAGACGCCGTTTTCAATCAGCGTCTTCCCCTCTTTAATCTGCGCTCTAAATATTTGACCAAAAGAGCCAGCGGAATGCAAATAATCAGATACACGCCCGCCAGAATGGTATAAGATTCAATCGTCAAAAAGGTCTGTGCCGTGTAGGCTTTGGTGGTCATCAGGAACTCCTGGGCTGTGATATAAGCCATCAGGGAGGTATCCTTGACCATCATCACGAGATAATTGCCGAACACCGGGATGGAATTACGGAATGCCTGCGGGATCACAATGCGGAACATGGCCTGCATCGGGGAAAAGCCCAGGGCCAGCGCCGCTTCCGTTTGTCCGTGATCAATGGAGATAATCGCAGAGCGGATCACCTCTGAAATATAGGTGCCGTAGTTAATCGCCAGGCCAATGATCCCGGCGGTGGTGGAGCTGATCTTGACCGTTGCGCCGGATAGCCCGAAAAGCGCAGCGATGACTTCAATGACCAGCGGCAGCACATAATAAATATAAACCATTTGCACCAGCAGCGGCGTTCCCCGGATGATTTCCTGGAAAAAAATAATCACGGCGTTTAAGCCCTTGCGTTTGGATACCCTGCCCAGTGCCAGCAAAAATCCAACCAGGATTGCAAAAAGAAATCCAAATGCGGTGCAAAGCACCACAATATGCAGCGCATTTCCCAGCAGCTTGGGAAGAAGTTCAGAAAATGCTTTGCCAAAATTTAAGTTTCTTAACACTTCCATGCGTCATTTCCTCCCTGCCGTTACTTATTCAGGACGCGGGACAAAAACGCCTGCGTCCTCTCATGCTTCGGGTTGGAAAACATCTCTGCGGGAGAGCTGTCCTCCACGATCAGTCCGCCATCCATAAAGATGGCCCGATCCGCCACATCCCGGGCAAAGCCCATTTCATGGGTCACCACCGCCATGGTCATCCCTTCCCGGGCCAGCTCCCGCATTACATTCAGCACATCCCCCACCAGCTCCGGATCAAGCGCGGAGGTGGGCTCGTCAAACAGCATGATCCGCGGCTCCATGGCCAGCGCCCGGGCAATGGCCACCCGCTGCTGCTGCCCGCCGGATAGGGTCTCCGGATAAACCTTTTCCTTATCCGTCAGCCCCACTTTCCGCAGTAGATCCCGTGCCTTTTCGTGCACCTCCACCTTGTTTTTCTTCAGAATATGAATCGGCGCGTAAGTAATGTTATCCATCACCGTCATAAACGGAAACAGATTGAACCGCTGAAAGCACATGCCCACATGCTGGCGGTATTTTCGCACGTTAAACGAATGCTTCAGGATATTCTGCCCGTCATAAAGGACTTCCCCGCCCGTCGGCTTTTCCAAAAGGTTCAGGCACCGGAGAAAGGTGCTTTTCCCAGAGCCGGAGGGCCCGATCAGAACCAGTACCTCTTTCTCTTCTATTGAAACATTTATGTCCTTTAAAACCTCCAGATCGCCGAATCGTTTCTGCAGACCCCGGACCTCTAATAGCGGCATAATCTCTCACCTCTTCCGAAAATTCTTTCCCCGCTTCGGTTACATTTTAAATAAATACTGCAGGTATCCCCAGTTGGGATGAATACCTGCAGTATTCTGCTTTATAAACGGTATGCCAAGATCACTCGGATCTGGTATTGATATCGTGGGTGCGCTGATCATTGGTGATCATGTGCAGGGAAGGATCCAGCTTATAATCCTCAAACACCTGCTTGATGAACCCTTCGTCTCTCAGCTCGGCCACCACATTGTTCACTTCTTTCATGAAGGCAATATCGTCAAAGCTGACTGCCGGCGCGATCCGGCCGATTGCGCTTGGATCATCTTGATATTTCTCTGCCATTTTCAGCCCTTTCACCGTATCGGGAGAATTCGCAAACAGATTCTCCAGCACCGTGGAATCCGTCAGGAAGGCATCAATTTTCCCATTTTGCAGCGCCACAATGGATTCAGACTGGTCGCCGGTCGCGCGGGACTCTTTGATCAGGCCCTGATCCTTCCAGCCATCCACAATCGTCTGCCACACCGTGCCGGTGGTATAACCCACCACCGTGCTGCTGGGATCAAAATCTGTAACCGCACTGATGCCGCTGTTTTCTCCCACCAGAAGACCGCCGCCCTGGATGTACCAGATATCCCCGAAATAGACTTTTTCAGCCCGGTCTGCCCGAATATACATACAATCGGCAATGAGATCGATATTTCCGGAATTGACATTCAAAATCAACTCGGAGAACGGGATCAGCTCCATTTCGGTTTTTGCAATGCCCAGCCTCTTGGCCACTTCTTTGATAATTTCGGCGTCTACCCCACTGAATTCTCCGGTTGCCTGATCAATATAAGCAAACGGTGCGTCACCGGAAGAACCAACCTTCAAAACGCCGCTCTTTCTGAGCTCCTGCAGCTTTTTGCTGGGTTCCCCGTTTGCGCTGTAGGAATTGTCATACTCGCTGGTCTTTGTGGTATCCTCCTCCTTGCCGGCCGTGGTATCCTTCTTGGAACAGCCGCTTAAAATCCCCATAACCACCACCAGCACCAACAGCAATGCGCCATACTTTCTTAACGTGAAATTTCTCATCTTCTCTCCTCCTCATTTTAAAAAATAATACAAAAAGGAGCATACTTTTTTCAAGTATGCTCCTTTGCATCAACTAATATTTTATTCTGAATTGTATAGAGTGAAACCTGTTCTTCTTTTGTCAAAAGCGCTCGAGCGTTCTTTTGCGTTTGGTTTTGGGGTTTCTGAACGATGATTCTATTATAGCAGCTGATTCTTCATTTGACAATGGGCATAAATCCATAGTTTTTTGTTCAATTGCACAAATCTAGATTTTCTTCCCTGTCTTTTTAGCCAATCAGCGTTTCCTCCACCATGGTCAGAACCTGATCCAGCTTGGTCAGCTCCTCTTTCAGCTGCTCCTCCGTAATGATCAGCGGGGGGCAAACCAGCACCATGTTCTCGTGGGAATAGGTCATAAACGCTTTTTGTTTCAGCGCGCCGATGATCTTGCCCATTTTGCCTTCGGGATCCCGGCCATAGGGAACCAGCGGTTCCTTGGTGGCTTTGTCTTTAACCAGCTCCACCGCAGAAAACAGCCCGATATACCGCACATCCCCCACGCAGGGGTGTTTTTCCTTCAGCGCTTCCAGCGTTTCTCCCAGCACCTTCCCGGCTTTTCCCACATTTTCTAAAATATGCGCTTCCTTATAGTAATTCACGCAGGCAACCCCGGCGGCGCAGGCCAGCGGATGCCCGCTGTAAGTCATCCCGCAGGAAAACAGATGATCGTCGAAATAGGCGGCAATCTCTTTGCTGATCACTACGCCGCCCAGCGGCACATAACCGCAGGTCACGCCTTTGGCGAAGGTCACCATGTCGGGCTTTACATCAAAGTTCTCAAAGGCAAACATCTTTCCGGTACGCCCCCAGCCGGCCATGACCTCATCGCAGACCATCATAATGCCGTATTTGTCGCAGAGCGCCCGCACGCCGGGCAGATACCCTTTTGGCGGTATGATCACCCCGTTGGAGCCGGTAACCGTCTCCAAAACGATTGCCGCCACATTGTTTTGCCCCTCATAAACAATCTGCTCTTCCAGCTTGGTCAGGTAATACTTTGTGGCTTCTTCTTCGCTGGCAAAGGGAATTGCTTCCCGGTAAACATACGGATCAAAGAATTTTATAAATCCCGGAACCCCCGGCTCCAGTGGATACCGCCGGGGCTCGCCGGTCAGGTTCCCGGCCCCGAAAGAAGACCCGTGATAACTGCGGTAACGGCTGAACACCTTGGTTTTTCCGGTAAACATCCGGGCAATTTTTACTGCGTTTTCATTGGATTCTGCGCCTGCGTTGGTAAAGAATACCTTTCCCATATTGTCCGGCATCAGCTCCAGAATCATCTTGGCAAGCTTTGCCCGGGACTCCGCGCCAAAGGAGGGCCCCACAAAACAATACTGATCCACCTGCTCCTTGATGGCGTCATTAATCGCCTTGTTGCCGAACCCCACGTTCATATTCACCAGCTGCGAGGACATGTCCGTATAACGGTTCCCGTCATAATCCCAGAAATAAATGCCCTCCGCCTTTTTGATCGGCAGCGGATCCAGCCCCTTTTGCTTGCTCCATGATTGCATGCTGTATTGCGTCTGCATGCGTTTAATCTCTTCACCCGTCATCGAAATCATCCCCTAGTCGATATTTGCAAAGCAGATTGCCTATTTTTTGCTTTACTTAATCCTATTATAAGAAAAACATTTCGCTTCTTCAACCGCTGGATGAACAGACTTTCTTGTGCTATTGCACATTTTTCAATAAATCAAAGGATGTCCCGAATCCAGAAACAAAGCCGGCATTTGACCCGCTCATCCAATTCCAACAGGTTGATCCCGGTGATTTTTTCGATTTTTTTAATTTGATTGTTCACGGTGTTTCGATGAATGAACTGCTGCTCCGCCACCAGCTGCGGGCTGCCGTTGAGATCCAGATAAACCTGCAGGAATCCCACCAGGTCGGTTCCGTTTTCTGCATCGTATTGCTCCAGCTTCCCCAGAATATGGTAATAAAACTCATATAAAACCTTCTTATCCCGCACGGCCAACAAAATTTTATAAACATCCAGCTCGTCATAAAAAACCGCCGGACGGTTTTTCTTCACCGCCATCCGATTGGCAGCCGCAGCTTTTTCAAAGTTCACATCCTGGTTCATAAAATCCTGCATCAGGGAGCTGACACCCACATGAATCTGAAAGCCGGCGCGCTCCCGTTCCACCAGCTGAAAAAGCTCCTCCACAAAAGTGCGGATCTGCTCCATCTCCATTCCGGACAACACCACAATCAGATGTCCCTGATAGGTAAACGAAAGGAACAGGCTCTGCCGGGTGCGGGCCACCCGCTCCAGATCCAGCTTCAGCTTTTCCATATAAACGCTTTCATGCTCCTGCCGGATATTGTGCACCGAAACGTTAATGAGACAAAAGTGGTTTTCCCGGGTGAAACCATGACGCTCCATGTGCTGAATCTGGGTTTCGGGCTCGCCCACCTTGAAAATGATGTTCTTTACGGTGGTAGAGATGCTTTCTTCCAGATTTTGATAATGCACGATCCGGGCGCAGAAGTCCCGGGTCATATCCACCATCCGTGTCTTCCACGGGATTGTAAAAAGCGGCATCTGCACCTCGTTGCAGAAATCCATGACCTCCCGCGGCACCAATTTGATATACGGACCAATATTAACAATCAGTGCGCTGGCCTTTTTATCATATAAATTCTTGGTAAAGTCCAACAGCCATGCCGCGTCCCGGCACATATACCCTGCCGTAAAAATCAGTTCATGCCCATGAAGAAAGCCCGTCACCTCGTGGTCTTCCACAATGTGCACCCACTCCACCAGATTGTCAAGGCCGCTACTGCCCGCCAACAACGTCATCTGATAGAGAGCGCGACTGTTGTTATAAAGCTTGCTTACGGTTATGGCCATTGTTTTTCCCTTCCTTCACTCGTTTTCCTTTATTGTATAAAGGTTCCGGTGCGCAGCTGCCAAAAAGCTTCCTGCAATTCCTCCTCCGTATTCATTACGATGGGGCCTCCCCAGGCAACCGGTTCCCTCAGCGGCCGGGCCGCATAAAAAATCACGCGCGCCGACGTATCCTCGGGCGCTTTGATCAACACCTCTTCCCCCGATTCAAAAAGCACTGCCGTTTTGCTTTGGATCTTCTGCCCGCCAACCGTTAACGCCCCCTCTATGGTAAACAGAAACGCGGTGTCTTCGGGGCGCACCGGAACCGCCAAGATTTTTCCTGCCTCCAGCGCAAGATCCAGAATTGTGGCGGGAATATGGCGGGGCGTCACCCCGCGGACACCCTGATACGCACCGGAAAGAACCCGCACCGTAGCGCCGTCCTCTTCCACCAGCCCCATCTGCTCCGCCGTAACGGAAAGATAGGTCGGCTCCGTCATCTTCTGCTTTTTTGGCAGGTTCAGCCACAGCTGAAAGCCCAGCATTCTTTTTGCGGCTTTTGGCATTTCCTGATGAAGAATGCCGCGGCCCGCTGTCATCCACTGGGCTTCCCCGCCATGGATCACGCCGCGATTTCCCAGACTGTCCTCATGCTCAATTGTTCCCTCCATCAGATAGGTGATGGTTTCGATCCCCCGATGCGGATGCATGGGAAACCCGGCAAGATAATCGGAGGGATCCTTAGAGTCAAAGGAGTCCAGCATCAAAAACGGATCAAACTCCCGCACGTCACGGTTGCCCAAGACCCGAACCAGGCGCACCCCGGCCCCATCCACCGCGCGCTGCCCGCGCACCTCTTTTTTGATTGCACACTGTTTCATGGTTGTTCTCCCTTCTTCGCTGCTTCAAATAAATAGCTGGTCATGGAAAGCGAACCCAGTACACTGGCACGATTCCACACCGTCACCCGCTCCTCCCTCTTCGCTGCCCCCAATATAAAGAGAAGGGGGGCGAAATGATCTGGGGTCGGCACCGCCAGGGCAGCATCGCGCCCCCACTCCCGGTAACGGATCACCCGGGCGTCCTCCCGCGCCAAAATGGCCTGTTCGATCCGGCCGTCAAAGTCTTCCGCCCAGGGAAAACCGCCTCTCGTCTCCCAATCCACCAGCCGCAGATTATGCACCACATTGCCGCTGCCCAAAAGCAGCACCCCCTGCTTTCTTAATGGAGCAATTCGCTTTCCCATCTGATAATATTCCTCGGCAGACGCATTTTGATCCACACTCAGCTGGATTGTGGGAACCTCTGCCTCCGGATACATCCGGCTGAGCACCGACCAGGTGCCGTGATCCAGCCCCCAGCTGTCGTCTCCGCGCGCTTTTCCCTCCAACAGCCGCAGCACCTCCGCTGCCAGCTCCGGATCGCCTTGCGCCGGATAGGTTATTTGATACAAAGCATCCGGAAATCCGTATATATCGTGGATCGTCCGCGGCTTTTCACTGGTTAATACCCGAAGGCCCCTTGTGAACCAATGCGCGGAAACAGACAGGATTGCCCGCGGCTTCGGCAGCTGTCGTCCCATCGCCCGCCAGGCTTCCACAAACGGATTCTCCTCGATCGCGTCCATCGGAGAGCCATGCCCCACAAACAAGACCGGCATTTCTTCCATGTTCATCCCCTTCTTTCCTGCTTTTTTTGCAAAAAGGCAGTAAAGGACCGTTCCACGTCCTTTACCGCCATTCTTTTGCTTTTCATTTTTAAACAAAAGGCGGTTTTCGCGCGCCTCCTATCCGTTTAATCTTCGGTTTTCGGCTTCCTTGTCAAGAAATTTAACGCAACCATCACAAAGATGATCACACCGGTAACCACAAAAATGCCCAGCATGCCTTTGCCGATGACCGGCAGTGCATTGAAAAATGCCTGAAAATTCATATTCATCGCCCCTTTAGCCCAATAAACTCAGGATCAGACCGCCCGCGATTACCGAGGAGATCTGCCCGGACACATTCACACCGATGGACTGCATCAGCAGGAAATTCTGATTATCTTCCTTCAATCCCATTTTATGCACCACCCTTGCCGACATCGGAAACGCCGAAATCCCCGCCGCGCCGATCATGGGATTTATTTTTTCTTTCACAAACAGATTCAGGAACTTGGCAAACAAGACCCCTCCCGCCGTGTCGAACACAAAGGCCACCAGACCCAACGCCAGAATCAGCAGCGTATTGGGAGAGAGGAAGTACTCCGCCTGCATTCTGCAGGCAATGGTCAGCCCCAGCAGCAGTGTTACCAGATTCGCCAGCACCTTCTGCGCTGTTTCCGAAAGGCTATCCAGCACCAGACATTCCCGCAGCAGGTTTCCAAACATCAAAAAGCCAATCAGGGATACGCTGCGCGGAGAGACAAATCCGGCCACCATCGTGATCACAATGGGAAACAGAATTCTCGTCAACCGGGAAATCTGCGCCGGATGATAGGGCATCCGGATCAGGCGTTCCTTGCGGGTGGTCAGCAGCCGGATCACCGGGGGCTGCACAATCGGCACCAACGCCATATAGGAGTAAGCCGCCACTAAAATGGCCCCCAGATAATTGGAATGAAAATAGTTGGCAACAAAAATGGAGGTGGGTCCGTCTGCCGCCCCGATAATGGCAATAGACGCCGCGTCTTTTACATCAAAGCCGAACAGCGAAGCAACCCCATAGGTAAAAAAGATTCCAAACTGCGCCGCGGCGCCGAAAAGCATCAGCTTCGGATTGGAGAGCAGCGGCCCGAAGTCGATCATGGCGCCGATCCCGATAAACAGCAGCAGCGGAAACAACTCGTTGGCGATCCCGGCGTTAAACAGTTCGTTCAGCGCCCCCGCTTCCTTTCCGGTTTCGTAAAGCTGGTCCACCGCACCGGAAAGCGGCAGATTCACCAAAATGGCACCAAACCCGATGGGAAGCAACAACGAAGGCTCCATCTCCTTCTTGATGGCCAGATAAATCAACAGCCCGCCAATGATCCACATCACGACCTGCTGCCATTGAATCAACAACAAATTCTCGTATAAAATTCTCACTTTTCCGTTCCTTTCGTCTGTGCATCCTTTGCAGAAAAATAAAGCTTTCCCGCAAACTTATTAATAGTTTACCACGGCAAAGCCCTTTTTTCAACCTTTTTTCGCACGGGCTTTTGGGCCCTTTCTCTCCCTCTGTCCTTCTGACTTTCAAAAATCTGCCAGATGCAAGATTCTCATACTTTTGCAATATCTTCTGATTGTTATTTTCTGCGGGTTTACTATAATAAAATTATCAACATCCAAAAAGAGAAAAACCTTGCAGTACGAAAAACCTTTGTTTCCCGCCTTCCCGCACCTGCTGCACGGCGGAGCGTTATAAGGACCATCCGGCGCTTTTGCTGTGGCATCTTTCCAACGAATACGGTGGGGAATGCCACTGCCCCCTCTGCCAGCAGACGTTTCGCGACTGGCTGAGGGAGCGGTTCCACGGCGATCTTGCGCACCTGAACCATGAATGGTGGGCCTCCTTCTGGAGCCACACCTATACCTCTTGGGATCAAATTGAATCGCCCTCTTCCCTGGGGGATCGCGCAGTACACGGGCTGAATCTGGCCTGAAAACAGTTCGTGACCCACCAAACCCTGGATTTCATGCAAACGGAAATCCGGGCGGTCAAGAGCGCCAACCCAAATATCCCGGTCACCACCAACATGATGGGCACTTATCAGGGCTTGAACTACTGGGAAATGGCCCCCTCCTTAGACGTTATTTCCTGGGACAGCTACCCGGAATGGCACAGCCCGGATGCTCTAGGCGCCGCCATCTACACGGCGTTTCATCACGATTTGAACCGCTCCTTTAAAAAGCAGCCTTTCTTGCTGATGGAGTGCACGCCCAGCCAGGTCAACTGGAAGCCGGTCAACAAGCTCAAGCGCCCTGGCATGCACCGGCTTTCGGCGCTGCAGACCGTGGCCCACGGCGGCGATGGCGTCATGTATTTCCAATTCCGCAAAAGCCGCAGATCGGCAGAAAAATTTCATGGAGCGGTGGTGGACCACTGTGGCCATGAGCATACCCACGTATTCCAGGACGTTGCGGAAGTGGGCGCGATGCTGCGCCGGATGGATCCTGTGGTTGGCAGCGGAACCCCTTCCAAAGCCGCGATTCTCTATGACTGGGAAAACTGCTGGATGCTGAACGACGCGCAGGCCTTCCACCAGAAGGAGAAAAAGTATCAGGAAACGATCGTGCGCCACTACCGCAATTTCTGGGAAGCCGGGATCAATGTGGATATTTTGAACAGCGCGCAGGAGCTGGATTCCTACCGGCTGGTAATCGTGCCGATGCTCTACTCGGTTTCAGCGAAAACCAAAGAACGGCTGGCCCGGTTTGTGCGCAACGGCGGCACGCTGGTGGCCACCTACCATCTGGGGCAGGTCAACGAGCATGATTTATGTTACCTGGGCGGCTTTCCCTGCGAAGAGCTGAAAGAAGTGTTCGGCCTTTGGGCCGAAGAAACCGACGCCCTGTACGACGGGGAGCAGGCCTTGGTGCAAAGCGGCGGTAAAACCTATCCCGGCGTGGAGCTCTGCGAAATCGTGCATCCCACCACCGCACGGGTTTTAGCCACCTATGCGTCGGAATTTTACAGCGGTTCCCCCGCAGTGCTGCAAAATCAATATGGCAAGGGAAATGCCTATTACCTGGCGTTCCGGGATACCGGAGAATACCAGAAGGATTTTTACAGTGCGTTGATTTCCTCCTTGCAGCTGAAAACCAGCGTTCCGGGTCCTATTCCAGAAGGCGTATCGGCGCACACCCGCGAAACAGATCGGGCGCAATTCCTGTTCATTGAAAACTACAATGCGCATACGGCATCCTTGCGGATCGGAGCGGGTTATCCCGACCTTTTGACCGGAAAAACCACCGAAGAAGAGCAGAAGTTGGCCCCGTTTGACGGGCGCGTCTTCGTGCAGTATCAATAAAAAATGGCGCACCCGCACAAAGCGCGCCGCTCCAAAACTTCAAAATGGGCCGCTGAAGCATTCCTGTTTCAGCGGCCTTTTTTCATTTTTATTCACCGGCTCATCTTTTCGCCCTATTCGTTTGGCTCTTCCGGCAAAGCGTCCTTCGCCTGCTGTCGGTGCCCAAAGCGGTTGCGAAAAAGCGCCTTCGCATAATCCAGAACCCCTTTCGGATTCTGAATCCGCACAATGGCATAGGCCATGGCCGGCGTAAAGAGGGGCGGCGCATACACATAGTAATTGGGCACCCAGTGGGTTGGATTATATTTCAGCTTCGCTTGATAGAGATCCTTGAACCCATAAACCCGATTCATCTTTTCATAAATCATGTTCAACAGCCGTGCGGTTACCTCCGGCTCCTTCTCCATCCTGGCCAACGGCGCACCCGCCATGCTGCCCCAAAGGATTCCTTCCTCCTTAAAGACCATCATCGCCTCATAAAAAATTTTCTCCATAACGCCTCGCGTGGCGCCTTTACTGTGCCGCGTCACGTCTGCCATATAGCCCTGCTGCCCCGCGAACGGCACAAAGACAATGAACCCCTCTATTTTGTTCTGCTGGTTGATTCCGTAAAAATAGCGCCGCTCCATGGGATTTTCCAATCCGATGCCACCCATGGTAAATACCAGCTCGCCGCTTTTTTTCATAGAAAACCATTCCTGAGATACCGCTTTCAGCTCTTTTTCCAGCTTAGCGTTCCGCCCGGCCTGCGGCCGGTACTCCAACACCCGGATCCCTGAACGGGTGGCATGGTTGATATTCAGCCGGATCTTGGCGCCGCTGCCACCGGCGATGGAATATTCCGGCAAATAAAACCGCGGTTCCTCCCCGCCCTTCACATAGCCAAAGCCCATTGTTTTATAAACCGGCAAAAACTGCGGCGTGGTATTTAAAAACAGAAGGTTATATGCATTCTCCCGGCAAAAGGCCCGGATCTCTGTCAAAAAGGCATAGATCTGTTCCGGTGGACAGATCGGATCCCCCAGTACCACCAGAACATCCCGCACCACTCCGTATGCAATGACCCCGCTCACCGCGCGGCCGAAAAAATAGCTTTTGTCTTTTTCCAACGCCAGATAGGAACTGCAGTTTTGCCCATAAAGCAGCACCAAAGCCCGTGCGCGCTCCATATCTTCTTCGTTCTGCGTCTTCACATTGATATACGGCGTCAGCAGTAGCGCCAGCCCGAAAAGAATGCTGATCCAGCTGAACCAAAAAAGAAAGCTGTGATAAAGCGCGTTGTGGGATAGAAGGCCGGGTGCAAAATCCATTCCCAGCATAATCCCCACCGTTGCCTTAATACAGGCAAAAAAAGAAACCGTCCCCCGCTCTCTAAACAGCCCCAAGGCCGCATTGAAAAGCACGCCGGCAGAATAAACGAAAAATACCGCGAGAGCCCGCTTCAGCGAGGTTCTGTCCATTTTCCGGCAATAATAATGGCGGGAAAAAAGCAAGATAAAGTAACAAGTCAATTCCCCGATAAACAACGGATTCCAAACTTTTTCATGCTGCAGAATCATCGACTGACACAGCAGGAACGACAATACCACCATCGCCATTAGCCACGCTGCGCTGACCCGCTTATAGAGTTTCCAGCAAATCAGCAGCAGCAAAATCCCCAAAAAACGCCGGATCAGACGATGCATGGCAAAATACTGGATCAACCCCGGATTTTTGGTATAATGGACCACAAACAGCGGCAGAAACAAATTGACCACAGCCACGGCAAGCAGGCCAAACACCGCAAGGCGATTTAGTATACCAAGCCAACGCGAAAAAGGACGCTTCATGTTTGTATCCTCTGGTCCCTCCGGACTTCCTTTCTGTTTATTGCGGATCCATCGTCTCAGCGCGCGTGCTCACCGGACTGATTTCCCTTCTTTCTGAACGCGGCAAACGGCCGCGCGGTTCTTTCGTTCCTGCTTGTTCCGGTACATATCCTGATCCGCCGCAATCAAAAAAGAATCCAACGTATCTTTTTCACTGAAGACCGCGCAGCCCATGCTGGGTAAAAGACGATAAGGAACCCGCCCGGTCTTGTTCTGCTCCTCTGTTTTGGCGCAGATTTTCTCCATCAGCCACCCGATTGATTCGGTGTCGGCACGCTCCCCCACAATGATAAATTCATCGCCGCCCAACCGGGCGATAAAATCATCACTGCCCTCACAGGAGCAGCGCAGCAGCTCCGCCATTTTTATAAGCGCACCGTCGCCAGCGATATGCCCATATTGATCATTGATGTTTTTAAACTCATCCAGATCCAAGATGATGGCAAACAAATGCAGCGTCTTGCTGTAGGCATTGATCTTTTTCTGCAAATGCTGGTCCAAGCGCCGCCGGTTATAAAGCCCGGTAAGGTAGTCGGTGGAAATCTCCCCGTTCTGGATATTAATATAGAAGCACGTAAAGGAAAGCATCGTGCAGACCCATAT
>CAYRYQ010000003.1:0-65367 GCA_964428505.1 uncultured Eubacteriales bacterium
ATTCGGCACACATAGACAAGGCCCGCTTAATGCTGCTCGGTTCCCCGCCTGACATGGTTCACGGCTTGCTATTGCGCCGCGCCCGTCTCTCATCATCCGCTAGCGCTGCCTTATAAGGGCAGCTCTCGCAACTTTTGGCCCGAGGCCCTCCGTCCGGGGGGCCTTCGGGAACTATTTTATTTTAACACAGCAAACCTGAAAGCACAAGATCTTAAAGGCAAAAATCATTTAAAACATAGTGGAATTTCTTCTGGAAGGCCTCCGCCAGGTTTAAAACCTCCCCGTCCGCAAAGGGTTTTCCCACAATGCTCATACCAAGAGGCAGCCCTTCGCCGCTGTAGCCGCAGGGGGTGCTCACCGCCGGCAGGCCCGCGATATTGACCGTTACGGTATAAACGTCCGCCAGATACATTTCGGTGGGGTTCGCCGACCGGGCGCCGATTCGGAACGCGGGCTCCGGTGTGGTGGGGGTAATGATAAAATCGCAGGTTTCAAAAACCTTCCGGTATTCCTCCCGGATCCGTGCCCGCAGCAGACAGGCTTTTTTATAATACGCGTCAAAATAGCCGCTGGAAAGCGCATAGGTGCCCAGCAGAATCCGGCGCTTGACTTCGCTGCCGAAGCCCTCGTTGCGCGAGGCGATCAGGCGCTCTTCAAACGAAGCGCCCTCTTTGCTCTGGTGCCCGTAACGCACGCCGTCGAACCGGGCCAGGTTGGAAGACGCCTCCGCAGAAGCGATCAGGTAATAGGCGGGAATCGCATAGGCCAGCGAAGGAAGGGAAACCTCCCGCACGGTGCAGCCCATGGCCTTATATTGCTCCAACGCGGCCTCCACCGCTTCCCGCATTTCCGGGTTCAGCCCATCCCCGAAGAATTCCTTGGGAACGCCGATCACCTTGCCCTCTACCGGCCGCCCCATCTGCGGCAGCGTGGGCTCCGCGCGCTTGGAGGTCATATCCAGCGGGTCTTCCCCCGCAATCGCATCCAAAAGATACGCGCAGTCCCGGGCACTTTTGCCGATCGGGCCGATCTGATCCAGCGAGGAAGCAAAGGCCACCAGCCCCGACCGGGAGACCCTGCCGTAGGTGGGTTTCATGCCGGTTACGCCGCAAAAAGCGGCGGGCTGACGGATCGAGCCGCCGGTATCGCTGCCCAAGGCCGCCACGCAGAGCCCCGCGGCCACCGCCGCGGCGCTGCCGCCGGAAGAGCCGCCCGGCACCCGCTCCAGATCATAAGGATTATGGGTAATTCCAAAATAGGAGGTGGTGGTGGACGCGCCCATGGCAAACTCATCCATATTCAGCTTGCCAATAAAGATCGCGCCGGCCTCCTCCAGCCGCCGGGCCACCGTGGCATCGTAGGCGGGCACAAAATCCTCCAGCATTTTGGAAGCGCAGGTGGTGCGCAGCCCCTTGGTGCAGATATTGTCTTTGATCCCCAGCACCATGCCGCACAGCGGGCCCGCGGTTCCTTCTTCGATCTTTTTCTGCGCCGCTTCCGCCTGCTCCATCGCCCGCTCATTCACGGTAATAAAGGCATGAATCGCGGGATCCAGCCGCTCTAAGCGATCCAGATAATACTGCGTCAGCTCCATGGCGGTCAGATCTCCGCCGTCCAGCAGGCCGCGCAGCTCTTTGATTGATTTCAGGTGTAAATTCATCCGGCCGTTCTCCTAATCCATTAATTTCTGCACCGCAATGAAGTGGTAAAGCTTGCTCTTGGCGCCCGCCACCACCTCATCGGGAGACAGGGAGGGCTGAATTGTATCCTCCCGGAGCAGCTCCATGCCGCCCTCCGCCTTGAGCGGATAATCCGCTTCGGAGATCTGCACCTCCCGGATGGTATCCATCAGCGTCATAATGCTTTCCAAATCATTTTCCATCTGTTCCTTGGCCTCGCCCTCAAAGGACAGCTTCGCCAGCTTGGAAAGATGATCCATGAGTGTCTGATCCTTCATTTCCGTTCTCCTTATTTCACGTCCGACGTATAGTTGGGCGCTTCCTTGGTAATATGAATGTCGTGTGCATGGCTTTCCCGCAGCCCCGCGCCGGTGATTTTCACAAACCGGCCGTCGGCTTTCAGATCCGCGATTGTGGCGGTGCCGCAATAGCCCATGCCGGAGCGCAAGCCGCCCATCAGCTGGAATACGGTATCCCCTAAGCTGCCTTTATAGGCCACCCGGCCTTCCACCCCTTCCGGCACCAGCTTCTTGGTGCCGGTCTGAAAATAGCGGTCGGCGGAACCCTTGGCCATCGCCGACATAGAGCCCATCCCCCGGTAGGTCTTGAACCGGCGCCCCTGAAAGATTTCTTCCTCGCCCGGGCTTTCCTCACAGCCGGCCAGCAAAGAGCCCACCATGATCACGTCGCCGCCCGCCGCGACTGCCTTCACAATATCGCCCGAAAATTTCACGCCGCCGTCGGCAATCAGCGGGATATCCCGCCGGGTGCAGACTTCGGCCACATCCATAATGGCGGTAATCTGAGGCACCCCGATGCCCGAAACAATGCGGGTGGTGCAGATCGAGCCGGGCCCGATCCCCACCTTCACCGCGTCCGCGCCGGCGTCGATCAGATCCTCGGCCGCCGCCGCGGTGGCAATATTGCCCGCCACCAGCTGCGCCTCCGGATAGTGCTCCTTCACCAGCTTGATGGTTTTCATAATATTCGCAGAATGGCCATGGGCGGAATCCAGCACCAGCGCGTCCACCCCGGCCTTGACCAGCGCATCGACCCGATCCAGCACATCGCCGGTAACCCCGATGGCGGCGGCACAGAGCAGGCGGCCCTGCTCATCCCTGGCAGAATGGGGATACTGCACGCTTTTTTCGATATCCTTAATGGTGATCAGCCCGGAAAGCCGGCCTTCCCCGTCCACCAGCGGCAGCTTCTCAATCCGGTGCCGCTGTAGAATCGCCTTGGCCTGCTCCAGGGTGGTGCCCACCGGGGCGGTCACCAGCTTGTCCTCCGGCGTCATCACCGCAGAAATTTTCACGTTGAAATCGGTCATAAACCGCATATCCCGGTTGGTGATGATGCCGACCAGCTTGCCGTCTTTACAAATCGGCACGCCGGAGATCCGGTATTTGGCCATCAGCTCATCGGCCTCATAAACATAATTATCCGGCGAGAGATGAAACGGATCGTTGATAACGCCGTTTTCACTGCGCTTTACCCGCTGAACCTCCTCCGCCTGTTGCGCGATGGGCATATTTTTATGAATCACGCCGATGCCCCCCTCGCGTGCCATGGCAATGGCCATTTTGCTTTCGGTCACCGTGTCCATCGCGGCGCTCATCAAAGGAATATTCAGCTTGATTTTCCGGGTCAGCCGGGTTGAAAGACTGACGGCATTGGGTAAAACCTCGCTTTTGGCGGGAATCAATAAAACATCGTCAAAAGTGAGTGCCTCTTTCATAATCTTTTCTGCGTAATTCATGCATCCTACTCCTTTATTTTTCCTTATTTATTAATGTATTATTTTACAACCTTTCGGAAAATATTGCAAGTGCTTTTTGGCAAAAATGAATTCTGACATCCCTCAATTGACAAGCCGATCCAAAATATAGTATAATTTTAGATTGTAATATAAAACAGGAGGCCTCCATGGCAAGAAAAAACGACTATACGGACGACAGTATTGTAAAATTAAAGGGTCCGGATCAGGTGCGGCTGCGCCCCGGCGTCATTTTCGGTTCCGACGGGCTGGAGGGCTGCCAGCACGCGGTGTTTGAAATTCTCTCCAATTCCATCGACGAAGCGCGGGAAGGCTTTGGCAAGGAAATCATCGTGACCCGTTTTCAGGACGGATCCATTGAGGTGGAGGATTTCGGCCGTGGTGTTCCGGTGGGCTATAACCAACGGGAGGAGCGCTTCAACTGGGAGCTGGTATACTGTGAGCTTTACGCCGGCGGGAAATACAATACCAATCAGGGGCAAAATTATGAGTATTCCCTGGGCCTGAACGGCCTTGGCGCCTGCGCCACCCAATTTGCCTCAGCATACATGGACGTGACCGTTTACCGGGATCAGAAAAAATACACCCTTCACTTTGAGAAGGGCTTCAATGTGGGCGGGCTGCAAGCGGAAGACAGCACCGTCCGGCGCACCGGCACCATTACCCGCTGGAAGCCCGACCGGGACGTGTTTTCCGACACGGCCATCGGCCGCGCCTTTTTTGAGGACGTGCTGCAAAAGCAGGCGGTGGTCAACGCGGGTCTTACCTTTATCTTCAAGGATGAAACTGAAAACGGCTTCACCAAAACAGACTATTGCTATCCGGAAGGCATTGTGGACTATGTGCGGGAGCTGCTGGGCGAAGACGCCCTGTGCGCGCCGGTGTTCTGGCAGGATGAACGCACCGGACGGGACCGGGCAGACCGGCCGGAATACCGGGTGAAGCTTTCCTGCTGCACCGCCTTTTCCAATCGGGTGAATCTGATCGAGTACTACCACAACTCCAGCTTTTTGGAGCACGGCGGCGCGCCGGACAAGGCGGCGCGGATCGCCTTCGTGGCCGAGATCGACGCCTACTTAAAAGCCAACAATAAATATAATAAGGGAGAAAGTAAGATCACCTTCAATGACGTGGCGGACTGTCTGGTCTTTGTGTCCAACTGCTTTTCCACCATCACCTCCTATGAAAACCAGACCAAAAAAAGCATCACCAATAAATTTATTCAGGAATGCACCACCGATTTTCTGCGGCAGCATTTAAGGATCTACTTAACCGAAAATCCCAATGAGGCTGCCCGGATCACCGGTCAGGTGCTGATCAATAAACGGGCCCGGGAAAAAAGCGAGCGGGAGCGGATCAATATCAAAAAGACCCTCTCCGGCAGTCTGGATGTCACCAACCGGATCCAGAAATTTGTGGACTGCCAGACCAAAGACCTCTCCCGGCGGGAGCTCTACATTGTGGAGGGCGATTCGGCGCTGGGCTCCTGCAAGCAGGGGCGGGACAGCTCTTTTCAGGCCATTATGCCGGTGCGGGGGAAGATCCTCAACTGCTTAAAATCAGAATATGATAAAATATTCAAGAACGAGATCATTGTGGATCTGCTGAAGGTGCTGGGCTGCGGGGTGGAGATCGAGGGAAAGGCCGCGCGCGGCATGCAGGGCTTTAACCTTTCGGCGCTCCGATGGAATAAGGTGATCATCTGCACCGATGCGGATGTGGACGGGTTTCAGATCCGCACCCTGATTCTCACGATGCTTTACCGGCTCACGCCGACGTTGATCGAGGAGGGCTATGTCTACATTGCGGAGTCTCCTCTTTTTGAGATCACCGACAAAACCAAAAAAGAAACCTATTTTGCCTATACGGATAAAGAAAAGGAAGCGCTGCTTCAGAAGCTTCGCGGGCACAAGGTCTCCATCATGCGCAGCAAGGGGCTGGGCGAAAACGAGCCGGACATGATGTGGCAGACCACCATGAACCCGGAGACCCGCCGCCTGGTGAGAGTCGCGCCCGCGGACGCCTGCAAAACAGCGGAAATGTTCGACATCCTGCTGGGCGACAACCTGCCCGGCCGCAAGGAATATATCGCGGCCAACGGCAATCTTTATCTGGACGATCTGGATTTGTCCTAAGGAGCGTTTATGAAAAAACAAATTAAAAATAAAGAATATCAGGAAAAAGAGCCGATCTTACGCGATGTGGTTGAAACGCTGGAAAGCAACTATATGCCCTATGCCATGAGCGTGATCCTCTCCCGGGCGATCCCGGAAATCGACGGACTCAAGCCCGCGCACCGGAAGCTGCTCTATACCATGTATAAAAAGAGCCTGCTGACCGGCGACCGCACCAAGAGCGCCAATATCGTGGGCGAGACCATGAAGCTGAACCCGCACGGGGACGCCGCCATTTATGAAACCATGGTGCGTCTTTCCCGGGGCTATGAAGCCCTTCCCTATCCGCTCATCGATTCCAAAGGGAATTTCGGCAAGGTTTATTCCCGGGATATGGCCTATGCCGCCGCCCGCTATACCGAAGCAAAGCTGGCGCCCATCTGCCGGGAGCTGTTTGACGATATCGATCAGGACACAGTGGATTTTGTTCCCAACTACGACAACACCCTGCGGGAACCCACGCTGCTGCCGGTCTCCTTTCCCACCATCCTCACCACGCCCAATCAGGGGATCGCGGTGGGCATGGCCTCCAACATCTGCCCCTTCAATCTGGCGGAAGTGTGCGACACTGTGATCGCGCTGCTGGAAAACCCCGATCATCCGCTGGAGCTGACTCTGCCGGGGCCTGATTTTTCCACCGGCGGGTTTCTGCTGGTGGAAAAAAGCCAGCTGAAAGAAATTTATGCGGCCGGCCGGGGCAGCCTCCGGGTGCGCGCGCGCTATACCATCGAGGCCAAAACCGGCCTGATCCGGGTCGCAGAAATTCCCTACACCACCACCATCGAAGCCATCATCGACAAGATTGTGGAGCTGATCAAAAGCGGAAAGCTGAAAGACATTGCCGATGTGAAAGACATGTCCGACAAAGCCGGGCTTTGCATCACCATCGAGCCCAAACGCGGATGTGATCCGGCGCTGCTGATGGCAAAGCTCTTTAAGATGACCCCGCTGGAAGACAGCTTCGGCTGCAACTTCAACGTGCTGGTGGGCGGCAGCCCCCAGGTAAAGGGCGTGCGGGCGCTGATCGAAGAATGGCTGGCCTTCCGCATGGAATGCATCCGGCGGCGTTCTTATTTTTCTCTCGCCCGTACCAAAGAAAAGCTGCATCTGCTGCTGGGGCTGAAAAAAATCCTGCTGGATATCGACAAGGCCGTGCGCATTGTGCGGGAAACCGAGCACGAAGAGGAAGTGGTGCCAAACCTGATGATCGGCTTTGGCATTGATGAGACGCAGGCAGAATATATTGCCAATATCAAGCTGCGCTATCTCAATAAGGAATACATTTTAAACCGGCTGGAAGAAATCGCGGCGCTGGAGCGTCAGATTACGGATCTGGAAGAAATTCTCCGCAATAAAACCAGGATCCGCGCGCTGATTAAAGAAGATCTGACCCGGGTGAAAAAGCTCTATGGCGCACCCCGGAAAACCACGCTGCTTTATGAAGATCAGCTCAGAGAAATTGATGAAACAGAGCATATCGAGGATTATCCGGTCACCTTCTTTTTGACCAAGGGCGGCTATTTTAAGAAAATCACGCCCCAGTCTCTTCGGATGAGCAGCGCGCAGAAGCTCAAGGACGGAGACGCCGTCGGTCAGGAGCTCCTATCTTCCAACAAAGCCGAGCTTCTCTTTTTCACCTCCGCCCAAAACGCCTATAAGGGAAAGGGCTATGATTTTGAAGACACCAAAGCCAGCCTGATGGGCGATTATCTGCCCGCCAGGCTGGAAATGGCGCCGGAGGAGCAGGTGGTTGCCATGGCGGCCACGCAAGACTTCAGCGGCGACATGATCTTTTTCTTTGAAAACGGGAAGGCGGCACGCATTGCGCTGCAGGCCTATCAAACCGTCACCAACCGGCGCAAGCTGGTCAATGCCTTCAGTGATAAATCGCCGCTGGTCGCCGCGTTTTTGCTGACAAAGGAGCAGGATTTTGCGCTTTTCTCCACCAATCAAAAGGTGCTGATCCTTCATTCCACGCTGATTCCGGTCAAGACCACCAAATCCGCGCAGGGGATCTCCGCCATGACCCAAAAGGGCAAACACCGGCTGGAAGCGGTGGTTCCACTGGAAAACGCCGGGATCGGCAACACCGCCTATTACCGGGCCAAAAATCTGCCCGCGGTGGGGCACCAGCTTCGGCAGCAGGATCTGAACAGCGATCAGATCACCTTTTCATAATCATCTATAGTGAAAAGGCCCCCCGGTGGGGGAGCCTTTTAAAAAAGGAATTAGTCGTTGCAGCAGCAGCAAAATAACAGGATAATAACAAGAATGACCAGCAAGCAACCGTTGTCTTCAAACAGATTGTTTAAGCAACCGCACATGAACCTTCCCTCCTTTTCCTTATTTGTTGTATCCTATGTATAGAGTCAAAAGTGTGTGACAGAAAGGATTTTCCATGGCTGAAAAAATTTATACCATTCCGATCCATGAGGCGTTTTCCCTCAAAAAAGGCTGTCCTTTGTGCACCATCAGGATGCGTCTTATGCAAGAGGAGGGAACCCGGATTCTGGGCGCCGCGATGATGGAGCCGGAGATCCGCCGGCAAACCAACCGGTTGGGCTTCTGCAAAGCGCATCTGCAGCAGATGGCCGATGCGGGGCAGCAGCTACCGCTGGCGCTGATGCTCTCCACTCATCTGGAAACGCTGGGGGAGGCCCTTTTTATCAAAACAAAACCACCTCTGTCCAAAGAACCGGGCGAAAAAAAACTGGCGGACGCCTATCAGAAAGCCCGGTCCAGCTGCTATCTGTGCGACCGGGTCTCTGAATTTATGACGCGCGTTTATGAAAATCTATGCTATTATTATACGACCGAGGAGCCTTTCCGGGCCCTCTTTTCCCAGCAGGAATTTTTTTGCGAAACACACAGCGCCCGGCTGCTGGACGAAGCAAAAAAGCAGCTGCCCAAGCGACTGGCGGCGCCATTTTCCACGCAGCTGGCCGCCTGCAACCAACGTTATCTTCACCAGCTGAGGGAAGATCTCGACTGGTTTTGCAAAAAATTTGATTACCGCTATGAGAAGGAAGACTGGAAAAACGCGAAGGATGCGGTGGAACGCACCGTTCGCTATCTCTCATAAGAAGCAAAGAAAGGAGGCGTATCCCCGGTGAGCACCAACCACTCTCCGCGCTGTACCCCGGTATTTTATCCGTTTAAAGAAGAGCTTTATTCCGCCATCTCCCATGGGTTGGGCGCCCTGTTCGGCATCTTCGCGCTGGTTTACATGGTTGCGCTTTCCGCACGGCACGGCAATGCGCTTGCAATCGTGGCCTCCTCCATCTATGGGGGCTCTCTGATCATTCTCTATACAATCTCCACCCTTTCCCACGCCCTCACCGGCTGGCAGGCCAAAAAGGTGTTCCGGATTCTGGATCATGTGACCATTTTCCTCTTGATCGCGGGAACCTATACGCCCTTGTCGCTGATCACGCTGGAAGGGGCTTTGGGTTGGGTGATCTTCGGGATTCAGTGGAGTATCGCCATTGTGGGGATTGTTATGAGCGCTGTATCCCTGGACCGCTTCAAGCCCCTCTCGATGGTGATCTATCTTGTGATGGGCTGGTGCATCATAATCGCCGCCTTTCCCATGATCCGGGCCATGGACCCGGCTGGGCTGGTCTATCTGCTGGGCGGCGGGCTGTTTTATTCCGGCGGCATCCTCTTCTACCAGATCAAGGGGCCCTATATGCATGCCATCTGGCACACTTTTGTGCTGATCGGCTCAGTGCTGCAGTTTATCACCGTATGTCTTTACGTGCTGCCCAAAACCTTCTGACGCACTTTCCCCGCTTTTTTCAAGGCCTGTTCTCCTCAAAAAAAGAGAACAGGCCTTTTCTAATTGGTTACAAAATTGTAACTATTTTTAAATAGGACTTGACAAATGCTCTATTTCACGGTATACTGTGTAACAGTTTTGTAATTTCTAAAGAGAAGTTGTAATTAAAAAAGCAGTTATTGCATAAACTGGAAAGACCGATCCAAACTAATGACAAAACAGGATAGAAAACCCTTCTGAATTGTCACGAAACAATGAGATTTATCTATGAGAACAGCGAAGAACAAAATCCAACGCCTCTGCGGGCGGCTGGTTCAAACGCTTCGCAGACACTCTTCCCGCATCTTTTGCCGCTTCGGGCAGATTTTTTCTGCGTTTGGCAAGCGGGTTGAGCCCATCATCCAAAAGCTGCGCGGATCTTTCAGCGCAAAATGCCGCGTCTTTTTCAAAGACATCGGCCGGTTTCTGAGCCTGCACCGCATCCCGATGACCGTTTTCAGCGGGCTTGCGCTGATGACGATGCTGATGTCGGTGATCACGGTGACCGTTCATCAGGTCACGGTGCTGGAAGATGGCGTGCAGGTGGCCTCGTTTTATTCGATCCCCGCCGATGAGCAGAGCCTGCTCCAAAAAAGCGCGCTTTCCCTGAAAGAGGGCGATCTCGTTGCGCTGGAGGAAAATGGCGGCCGGATTACCCTCTCCGTCACCCGGGCGTTCCCCGTTTTTGTGCACGCGGATGGTGAAGCGGTGCTGGTCATGATGACTAGCGGCACCGTGGCAGACGCGCTAAAACAGGCGGGCCTTTCGCGGAGCGAGCAGGATCAGCTGAACTATACGCCGGAAACGCCGGTGGAAAACGACATGCAGATCGCGCTGGACCGCGTCAGAAACGATCAGGTGATCGAAACGGTTTCTCTCAGCTATGAAACCAAAAAGGTCAACACCGGCGATCTCTACGTGGGCGAAACCAAAGTGCAAGCAGAAGGCGCAAAGGGTGAAAAAGTCAATAGCTATTCCGTCACCTATGTCAACGGCGCGGAAACAAAGCGGGAGCTTTGCTCCTCAACGGTGACAAAGGAGCCTGAAAACCGGGTCATTCTGGTGGGCACCAAGGTCAAAGCCAGCTTTAAAAAGACCGCCTCTACCCCCACCTCCTATCGGAAAGTGGTTGCCATGACCGCCACCGCCTATGTGGGCGGCGGCAGAACCGCCACAGGGCGCAAAGCCGAATGGGGCGTGATTGCGGTGGATCCCAGTGTAATTCCTCTGGGCACCCGGGTCTATGTGGAAACGGCGGACGGCAACTATATTTACGGTACAGCGGTTGCCGCGGATATCGGCGGCGCCATCAAGGGCAATAAGATCGACATCTGCGTCAACACCGCGTCGGAAGCCAACTCTTTTGGCAGAAGAAGCGTCAATGTTTATATCCTGGATTAGTTTTCCGCTGAACGCGGCTTTATAAAACAGCAAAAAGGCTCCTCCCTTCCGGTGTTCCGGAAGGGGGGAGCCTTTTTTTGCGCGTTCGGGCTTTTTGATGTTTTCGGCCCCACCGCCGCCCGCATCATCGGCGCTTTTCCGGCTGGAGCGCGTCCCTCTCTTCCGGCGCGCTCCGGCTGTAAAGATAGCGGGAAGGCGCAATTCCCGCCCATTTCTTAAAAACGGTGCTGAAATATTTCGCGTCGGTAAACCCCGCCTGCAGCGCCACCTGCTCCACCGGCAGGCAACGGCTTTCCAATAAAGACAGCGCATAGGAAAGCCGTTTCCCGGTTATAAACTGCCGGGGCGTGCTGCCGGTAGCGGCGCGAAACCGCTTGCGAAAATAGGCTTCGCTGACAAAACACTGCTGCGCCAGTGCCGCCACGGAGAGCGCGGGGTCTGTGAAATGCTCGTTGAGGTATTCAAAAGCAGGGCGAAGCTGTTCCGGAATATCCGGAAGGACTTCCGCGCCGATCTCCGCGCGGATCAGCGCGAGGATCTGATAAAAGAAGCCGGACGCCTGATAAAAATAGCCAGGCTCCTTGCCCTGCCAGCATTGGAGCGCCTGCTCAAAGAGCGCGCGCACCGGCGCAGCGTGGATCGGCCGGTACATTTCAATATTGCCGGAATAGTACCGGTCCAGCTCAAAATGAATCACCACCATCCGATCGCGCACGGCATTCCGCCGGTAAAGAAGATGCGCGGGAAAATACCCGACCGTGTCTGCGCCCGCGTGCAGCGTGCGATCCCGGAAGGATAGCTGGGTGTCCGCGTCCAGCCGGAAGGAAAGGGCATGATAATTGCGCTGATTGTAGGAGACGGAATTCTTCTGGTCCAGCGCAAGAACATCCAGCAGGCGCGCCTGCAAATGATCCTGATCGAAAAACAATGCTTGATCCCTCCTTTTTCGCCTATTGTACCCAGATTTGTTTCGAAAGTCAAACCTTTTGAATCAAGGGGCGGGTTTCCTTACCCGGCAGGGCGCCTTATAATGAGAGCAGAAAATCATAAAAAGGAAGGGCGGAAACCATGGAACACCATCAAACAGAAGAACATGAATGGGCCCCGCCGGTCAACCGCTGCTCGGAGCCTTCTCAATTAAAAATAACGGATATCCGGGTGGCGCAGCTGGACGGCGCGCCAAAGCATTGCACCCTGCTGAAAGTATACACGAATCAGGGCTTGGTTGGGTACGGCGAGGTGCTGAAGCTGGCCCGTTGGCTGGAGCCCTACAATATCGCCTGGCTGGAGGACGTGGCGCCCTGGCACTATCCAAATCAATACGCATCCATCGCGCGGGGAACCACCATCCCGCTGTGTACCGGAGAGGATATTTATCTTGCAAAAAATTTCCGGCCCCTGCTGAAAGCGGGCGGCATTGCGGTGGTGCATCCGGATATATTGACGGTTGGCGGCGCGACGGAATGCAAAAAGCTGGGAGATCTCTGCGAGCGCTATGGCGCCGCGATGGCGATCCATATGGCGGAAAGCCCGATCGCCTGCATGGCCGCGGTGCACGCGGCCGCGGCGGTGCCGCATTTTCTGGCGCTGGAGTTTCATTCGGCAGACGTGCCCTGGTGGGGTCAGCTGATAAAAGGCGGCGATCAGCCGCTGATTCAGGACGGTTTTATAAAGGTGCCCGACCGGCCCGGGCTGGGGATCGAAGGGCTGAATGAAGAGCTGATCGCGGCCCATATCCACCCGGAGCACCCGGGGCTTTGGGAAGAAACCGGCACGTGGGATACCGAATGGGCCAACGACCGGGAATGGAGCTGATTGCACGCGGGGGCGCGGCGGTATCAGGCCTTTGACCCCGGAACGGTGATCCTTCTGGGGGAATTCCGGCTGGAAGCGGTTTTTGCCGCCCACACGGTGCCGGCGGTGGGCGTTTTGGTCCGGCACCGGGGACGCACGCTTTATTTCACCGGCGATACTCTTTACGATCCGCAGCTGGAAGCGCTTGCAAAGCAAAAAATCGACCTACTTTTTATTTGCATCAATGGCCGGTTGGGCAACATGAACGCGGAAGAGGCGGCGCACAAAATTCCGGGCGGTCTGCCGGCGCGGGAAGATCTGCTGGACCCGGCCGGTCCGGAGCGGCTTTTTGCGGCCACCGGCCCGGTGGATATTCTGGTGCTGAACGCTTCGGTGCAATACCGCACCCGCTGGGATGAAATTCCAAGCACAGAACTGGCGCGGCAGCTTCAGCTGAATTTCAGCAGCACCCTAAGGCTGCTGCAGCTCTATGTGCCACCGATGCGGCAGAAGGGCTGGGGGCGCGTTTTGTGCGCCGGCAGCGTGCAGCAGTATAAGCCGCACCCGGAAATGGCGGTCTATGCCGCCACCAAGGCGGCGCAGCAGAATCTGGTTTTGAATCTGGCCAAGCAGCTGGCGCCCTTTGGCATCACCGTCAACAATCTTGCGCCGGGAGTGATCGACACGCCCCGCAACCGCCAGGCGCTGGCGGATCCCGCGTATGCGCCGCGTTTGCTGGCCGGCATCCCGGCGGGCTTCGCCGGCGAAGCGCGCGACTGCGCGGCGGGGGCGCTGCTGCTCTGCTCGGAAGAGGGGCGCTACATCACCGGCACAGATCTTTTAATCGACGGCGGCATGCATCTTTAAAAAGGAGATGGAAACCCATGAAATTAAACAGCAAGGAAGAAATACTGGCGCTGACCCCACTGTGGCAGGGCGAACGGCTGCCGGACGGCCGGCCAAAGGTGCCCGACCGCTATTTGGACTCACTGCGCGCCCTCACGCTGGAAGAGGTCTGGAAGCCGATTTTTCTAAAAGGATATGAAAGTCAGTTTGAAGGCCGGCTGCACACGCTGCACGACGACGGGCGCAAGCTGATCGGCCGGGCCGTCACCGCAGCCTACTGCCCCTTTCGGCCTGATCTGAACGAAGTTGTGCGGGCGGCCGGGCAGGCAGAGGGCTGGAACGGAACCTACAACCAATGGGTGGTGGACGCTCTGACCGACAGAGATGTGGCGGTCGTCGATCTGTATGATAAAATTTATAAAGGCACCTTTCTGGGCGGCAACCTGACCACCGCTTTGAAAAACAAAACAAAAAACGGCGGCGCGGTGATCTGGGGCGGCATCCGGGACGTGGAGCAGATGAAGAATATTCCGGAGGTGCAGGTTTATTACCGGGGCATCGACCCCACCCCGATCCGGGATTTTATCATGACCGGCTACAACACGACGGTGCAAATCGGCAAGGCGGTCTGCCTGCCCGGCGACGTGGTGTTCGGCGCGGGGGGCGGGGTGTTGTTTATCCCGCCGCATCTGGTGGCGGAGGTGGTGGACGGCGCCCAAAAGGCCCAGGTGAAGGACCTGTTCGGCTTTAAAATGATTGCAGAAAACCGCTTTACCACCGCCCAGATCGACCGCAACACCTGGACTTTGGAAATGCTGGACCTGCTGCTGGCCTTTATTGCGCACGATAAGCGTGCGGCAGACTACCGGAGTCTGGACTGGTCCGAAGAATACCGGGCGGCCCGCGCCCTTCCACCGGACGACACCGCGTCCGCATTATAAAATTAAGGAGGAACCATGATGTCAAGAACAACCGAAATCCGCAAATTGCTGGACCGAAACCAAGAGGAGGTAGAGACGCGGATCACCACCGGGATTGAAGCCAACCGAAAAGGCCGCTTCCGACTGACGGTTACCGACGCGCAAGGCACGCCGCTGCCGGATGTCCGCCTTACCCTGACGCAACTGGATCACGAATTTGTGCATGGCGCCAATCTGTTTATGCTGGATCAGCTGGAGACCGAGGAAAAAAATCAAAAATACCGATCCTATTTTGCTGAAAGCTTCAATCTAGCCACATTGGCCTTTTATTGGAATACGCTGGAGCCGGAGCAGGGAAAGCCGCGCTTTCATGCCGACAGCCCCTTTGTTTACCGCCGTCCGCCGGTCGATCCCTGCCTGACTTATTGCCGGGCGCACGGCATTACACCCAAGGCCCATTGCCTGAATTACGACCGCTTCACGCCGGAATGGCTGCTGGGGGCGGACACCGCCACCATCAAGCGGCGGCTGGTTGAGCGCTTTGCCCTTCTTGCGGAACGGTACCGGGACGAAATTCCCTGCTGGGAGGTAGTCAACGAGCTGCTGTGTCACAACGGAGCCACCCGCTTTTATGACGACCCGGAGGTGGTGGAATGGTCGTTTCAGTTGGCCCGCAGGTTTTTTTTGACCAACGAGCTGATGATCAACGAGACCAATCCGCAAATTTTCGGCGCCAAGCTGGATAACGGAAACCGGGATCCCTATTATATGCTGGTGGAGCGCTCTTTAAGAAACGGCGCGCCGATCGATTCCATCGGGATCCAGTTTCATATGTTCCGCAAAAAAGAACTGGAGCTGGCGCATGCCAAAGACCAGTATGATCTTTTGGCAATGCTGCGGATTCTGGATCAGCTGGCGCGGCTGGGCAAGCCCCTGCAGATTACCGAGGTCACCATCCCCGCCTATGAGGAGACGCCGGAAGACTACGCGCTGCAGGCCGAAATCCTGCGGCGACTGTACCGGCTGTGGTTCTCCCACCCCGCCATGGAGGGAATTATCTACTGGAATCTGGTTGATGGCTATGCCTGGGGCGCAACCCCCGGCGACATGCGCGTTGGGGAAAACCTTTGCCGGGGCGGGCTGCTGGATTTTCAGCTGCGGCCCAAGCCTGCCTTTAACATGGTGCGGGATTTATTTCAAAAAGAATGGCATACCGCGCTGACCGGCCGCAGCGATGGGGAGGGCGTTTTGCCGGTGCACGGCTTTTTCGGCCGTTACCAAGTGACGCTGGAGCGCGAAGGAGAAAAAAAGACCGTTTCCCTCTCCCTGCTGAAAAACGGAACGCGCACCCCGACGCTGGTGTTTTAACCCCTGCATGCCGCGTGCGGCAAACCGCAAAAAAGAGGGCCCCTTCCAACTCTGGCGCAAACGCCGGAGTTGGAAGGGGCCTCTTTCAAGCCGATCCTTAATAATTTTCCTGATGCACTTCAAAGAAACTCTGGGGATGGAAGCAGACCGGGCAGATCTCCGGCGCTTTTTTGCCCATGACCAGGTGGCCGCAGTTGCGGCATTCCCACATGGTTTCCTCGCTCTTCTCAAACACCTTTTTCATCTCCACATTATGGAGCAGCGCGCGATAACGCTCCTCATGCGATTTTTCGATCGCCGCCACCGCGCGGAACTGTGCCGCCAGGGCAGAAAAGCCCTCCTCCTCCGCATCCTTGGCAAACCGCTCATACATATCGGTCCACTCATAATTCTCGCCTTCAGCGGCAGCCAGCAGGTTCTTTGCAGTATCGCTCAATCCGCCCAGGGCCTTGAACCAAAGCTTCGCATGCTCTTTTTCATTGTTCGCGGTCTTTTCAAAAAGCGCCGCGATCTGCTCATACCCTTCCTTTTTCGCCACCGAGGCAAAATAAGTATACTTGTTCCGCGCCTGGCTTTCTCCCGCAAATGCGGCTTCCAGATTCTTTTCTGTTTTGGTTCCTTTGAGTTCCATCTTGTTAATCTCCTTTATATAAAAATTATATGCCGTTTTCCCGCTCGCAGTCCGGGCAGGTATAATGGATAGCCAGTTCATAATAATGGATAGAGCGCCCAATGCGGTCTTCCATTTCTTCCCACAGCCCTTCCGAAGGAAAATCCCGGATTACGCCGCAGCGGTCGCAAATCAAATGAACGTGCGGAACGCTGCTCTTATCAAAGTGGTCGCTTCCGTCAAAGGAATTGATTTTACGGATTTCCCCATGATCGGCCAAATAATTCAGGTTATTATAGACCGTTGCCAAAACCATACCCGGCAGCTCCTTCCGCGCCAGCTGATAGATTTGGTCGGCCGTTAAATGTTGATCCGATTCCCGAATGATCCGAAGAATCAATGCACGTTGTTTTGTCATAACAGCCTCATTTTTAGAATTATTTTAAATAAATAATAGCAAGGTTTCCCGCTTTTGTCAAGTGCTTTTTCAAAGAACATTAAAAAATTTCATGTTCTATATGGTTGTATATTCCGGTAAAATATGTTATTCTTTTAAAAGTATGATGGCAATAAGATGTATTGAACATCAAAATCATGAATAAGGGAGTCCCTCATGAAACAACACAAAGTCTATGATTTTTTCTACCGCATCCTCTGCGGCGCTTTTTTAGGCTTCAGCATTATTTTACCGGGCATCAGCGGCAGCATCATGGCGGTGATGCTGGGTATTTTTGATCGATTGATCAACATTGTTTCCAATCCGTTTAAAGATTTCAAAAAAAATGTGATTTACTTATTTCCGATGGGGATCGGCGGGCTGCTGAGCATCTTTATCTCCATTAAAGCGCTCAATCAGCTTTTTGATACCCATCCGGTCCCGGCTTTTCTGCTGTTTATGAGCCTGATCGCCGGCGGCATGCCCACCGTATATAAAGAAGCCCGCACCGATCGGTTCAAAAACCACTATTGGATCGGCATGATCGCTGCGTTCGCCATTGCGCTGACAGCCGGTTTCTTTGCCAACCGGGATGTATCCACCCTGGTGGACACCAGCCATACCAGTTTCGCCATACAGCTGATTACGCTTTCGGTCAGCGGGCTGATCGCCGGCGTTTCCAGCATTGTGCCCGGTATGAGCGTTTCGATGATCCTGATGATGCTGGGCACTTATGAGTTGCTGCTGCGGGCCGCCTCCAATATCAACCTGGTGGTCATTATTCCGGTAGGCATCTTTTTTGTGATCGGCATGGTGCTCTTTTCCAAGCTGATCAAATGGGTTTTTCATCACTATCACGATTTCAGCTATTTTATGGTTTTGGGCTTTATGGGCGGCTCTTTAGTCAGCATTTTCCCGGGGCTCCCACAAAATACAACCGACTTTTTTCTGAGCGTTCTGGGCATTGCCGCCGGCGTTGCGGTGGCGGTGCTTTTCACCCGGCTGGGAAAACGTTACCATGCCGATGATTTAGATGTTCTGTAAAGAAAAAATAGCAGGGGCTTTCGCACTTTTTGCATGGTGCGAAAGCCCCTGCTGGTTTTTAGTCGTTGGATTTCGCCGAAAACTGATCTGCTTCCAGCTGAAAAATCAACACCGTTTCCGCCATTTGATCGGAAAACGGGAACGATTTGCCGGTTTGGCAGATCATCAGCCGGCTGAGCGCTTCTTTTTTTTGCTCCGGCGCATGGATGACCGATACCGTGCCGGTACCGATTACGCTGGCATAGCGGCAGCTATAGGCGCAAGGGTTTTCGCCCGCCCCGGTCAGCCCCTGCTCCCAATCCAGCTCAAAGGCAGCTGAAAAAGCGCCCTTTAAAAGATGCCGTGCCCTTCGGCCGTCTTTCGCGCCGTGAAAATAGAGGGTCAGTTTGCCCTCTTCCAGCCGGTAGCCATAGTTCATCGGCACGATATATAGCCCCTCTTCGTCTGTAAAGGCGATCCGGCATACCCTGCAATGATCCAGAATTTCCAAAATCCGATCCTCATTTTTAACTTCCCGCTCTGTTCTTCTCATCGGTTCCTCCTTTAATTCTTCAACACAAAGGGCTTTCCTTCCCGATACGTATATCGGTAAATGAAGCTGCATTGCCCTGACTCCCTGGCGTGCTCTTCTGAAAGATAATAGGTGCCGTCTCCCACCGCAAACAGGCCGGTGGAGCCATAGGGAAAATCCCAGCCCCGGATCTTGGTGGCGGGATCTTCTTTTCCCAAGGGGGCAAGCCGCAGCAAGAGCCCCTCTTCCTCCAGCCCGCAAAGCTTTTCCCTGCGGGGCGCCGCTTTGACGTCTGCCGCGTAAAGCTTATAATTCGGAAAGCAGGGCTTTTCCCCCGCATAAACCGCCATAAAATAGACCTGCAAATAGGGATCGTATTCCAGGTTCTGCACGCCGTAGGTCGTGTTGCCGGTATAAACGAAAAACTTATGGGCGGGGGCATCCGGCCCACTTTTATGCAGGCTGCCCTGGCTTAAGGGCTGCCGCCAGCGCGCCAAGTCCGCCGTGTCATAACAAAGGAGCACCTGATGATCGTTGTCGTCCCGCGTCAGGTCGCCGTAAATGCCATAGGCAACAAACAAATAGCGCTTGGCGTCTTCCCCCGCGCCAAACAGCGGCCCGAAGGCCGTGCCGTCGATCCCGCTGCAGCCATAGCGGTGCGGCACCCGCTCTCCCGCGCGGTTTTTCCCAAAGCCGTTATAGTCCCGCGCCACTTCATTCAAATAAACGCAGGTCATAATCCCGTCTCGCTCGGCGTCCATCTCCAGCCGGTCCATACGGTCCACTTCAAAAACGGCCATATAAAACGCGTCTTCCAGCTGCGTTTCCTTTCCAAGCGCGTGAAGGATCCCCTTCCCGATGGCGTCGTTTTTATATTCCAGCGAACCATAAACACAGCCGTCTTCCGGATGAAAGGCAATGCAGCCCAGGTGCCCCATCAGCCCGTCCACACTGGCAACCACATTCCCTTTCAGATCACTTTTGACCAGTTTTGTGGTAAAAGAATAATAAATATAGCCCTTTTTCAGGTCCACCGCAATGCCCTGAATATGGCAGTTTCCGAAGGTTCCTGTAAAAATCGGCGGTTCCATGCTCAAAGCTTCCTTCCTTTTTCCCTGCTCGGTTCCGGCGCTGCCAAATACCATCCGGCAGCAACAACGGATCTTACGGTTTTAACGCGTTTTAACGGATTTTTTGATGGTTCAGAACCGCAGATATCAGCCGGTCGCCCTCATAAGAAAGAGAAAGCCTGAAAAACGGAGCCCGCTCCTCCATTAGACGAAGAAAAATGAAATCGCCCTCCCAAAGAGGCAGCGTCTCCATTTCTTTGATCGGCACCCACTCCAGCGTTCCCTCGTCGCAATCCTTCAGCACACCGGAAAAACAGTCGGACCAGAACAGATGCATCCGCTCGCTTTCCCAGCCGACGCAATAAAAATCCACCACTCCGCGGTATTCCGCCGCATCCAACGTGAGCCCGGTTTCCTCCAGGGTTTCCCGCCGGGCGCATTCCGCCGGGCACTCGCCGGGGAGCGCCTTTCCGCCAACGCCAATCCACTTGTCCCGATTGACATCCTGCTCCTTTTTGTTGCGGTGCAGCAGCAGATAACACCCATCGCGCTCCAGATAGCACAAACTGGTTTCCTTCATATCAGAAATCCTTTCCCGGTCTGTTTCTCCCTCTTTTTACTCTTCTCTTATTGTACGCATATCGGCGCCAAAGGTCAAGTTGCAAACCAAATCTTTTCTTAGAAAAACCACAAATGCGAAAAAATAGGTTGATTTTTATCTGCAAAAATGCTATACTGAACGTAACAATTAATAAAACCTTTTTACAAAGAGACGATAAGAGAGTAAAGAGACAGCGCAACAAGAACGGGATTTCAGCTGAATACGGCCCCCGTGAAGTTTTTGTTGGCTTCCTTTACTCTTTTTTGTTTCAAAAAGTGAGAAAGAAAGGACGTAACCATGCAAGACGTTGCAATCATCGGCTGTGGCATTGTGGGCGCCGCAGCAGCCTATACGCTGTCCCAATATCAGCTGAAGCTTTTGATTCTGGAAAAGGAAAACGATGTGGCGATGGGCGCCACCCGCGCCAACAGCGCCATCATCCACGCGGGCTATGATCCGCTGCCCGGCACCCTGATGGCCCGGCTGAATGTGGAGGGAAACCGGATGACGCCCGCTCTTTGCGCGGCGCTTAGCGTGCCGTTTCAAAAAATTGGCTCGCTGGTGCTGGCCTTTTCTGAAGCGGAGCTAAAAACGCTGCAGGCGCTTTTCACGCGCGGCACGCAAAACGGCGTGCCGGAGCTGCACCTGCTGGGGGCCGATGAATTGCGCCGGCTGGAGCCTGCGGTTTCAAAGGAGGCGCTGGGTGCTTTATATGCCCCCAGCGCCGGGATTGTGAACCCTTGGGAATATGCGCTGGCTCTGGCGGAGGTCGCGGTGCAAAACGGCGCGGAGCTGCGGCGGTCTTCCCCGGTGACCGCCCTGAAAAAGCGGGACGGTTATTATGAAATCCAAGCCGGGGGCACGCTCTTTCAGGCCCGCTGTGTGATCAACGCAGCCGGGCTCGAAAGCGGGCGGATCCATGAGATGCTCTGCCCCAAAGCCTTTACCATCGCGCCCAACAGCGGGGAATACTATCTGATGGATAAGACCGAAGGCACCCGGGCGCGGCACGTGCTGTTTCAATGTCCCAACAAAGACGGCAAAGGTGTGTTGATCGCACCGACGGTGCACGGGAATCTGATTGTGGGTCCCAACGCGCGCCCCACCGACGGCAAACGCGTCAACACCACCGCGGAAGGCCTGCAATTTGTGAAGGAAACCGCGGCCAAAACCATGAAAACCATCGACTACCGGCAAACCATCCGCACCTTTGCGGGGGTGCGGGCCAACAGTGACCAGGCAGATTTCTTTATCCAGGAATCCGCGCCGGGGTTCATCGATCTTGCCTGCATCAAATCGCCGGGGCTCACCGCGGCGCCCGCCATCGGGCTTTATTGTCTGGAACTGCTTCGAAAAGCGGGGCTGCCGCTCCAAAAAAACAATGCGGCAAAAACCAAACGCACCCAGATCCGTTTCAAGCAGCTGAGCACGGCGGAAAAGAAAGCGCTGATTCGGGAAAACCCGCTTTACGGGCGGGTGATCTGCCGGTGTGAAACCATTACCGAAGGGGAAATTACCGCGGCGATCCATTCGCCGATTCCTCCCTGCTCTGTCGATGGCGTGAAGCGCCGGGCCGGCACCGGAATGGGCCGCTGTCAGGGCGGCTTCTGCGGCCCTAAGGTTTTGGATATTCTTTCAAGGGAGCGGGGGATCCCCCCCTTGGCGATTTTGAAAGACGGGGCGAACAGTGAAATTCTGGCTGCAGAAACCAAAATGGGAGGGGAAAAAGAATGATACAGCTTGTGGTCATCGGCGGAGGCCCCGCCGGGCTTGCCGCCGCATACAGCGCTTATCAGCAGGGGCTTACCGATATTTTGATTCTGGAACGGGATCAGGAACTGGGCGGCATTTTAAACCAGTGCATTCATAACGGCTTCGGGCTGCACCGCTTTAAAGAAGAGCTGACCGGCCCGGAATACGCGGCCCGCTATATTGAAATGCTGCAAAGCACCAAGGTTCAGATCAAGCTGGACACCATGGTGCTGAAAATCACACCGGACAAGCAGGTGCATTACATGAATACCCAAGAAGGATATCAAATCCTTCAGGCCCAGTCGATCCTGCTGGCCATGGGCTGCCGGGAGCGCACCCGGGGCGCGATTGCCATTCCCGGCGACCGCCCCGCCGGTGTTTTCACCGCGGGAAGCGCCCAGCGCTACTTGAATATGGAGGGCTATAGCGTGGGGCGCCGGGTGGTGATTCTGGGCTCCGGCGATATCGGGCTGATCATGGCCCGGCGCATGACGCTGGAGGGTGCAAAGGTGCTGGCCTGTGTGGAGCTGATGCCCTATTCCGGCGGGCTCACCCGCAATATTGTGCAGTGTCTGGAGGATTATCAGATCCCCCTTTGCCTTTCACACACCATCACCGCCATCGAAGGGCAGGGCCGTGTGGAGCGGGTGCGCGTTTCCAAGCTCGATCAAAACAAGCGTCCCGTGCCCGGCACAGAAATGATTTTTGACTGTGACACGGTGCTGCTCTCGGTGGGGCTGATCCCCGAAAACGAGCTGACCCGGGAAGCGGAGATCGTGCTGGATCCCCGCACCCGGGGCGCGGTGGTCTATGAAAATATGGAAACCTCCGTGCCCGGCGTCTTCGCCGCCGGGAATGTGGTGCATGTGCATGATCTGGTGGATTTTGTTTCACAGGAGAGTGCCAAAGCGGGCGCCGCCGCAGCCGACTATGTGCGAACCGGTCCTCGCGGCGGCGTGGCGGTTTCCCTGCAAAATGGAGACGGCGTGGCCTATACCGTGCCCCAGAAGATCCGCCCGGACGTTGTTGCGCAGAGCGTCGGCATCTTCTTCCGGGTCAACCGGGTCTCCAAAGAAAGCGTCATCGAGGTGACCGGCAACGGCCAAACGCTGGCCCAATTCAAGCGGGAGCGGCTGGCACCGGGAGAAATGGAGCAAATCACGCTCTCCAAAACCCTGCTGGAAAAGGCGCAGGGCCAGCCTGTCACCGTATCTGTGAAGGAGGTGGATCCCGCATGAAAGAGCTGATCTGCATTGTTTGCCCCAGAGGCTGTCACTTAACGGTGGACGAAACACAGGATTATGCCGTCAGCGGAAACCGCTGCCCCCGGGGCGCGGTTTACGGGCATAACGAGCTGACCAATCCCACCCGGGTGGTCACCTCCACCGTGCGGATCGAGGGCGCGCTTTACCCGCGGCTGCCGGTGAAGACCGACCGGCCGGTGAAAAAGAGCGCCGTCTTTTCGGTGATGGAACAGATCAACCGGGTATCGGTTCAAGCGCCGGTGCGGATCGGCACTGTTTTGGTCCGCAATATCGCCGGAACCGGCGCCGATCTGGTTGCCGCAAAAAACGCCTGAGCAGGCGCCAAAAGAGCGCATAAAGAGGGGGAGCCTTTTCCGCACCCACGCGGAAGGCTCCCCCTCTTTTTTTATAAAGGAATTGCGGCTGCACTCAGCGACCGAAGCCACTCAGCAGCCGAAGCCGCCCGGCGGCATTCACACACAGAGAACCGCCACTAATCTTGATGCGGTGGAGGAAGCGGCCGAGCCGCCCGTGTGGAGGCGGTCAAATAGGTGGTGCCGCCGCTGACTGTGGCGCCTTCCGCCTGCACCTGAATCTGTCCATCGCTTAGAGCGCCCCGGATCCGGTAATGGCCGGCATCCGTGAGGGTGATTTTGCTGCCGGACACGCTGGCGCCGCTTCCGCTCACAGCAACGCCGGAGCCGGACAACGTGATCTCTGTGTAACTGCCCACCCCGCCTTCATCCACGCGGGCAGGGATGGTCACATTTTCTTCGGAACTGCTGTCGTCATTGGCAGATGCATCCTGCGATGCTTTGCTGTCATCCTGCGCGGTTGCCGCATTCTTGTCCCACTGAATGCCGCCGCAGCCCGAAAGCAACACCGCTACAAGGATCGAGATCAGCAGGGTAAGCTGATTGTTCACCCGAACAGTGCTGGCAATGGCCGATACCGGCGCTTCAATCGAGAGATACCGGATGCTGCCGTCCTCCAGGGTCAGAATACCCCGAATGGCCAAAATGTCGGTTTTGCCCTTGGACAGACGCTGCACAGACGGATTTTCCGTATAATCGTTCATGCTTCTGTTCTGCTGGCCGCCGTCTTTCCCGAAGGGCTCCGGCAGCTGCTGCGGCTGATTGCCCTGAAACCCGGAAAACCCTTCCGCCCGGAGGTATAGATCAGCTGGCCGCTCTCATCAAAGATTTCCACCTGTAAAAAGCTTCCCTCTTCATAAGAGCGCACGAGATCGCCCAACCGATCCGTATCGTCCGTATACTGCGCACTCAACGAATATACAGGGTTTTGATGTTCTGCTTCTGCTTTAGGCCCATCAACGCCACAATGATCACCGCGACCAAAAGCGTGGTTATTATTTTAATGGAATATTTCATTCCTCCATGGGATCAAACATATACCCCAATCCGTGGACGGTGCGGATCATGCTGCCGCAATCCAACATTTTTGCTCTTAACTGTTTAATATGCGTATCCACTGTGCGGGGATCGCCTTCGTAATCATAATTCCAAATGGCGTTCAGAATCTGATTCCGGGTCAGCACCTCGCGGGGATTGGTCATCAGATAGGTTAGCAGGTCAAATTCTTTCTGGGTTAAAATAACCGTCTTGCCGTGCAGCTTCATATATTTGCTCTTTAAAAACAGTTCCACACCGCCAGCTGTCAAAACGCTGTTGCGCCCCTTGGCCGAGCAGCGCCGCAGCACGGATTCCAGGCGCGCCAATAAAATAGTGGGGGAAAAGGGCTTGCTGATATAATCGTCCGCCCCGCACTTGAGCCCCTGCACCTGATCATACTCCTGATCCTTTGCAGTGATCATGATCACCGGGATCAAAGAGGTGGCACGCAGCTCCTTGAGCACCTCGAAGCCGTCCAGCTTCGGCATCATGGCATCCAGCAAAATCAGATCAATCTTGCTGCTGTTGGCGTAATAGACGTCCAGCGCCTGCTCGCCGTCTTCCGCCTCCAGGATCGTGTAGCCATGCCCTTTTAAATAAAGGGCCAGCATCTGCCGGATCTTCCGGTCGTCGTCTGCCACTAAAACAATAATGTCCTTCTCATTCATCTTCTTCTTTCTCCTCTCATTTTGACGCCCTTCCGTTTTCGGGCGTTCGTTCCTATTCTCTTACTCCTGCCATTTCTGCCAAAAATCTATCTATAAAGAATCCCTTGCCGCTTTCACAGTAGACAATGAAACCATCCGGTTTCCATTGCGGCAACGAATTACGTCCAGCATTGTTTTTTTCCGCCGAAGCATCTTTTAAAGTAACCCGGTAGGTCAGCTCATATAAGCTGCCCATGTTGGTGGCTTTGGATTTTTCCAGCGCCCATTTTTTGGTATGATCCGCCACCAGATCTGTAAAAACCGTGGTATAATCCAGATCCTCCGGAATCACGATTTTCATCTGACGCTCTTTGCCGCCCCCGGATACCAGCAGCCGGCTCAAGAGGAAGAAAGCCAGCAGCACGATCACCGAGAACAAGGCTGCAAACGTAAGACAGCCCATGCCGGTGGCAAGCCCCAATGCCATGGATAAAAAGATGATGCCAATCTCCCGGGCGGTCCCTTGCGCGGAGCTAAAACGCACCAAACTGAAAGCACCCGCCGCCCTCCTTCTCATAGATTTTCCCATATTTGGAGAAAGATGTGGGATAGATTTTAAGTTCCGATAAAATCCCGGTCAGCCACAGCGGCATTGCGTTGGAAACCTTGATTTCAGCAGATTTCCCGGCAGCGGATAAGGGGTGCAGCCCCGATCTCCCAGCGTGAGATCCGGGCGATCCCATCGGTAACGGATCCGCTCGTCAAACGTCATCCGCACCGAACGGTCTTCGGTTTCGCAATAGGCCTGCCGGTCATAGGCCGGGTAAGAACGCGGCCTGAGCTGATGGGTGCTCCGATAGAAATCCAGCTCCGCGGAGGTCTGCCGCTGTCTGCCACCTTCATGGTGCCGCCGACCAAATAAGCAGGCATTGCCCGCGGTGTGGTCGCGATCCGTGGCTTATATCCGACCTTCTTGAACTTTTTCTTCAGCTCCCGGTAAACGGTGCTGTCCACCTCCGGAGTGCCATAGCTGCGCAAGCGCATTTTTTCTTTAAACAAAGGGCCTTCCAAAGAATAGCGTACATTAGCGTACATTATCAAAGGAATTGTTATCAAAATAAAGATTCTCCAACGTATAGGCGCCGTAACGGTCCTCCGTTACAAAGAGAGCGATGCGGTTCAGAAACCGCTCCTTTTGCAGATCGCTGAGCAGATACTTTTTCTCTGATCGCTCAAATAACAGGATTGCCATTGTTTTTGCCTCCTTTCACTTCACTGATAGTATACGGATACGGTGTGATGTTTTCGTGAAAAGAAGCGGCTTCAATTGTAAATAAACTTTAAATACACATGTGGATATGATCTAATGCAGATTTTATAATATTATAACACAATTCATCACACGAAATCAATAAGAAACTCTCGTAAAAAAATAAAAAATGGCGTTTTTTTGAAAAAAAACGCCATTTTTTTATTATCCAAGCAAATAAATGGGAATTATTGCCAAAGTGGGTCTTCCAACCAATGAAATTTCAAGGCAGACCCGGCTGATGGGAGGCAATTGCGTCTCTGCCGTGAGGCGCACTTTCCAAACCGTTCCTTCCGGTTTTTGGTGGTCCAGATAGAGGGTGCTGGTATAATCCGAAGCGTGAACCCCTTCCGGCAGATGCAGCTTCAGATCTGCATAGTGCGGATCCTTCATCTTGTTCATGATGAGCACCCGGATCTCCATCGACACGCCCGGCGCAAAACAGGGTTCCTGATCCATCAACACCTGCACAAGCAGCGCGGAGGATTCAAACGCATCGTAATAATATCTGGCCTTCGGAATGCGGAGCGGCTCTTCCTTTTTTTCTTCGAATACCGACGCGCCCTCGCCAAATTCCGCGTGAACCCCGTTTGCTTCCAGCACCGTCGGAACCAGCTTCAGCACCTCGTCTGTCAGGGCGGCGCAGCTTTTATACTTTCGCACCCGCCGGTAGGAAAGATCCACACACATGGTTTTGATCTCGTCGCCGATATAAGAGGACCAGTCCTCCGGAATGCCGCGGCTGCCGTAAAGGAGCCCTAAAAAAGCGCCGACCGTGCCGCCGGTACAGTCTGTATCATCCCCGCAGTTGATGGCAAGAATCATCGAACGCTTGAAATCGCCACCGCCATACAGCAGCCCCAGCACCGCAAAGCCCACATTGGCGGGCGCCTGAAACCAGCCCAGATCCCGACTGTCTTCCAGCAGCAGCTCCCGGGTCTTCATCCAGTCTTCCCCCCGGTCAAAGGCCGCCAGCACCAGGCGAACGCTTCTGGCCACCCGGCAGTCTTGCGGAATGGCCGCAAGGCTCTGCTCAATGATCGGCCGGATCTCGTTTTGCACAAAGGCCAGGCTCTCCATCGTCACGGTAAACTGTTCCGCCCAGCTGCCCTCCCCGGTTCCGTGATCCACTGAGGCGTCCATCCAGGCGTATTTCCGGGCGATGTCCGGATATCCCGGCGCAAGGCAGGCCCAAATCTCCGAGCGGATCCAGGCGCCGTTGGAATTGCGCCATTTTTTGTTTTGATAATCGCCGCTGAAGGGCGGCAGCAGCCCCCGCTTTAAATTGCTCTTGCCAATGCCGTATTCGTTCCAGTGCGGTGAAATATAGCTGACCCAATACTCCCCCAATTCCCGCGCGGAAAGCTGATAGGGGCCCACCTCTTCCATCGCGCACAGCCAGATCAGCTGCAAATCCAGATCATCGTTGGGCAGCGGCTCCCCTTTTGCAGAGGCATAGCCCGTAATGTCCAATTGCTCTCGTTTTCCTTCATAAGGGGTGCCCATCGTGCCCCCAATGTTTTTTCCGACCCAGCAGGCATGAATTTTATCCTGCAGCTCCTGTTTGTTCAGTTTGGTCATTTCCGTATCCCGTCCTTTCCTGATGGTAAAAAAATTTTACCATGGAATGGGATCGCGGTTCAAGAACAGATCTTTACTTCATTTTGTTTCTTCTTTTTACATTGCGGTACTGGGCGGGCGTACACCCCATCTGCGCCCGGAAGGCCCGATAAAAGGCGGCGCGGTTGCCGAATCCCGCTTTTTCGGCAATGGCCTCGGCGGATAATGCCGTTTCCCTTAACAGGCTGCATGCCCGCTCCACGCGGATTTGCAGCAAAAAAGCCGTCAGGGTCTGCCCGTAATGCTCTTTAAACAGCCGGCTGAAATAGGTCGGGTTATAGAAGCACTGCCGGGCCAGCGATTCCAGCGTCATTTTTTCCGCGCAGTGTTCCTTCAGATACTGCAAAAATTCCGGCGTCAGCCGCACCGGTATGCCGTCTTGATTATCCACCGCCATTTTGCGAAAAATAAGGGTCAGCAAAATATTGACCTGCGCCTTTAAAATGGTTTCGCTTCCCCGCTTGCGCTCCCGGAATTCCTCTTCCATGGCGCCGATCAGCTCCTCGATCCGGGCGCGGTCCTCGCCTGAAAACAGCACCAGCGGATACTCCTGATCGATCTCGCGCTGAAATTCGGAAAATGCCGAAAGGCTCAGCAGCTCAAACGCATTGTCCGGCCCGATCAGCTTTTCGCTGATCCATGCGGGATCCAGCAGGATATTAAAAAACGCCATACTCTCCTGCGTTTCAAAAAAATGCTCCTGCCGATAGTTGATCAATAACAGAGCGCCCCGGTGCACCTGGTAGCGCCGCCCGCCGATGCCGTGAACCCCCGCACCGTCCGCAATATAGACCAGCTCAATAAACTGATGCACATGCGGCGGCTGATTGTGCTGCATCCGGTGCCGCCGGACGCTCAGCCCCAGCTCTTCTGTAAACACATCCTGCTTCCGGTAAATCCGCATCCCGATCTCCTTCAAAGCTCCGGTCCACCGGAAGTGTTAAGCGCCCGGCCTTCCTGCCGGCGCTGCTCATAATCATCCAGCGCATAGCGGAACTGGGTCTCATAAAGCTTGCGGTATACCCCTTCTTTTTCCACCAGCGCGCTGTGCTTTCCCCGTTCCACAATTTTGCCGTGTTCCATCACTAGAATTTCATCCGCCGCCAGAATCGTGGTCAGCCGGTGCGCGATCACCAGTGCGGTCCGCCCGGTCAGCAGCGGGGAAATTGCCTGCTGGATCAGGGTTTCGGAAATGGAATCCAGCGAGGAGGTGGCCTCATCCAGAATCAGGATTTTCGGATCCTTCAGAATTGCCCGGGCGATGGAAATGCGCTGCTTTTCTCCGCCGGATAGCTTGAAGCCGCGGTTTCCCACCTCGGTGTCATACCCATCTGGAAGGCTCGTGATCAGATCATGAATATGGGCCTTTTGGCACGCGCTGATCAGTTCCTCCTCCGTGGCTCCTTCCTTGGCGTAGAGCAGATTGGCGCGCACTGTATCGTTGAAAAGATAGGTTTCCTGCGTCACCATGGCGATCTGCCGCCGCAGCGCGTAAAGATCCCACCGGCGCACATCCACGCCATCCACCAAAACAGCACCCTCTGTCACATCATAAAGCCGCGGGATCAGGTTCACCAGCGTGCTCTTTCCGGCGCCGCTGGTGCCCACAATCGCCACCATCCGGCCCTGCGGCACCTGAAAATGAACCGCACGCAATAAGGGCTGCTCCGCGGAATAGCAAAAAGAAACCTGCTCAAACGCAAGATCGCCCCGCACCTCCTTTGGCTGGTAGCCGTTCTTGGGGCTCTCCACCTCCGGCTTTAAATCAAAATAGAGGAAGATTCTGGAAAAGAGCGCCATGGAACGGATCAGATCCACATGGATGTTCAGCAGATCATCCACCGGATTATATAATTTGTTGATCAACGTGACCATCACCGTCACATCGCCCACCGTCAGGTCCATTGCGCCGTGCCGCACCATCACCAGCCCGCCGACCACATAAATCAGCAGCGGCCCCATATTCCGCAGCACATTCAGCCCCCGCCAGAACCACATGCCCGCCAGGCGCTCCCTGATCGCAAGCTTTGTGGCTTTTAAATTCACCGCGCGGAAGTTTTCGTATTCCCGCTGCTCTCTCGTAAAAAGTTTCACCAGCAGCTGCCCGCTGACGCTTAAGGTTTCGTTCAGGATCTGATTGGAGCGGTCCCGCTGCGTCTGGGTTGCATCGGCAATTTCCCAGCGGCGCTTGCCCACAAGACGGGTTGGCAGCACCAAAAAGGGCACCACCGCCACGCCCACCAGCGCCAGAATCCAGTTCCTTTGAAAAAGGGTCACCAGCACGATCAGCACGGTGATCAGATCGCTGAACAGGTTGACCATGGTGGTGGACAGCACCGCCTGCACGCCGCCGATATCCTCTGTCATCCGGGTGATGATTTCCCCCTGCTGATTGGAGGTGAAAAACCGATGCCCCATCTTCTGCATATGCGCATACATCTGATTGCGCATATCATAAGTAACATATTGGCCGACGCGGGTGGTGAGCAGCACCTGCCCCACCGTGACCAGATTGGAGGCCACCAGCACCGCAAGCGACCAAAACGCCAGCCGCAGCAACACCTGCATGTTTTTTCCATAAAGACCCAGATCGATCATTTTCCCGGTCAGAATCGAGGGCAGTACGCCCAAAATCCCCGCCGCGATCAGACAAAGCAAAGCCAGCCCCAACTGCAGCCGATACGGAACCAGATAGGTGAGTACCCGTTTAAAAAGCGGCCAGGTCAGTTTGGGGCTGTTCTTTTTTTCTTCCTCGGTCAGTGCGCGGCGGGGTCCGCGCCGCGCACCGGGGGGAGGGGGAGACATTGTCGGCATACCATCATCTCCTACTGTATTTTGGTCACCAGCAGCTGCTGGTCCGTCAGATAATCGTAAAGGGCGGTATTGGCCCGGGGATCTTCCCCGGCGCCGTATTGACGGTCGTAAACAATGGCAAACACCGCTCCGCTCTCATCCTCAATATAGGGATTCCTTACCGCGGTGGTGCCGCTTCCGGGCTTAAAGCCGCCGGCATAGAGAATCCGGCTCCCTAAGGTCAGCACAAAGGCGTCGCCCGCCTGCGCCTGAAAGAGCGCGCTGCCGCCGTCGCCCGCGTTGCCCAAAGCGCCCACCGCCTGCAGCTGCACTTGCTGCGTGGGCCAGAGCCAGCCCTTGAGATCGGCGCCGGTAAACGCCACTCTTCCCTTCTTTTTGGCCGCGGCCAGCAGCTGGGCGTCGGTCATCTCCGCATGAATCGCACTGCCGCTGACCACATAAAATTTTAAATCCTCTTTGGTTTTGGCGCAGCTGCAAAGAGTTCCCAGCAGAAGCACCAGCAGCACTGCTGCCATTCTCTGTTTCCTTTTCATGACCTTAGCGTCTGGCTTTCCAGCGTACCGTCTGCCCTTTGCAGCACGGCAGAGGCAAGACCGCTGTGCCCTTGCCCGAAATCAAAGTAGAGCACCGCTCCGTCTGAGAGCTGGTAGGCGTCCCGATAAGCGGACGCGCTTCCCTCATACCAGTCCGGTTCCCCGAACTGACGGTAAAGATCCGAAGGCTTCATGTCGGCCCGCAGATTCCGGAAAAGGTTGCTGGTTCTGGCCGGCCGGCTGAAAGCGGCGGGTTTTGTTTCCGCACCCCAGCTGCCAAGATAGGCGGATACTGTGGTTCCGCTCTTTTTCTGCACCGCGCGGAGGGTATCTCTTGCGTATCCGTAATCCAGATAAAGCGTGCTGCCATCCTCCATCGCATAAATGTCAATGATATAGCTGTCTTTTGCAAAGGTCACCGCACTGAAGCTGTTGGGTTTGCCCACTGCAGCCACCACCGTGTCCCGGCTGGCCCCCACCTTCAGAATCTGCTCCATTAAGCTGTAGCTGTATTTCTGTGTGGAGAAAAAGCTGCCGCCGGTTGCGGCGGTCTGCCCGCCGGCCGCCCCCTCCGACACCGTGCCGGTGCCCGGTTCCGTTCCGCCGGTCGCTGTTCCGCCGGTTTCTCCGGTGGTTTTCCCGGGACTGGTATAGCTTTTTAAAATACCGATGCTGACCAGATAGGAAAACAAATCCCATTCCTTGCCTGCCGCATCCACATACGCAGCGGTCTTAACCACCGCGCGGTCATCATAGCTGAGCGTCAGGGTCGCACCGTCCTGCAGTCGGTAGGTGAAGCTGTTCCCATTTGAGATCAGATAAGACTGTGGGCTTCCCAAGGCGGAAAGCACCTCGCTTTTTTCGGTATTGACCGTAAAGAAATAGAGATCCTGCTCCATCAGGGCGCTCTTCTGCGTCACCCCATAGCCGGTTCCGGCACTTTCCTCCCGCGGATAGGGATCCCGTTTCTTTTTACAAGCAGGCATACTGAACAGGCACGCGGCCAGCAGCAGCATCCCGATGATCCTTTTCATTTGATCGTCTCCAATCGTGCGCGGCACCCTGCCGCATCGTTTTTCATCTGCGCAAACAGCTGTTCCTCATCCTGAAAGCGGATTTCCTTGCGCAGATACGATTTTAATTCCACCCGGATCGGCTGTCCGTAAAGATCCACATCTGCACCCAGCAGGTGCGCTTCCAGATTGGGAACCCCATCTGTATCCACCGTAGGGCGCACCCCGATATTGACCGCCGCCGAATAGCGCGTATTGCCGGTGTGCACAAAGGCGGCATAAACGCCGAACGGCGGCAGCAGCTGCTGCTCCGGGATAGACAAATTCACCGTTGGCAATCCATATTGCCGCGCCAGCCCTTTCCCGTGGCCCACCGTGCCCATCAGGCAAAAAGGATGGCCCATCCGCTCCTCCGCCCATTCCAGGTTTCCGTCTTCGATCTCCCGACGGATCCCGGAGGAGCTGATGCGGAGATCCTCTGCAGTCAGGCTTTGCAGCTTTTGAACCGCAATGCCGCGGCTGATCAGCGTGAATTCATTCCCGGCACGGTCTTTGCCGAAATGAAAATCCTGCCCGCTGACCAGGCCGACCACGCTCCATTCTTCCTTCAGAAAATGGTCGGTGAATTCCTCCGCAGGGCGCTCCTTAAACCGGGCAAAGGAAAGCGTCTGCCAGCACTCCACGCCGTACTGCCGGAAATAATAAGCTTTTACCGCGTCGCCGGTAATGACCTTCTGCCCTTTGGTGTTCTGATCAAAAGTGAAAATCATCGGTTCCGCATGCAGGGAGGCCGCCCAGGCAGTCAGCTGCTTCAGCACCGCCTGGTGCCCCAGATGAACCCCGTCAAAATCTCCGATTGTAATTACGCGGTTTTTGGTCATAAATGTGTCACGACTTTAAAAAAAGTCTCTCCGTCCTTCTCTTCTGTATTTCCAAGCCCCACCAGCTTCTGCCGGTGGTAAACGGTGCAAAGCCCCGCGGGAAGTCCGCCGAGTTTTATTATGGATACCGCGCAGCCATTTTGCAGCAGCTGACCGAAAAAATCGGTCGGCCGGTAACAGGGCAGCGCCTCCAGCACTTCTTCCAGCGTGCGCCAGCCCCCGGTCGGCGTTCCCCGCTCCAACGCGGCCATCAATTCTTCCAAAGGTACTGCCTCCGCCACAGAGAACCTCCCCACGCAGGTACGCCGGAGCGCCGTCATGGTGCCCACCGTGCCGAGCGCGCGGGCAAGATCCGAAAAAAGCGTTCGGATATAAGTGCCCTTGGAACAATCCACCTCGAAAACCGCTTCCCCTTTTTCCTGGTCAAAGGAAAGCAGCCGGAGCCCCCGGATTTGCACCTTGCGTTCCGGCGCGGTCACCGCCTGCCCGGCCCTGGCTCTGCGATAAAGAGGAACGCCGTTCACCTTGATCGCGGAATATGCCGGCGGCGTCTGGGTGATCTGCCCGGTAAAGCGCGGCAGCACCGCCAGGATTTCCCGCTCCCCGAAAGACCAGGGCTGCTGCTCCAAAAAAGTGCCGGTGCTGTCCTCCGTGTCGGTCCGTACTCCGAAACGCAAAGTTCCCTGATAGCTTTTTTCTCCGGCTGTCAGAAAATCACAAAGCTTGGTGGCTTTTCCCACCATGATCGGCAGAAGACCGGTCGCCAAAGGATCCAGCGTTCCGCTATGGCCGCATTTTTCGTTTGTCAGCCGCCTCAAACGCGCCACCACACCGAAAGAGGTCATATCCGTCGGTTTATCTACTAAAAAGACCCCGTTCAATCTGCCACCCCCAGCGCTTCCAGCAGCGCGCGTATCATCTGCCGCTCCGCCTTTTCATAGGTGCCGTTCATGGAGCAGCCGGCCGCCATTTTATGTCCGCCGCCGCCGAAAAGCGCGCAGATTTTTCCGCCGTCCACGGTTCCGTTGGTCCGCAAGGATACCCGGTGCTGGTCCGGCTCCCCCTCTTTAAAGGTTGCGGCGACCACCGCGCCCTCCAGCTGAATCGGAATGGAGGAAATGGTTTCCAGCTCATCCGCACCGGCGCCGCTTTTCTGCATCATATCCCGCGAGATCCGCATGGTCACGATGCGGTTGTTTCCATAAAAACGCAGGGTTTCCATCGCGAGGCGGGTGATTTCCAGCTCTGCCCGGCTTTTGGTCTGAAACAGCCGGCGATTGACCGCCGTCAGATCAAAACCGGTCTGAATCAGCGCTGCCGCTCGAAGATGGGTTTTCTCGGTCGTGTTTCCGTATTTGAAACAGCCGGTGTCCGTGGCGATCGCGGTATAAAGCGCTTCCGCCGCCTTTTGCGGCAAAACGCCCAGCAGCTGCGCCAGATCCACCAGAATTTCCCCGGTGGCGCCGGCAGCGGCGTCCACATAATTGCATTTGCCATAAAACGGGTTGGTGGGATGATGGTCAATCACCAGATCCGCTTCTTCCGCCAGCTTCTGATAATCCCCCGCCAGCTCCGGCGAAGCCATATCGATGCAGACCACCGCTCCGCGCGGGGTGCCCTCCAGCCGCTCTTGTCCATCGCTCAGATCGCGATAGCGGGGAGAAACCGGATCGGCGCAAAGCACCTGCACGCGCTTTCCGAGCGCTTCAAGACACCGCTTTAACCCGATGGCACTGCCAAGCGTATCGCCGTCGGGCCGCACATGCGCAAGCAGGGTCACCTCCTGCTGCGCTTGCAAAAAATCCGCCACTTCCTGCAGGGTGTTATTCTTCTTCGCCATCTTCATCCCTGTCCAATCCCAGCTCATGCAGCTTTTCATTGATCTGCATGCCGTATTTGATGGAGGGATCCGTGTGAAAGCTCAGCTCCGGTGTAAATCGCAGCTTCAGTCCTCTGGCAAGCGCGCCGCGGATATAGCTGCCCGAAGACTTCAAGCCCCGGAGCATCTCTTTTTCATCCCCTTCAAAGGCAGATACAAACACCTTGCATTCCTTCAGATCCGCGGTCGTCTCCACCGCCGTGACAGAGATCAGCCGGGGCACCCGCGGATCTTTGACCGTAGGCAAAATCTGGGCCAGCTCCCGCCGGATCTCCTCATTCACGCGTTCCATCCGATGTGTTGCCATTATTCTTTCATCTCCTGCATTTGATAGGCCTCCACCATATCGCCTTCCTTCAGATCGTTGAAGTTGTCGATGGTCAGGCCGCACTCAAAGTTTTCCGCCACTTCTTTCACGTCGTCCTTAAACCGTTTCAAAGATCCCAACGTTCCTTCATAAACCACCACGTTATCCCGGATCAGGCGAACCGACGCGTTGCGCACAAGCTTGCCGTTCTTCACATAGCAGCCGGCCACTGTGCCGATGCCCGATACTTTGATCGTCTGCCGCACCTCGGCATTGCCCAGCACCACTTCTTTGAATTTGGGTGCCAGCATGCCCTTCATGGCCGCTTCGATCTCTTCGATGCAATCATAGATCACCCGATACAGCCGGATATCCACCGAAGCCTTTTCGGCAGATAATTTGGCATTGGCGTCCGGACGGATATTAAAGCCGACAATGATGGCGCCGGAGGCTTCCGCCAGCATCACGTCGCTCTCATTGATGCCGCCCACACCGCTGTGGATCACCCGCACCCGCACTTCCTCGTTGGTCAGCTTCTCCAAAGAGGCCCTGACCGCTTCTGCAGAGCCCTGCACATCCGCTTTCACGATGATGTTCAGATCCTTCATATTGCCTTCCTGAATTCTGGAAAACAGATCGTCCAGCGAAACCTTATATTGATTCTGCGCCGCCTGCTTCTGCTCATTTTTCCGCTCATCCGCCAGTGCTTTGGCCAGCCGCTCGTCTTCCACCACAAAGAAGTGGTCGCCGGCCCGCGGCACTTCCGCCAAACCAATAATTTCCACCGGGGTGGAAGGGCCCGCCGCTTCAATAATGCGGCCCTTATCGTCGGTCATGGCCCGGATCTTCCCCACGGCAGTGCCCGCGATCATAGTATCCCCCATATGCAGCGTTCCATTCTGCACCAGCACCGTTGCCACCGAACCGCGGCCCTTATCCAGCCGCGCTTCGATCACAGCGCCCTTAGCCAGCCGGTTGGGATTGGCCTTGAAAGCCTTGATTTCCGCCACCAGCAGCACCATTTCCAGCAGTTGCTCCAGCCCCTGCTTCTTCAGCGCGGAAACCGGCACACAGATGGTGTCGCCGCCCCAGGCTTCCGGCACCAGCCCATACTCGGTGAGCTCCTGCATCACCCGGTCGGGGTTGGCGCCTTCTTTATCGATTTTGTTGATTGCCACAATGATCGGAATTTCAGCGGCCTTGGCGTGATTGATCGCCTCCACCGTCTGCGGCATGATCCCATCATCTGCCGCCACCACCAGAATGGCGATATCCGTCACCGAAGCGCCCCGCGCCCGCATCGCTGTAAAAGCGGCGTGGCCCGGCGTATCCAAAAAGGTAATATCCTGCCCGTTGCACTGCACCTTATAGGCGCCGATATGCTGGGTGATGCCGCCCGCTTCTCCGCTCACCACATTGGCGTCGCGGATCGCGTCCAGCAGAGAGGTTTTGCCGTGATCCACATGGCCCATCACCACCACAACCGGGCAGCGGTCGACCAGCTCTTCTTCCCGGTCCTCCCGGTCATCGATCAGCCGGTCTTCAATGGAGAGCACCACTTCCTTCTCCACCCGGATATCAAACTCCTCCGCCACCAGATAAGCCGTGTCAAAATCAATCATCTGAGACGCGCTGGCCATGATCCCCATGGTCATCAGCTTTTTGACCACCTGCGCCACATTGACCTTCATCCGGAGTGCCAGCTCGCCAACCGCGATCTCATCCGGCACCAGAATCTTCATTTTAGCTTGCTTTCTTTGCAGTTCGATCCGCTTCAGACGCTCCGCCTCCGTTTCTCTTTTCTTCTTGGCTCCATACGGATTTTGTTTTTGCCAATCCTTCTTCTTCTGGATTTTCTGTTTAGGGGCTATCACCGTTTTTTTGTTTTCATGGCTGCTTGCAAGATCCATCAGCTTATCGTCGTATTTGCCCAGATTCACATCGTTCGTCCGGGTGTCCACCACCCGCAGGGTGCGCTCGATATTCTGCACCTGCTTGGGCCCCCGATCCTTTTTCTTTGGCAGCTCCACCGGCTTTACTGCCGGTTTCGGCGTTTCCGGCTTTGGCGCTTTAGGCGCCTCAGGGGGCACAGGCCCGCCCTTCTTGGGCAGAGGAACCTCCCGCTTTTCTTCCGGTTGCACCCGGACCGCTTCTTTCTTTTCCTCCGGCGCTGCCGGCGGCACAGGCTTTTTTTCTTCTTTGGCCGGGGCCTGCTCCTTTGGCTGGTTCGCCAGCGCAAAATAGGCGTCGAAGTTTTCCACCTGATTTTTCTTCGTATAATAGTTAAACAGATAATCCAGCTCACCCTGGGTCAACACCGCCATATGGGTCCGTTCCTTCTCTTCATAACGGTTGAGAAGCTCCATCACATCGCTGCTCTTGGTCCCAAAGTCTTTTGCGAATTCATGCACTCTGTATTTTTGTTCCAAATTATTTACCCCCTTCGATACACGTTGTCAGGCTGCCGGCAAAGCCGCGATCAATCACGCCGATGATCCCAACCGGTTTGGTGCCGATGCTGACGCCCAAAGCTGCCATTGTATATGGGATTTCAAGCACAGAAACCCCTGCTCTTTGCGCTGCCGCTTTCACATCCTTCCGGCTGCGCGGCGCACATTCTTCCGAAAGGAAAACCACTGCGGTTTTTTCCATCCCTGCCAACACCATATCATAGCCGTAATGAATTTTTCCGGCTCTGCGGGCGAGGCCCAGGGTCGTTAAAAATCGATTCACTGCCGCATCAGCTCCTCTTCCAGCTGCTGATAGACAGCCTCCTCCACGGTGCGGCCGAATGCCCGGTCCAACGCCTTTGTTTTTAAAAGCTTTGCCCGGCAGCCCGTCTCTTTGCAAAGATAGGCGCCGCGCCCCGGCGCCTTTCCGGTGCGATCCAAAGAGATCGCGCCTTCCTTGTTCATCACCACCCGCACCAGTTCTTTCTTGGGCTTCATTTCGCGGCAGCACAGGCACATCCGCATGGGCACTTTTTTCTCTTTTGCCAAAGATCACTCACCTACTTTTGATAACGGTTTAATATCAATCTTATACCCGGTCAGCTTGGCGGCAAGGCGGGCATTCTGCCCCTCTTTGCCGATGGCCAGGGAAAGCTGGTCATCACTGACCACCACGACGCAGGTATGCTCTGCCTCGTCAGCGGCCACACTCAGAATTTTGGCTGGTGCCAATGCCGCCGCAATGTATTCCTCCGGATTTTCGCTAAAGCGGATGATATCCACCTTTTCCCCCTTCAGCTCATCGCAGATCTTGGAAATCCGCATGCCGCGGGTGCCGATGCAGGCCCCCACCGGATCCACATTCTCATCGTGAGAGGCAACCGCGATCTTGGTGCGGCTGCCGGCCTCGCGGGCAATGGCCTTCACCTCCACCGCGCCGTCAAAAATCTCGGGCACCTCCAGTTCAAACAGCCTTTTCACCAGCCCCGGATGGGTGCGGGAGATCAGCACCTGCGGCCCCTTCTGCGCGGCACGCACTTCCACTACATAAATTTTTATAAAATCACCAGGATTCAGCGTTTCGCCCGGAATCTGCTCATTTTTGATCAGCATGGCCTGACTCTTGCCGATATCCAGAATGGCGTTGCCGTTGGGCTCCACCCGATTGACGGTGGTGGTGAGAATTTCGCTCTCTTTGCTATTGAACTCCTGATAAAGCAGCCCGCGCTCTCCGTCGCGGATTCCGTGAATGATCACCTGCTTGGCGTTTTGCGCCGCGATACGGCCGAATTCCTTGGTTTTCACCTCTACCACCGCTTCGTCCCCAACCTTTAACCGTTTGGAAACCGTGTCGTGCGCCTCCTCCAGCGAAACCTCCGTTGCCGCATCGTGAACCTCTTCCACCACGGTCTTTCTCTGCAGCAGCTTCATTTCCCCTTTTTCCCGGTTAAACACCACCTCGGCATTATCGGCCGTTCCATAGGTTCTCTTGGCTGCAGCCAGCAGCGCCGCCTCCACCTTTTCCAGCATATAATCGGCAGGAATTCCCTTTTCTTCCTCGATCATATCCAATGCTTTAAAAAATTCTGCGTTTTTCATTGTTTTTCCTTTTTCCTCCTAATTAAAGTCCACCCACGGACGTACCAAGCGGGTATCCTTTGTTGCAATTTGAAAGCTCCCCTGCTCTGTCATAATTGTAAACACACCGTTCTCAAAGCCGCTCAGCGTACCCACCCAGTCCTGGCTTCCTTCCAGCGATTGAAACAACTTCACTTCGATTTTTTCGCCCATAAAATAACGAAAATCTTTTTCTTTTTTAAGCGGCCGGTCCAATCCCACCGATGAGACCTCCAGATAATAGTGTTCTGAAATCCAGTTCTTTTCATCCAGCAGCGGGTCGATCGCCCGGCTCATGGCCTCGCAGTCTTCCACGGTAATGCCGTTCTCCGCGGTGATAAAAAGCCTCAGATAATAATCCGGCCCTTCCTTCACATATTCCACGTCGAAAAGCGCATAACCCAGGCCTTCGGCCACCGGCCCTGCCAGCGCTTCCACCTTTTCCGCGATTGATTCTTTCATACTCTGCTCCTTCATTTGCAAAAACAAAGAGGTTCGTTAACAACGAACCTCCTTCTATTCAACGTATAGTATACCACCAAAATACGGATAATGCAAGCTTTTTTGAAAAAAACTTACCATTCCAGGGAAATGACCTCGCCGTTATACAGTTTCTGCGCATTTTCCAGAATTTTATCCACATTCAGCGTGCTCACCAGAAAATGGCCGCTGCCGTTCAGCTCGCAAAAGCATTTCAGCTCGGAGACCTGATAAAATTTCATGGTTTCCTCGGTTCCGTCTCTCAACGTAAACACCGCCGTGAGATAAGGCGTTTTAGCGCTGCCCTTATCGCCCAGATCGGTGATTCCGATGGTCAGAATATGGGAATAGAAATCCGAGAACAGATCGCTGTCCACCGATTTGTTGTTAACGGTGACCGCGTAGTTGCCGTCCGCATCCTTATCCCCCAGCACGATCTTAAAGGTTTTATCGGCACCGGTGATTTTGATGCCGGCGATCTCATCGATCGCCCGGGTATAGATCATATCCTCACAGTATTCTTTTACCGGAGCGCCCAGCATATCTGTATTGGACGTGGCTATCGTATGGATAAATTTCCCGCCCAGCACATAGCAATACTGCATGCCGCTGTCGTTGGTTTTGCCGAAATACACGGTCGTGGTGACGCCTTCCAGCGTGTAGGTCAGCGTATAAGCCGGCTGATCCAGCCCATATTGGGCCAACGCCGCCGCGCCGGTATCATCGCCGACGATGGCGCAGGAAGTCAGCGCTGTCAGCAAGCTGGTCAGGCTGTCTTCCATGGTGGACGAAAAAGACTGATAAAACGGTGCGGTCATCACATAGGTCGTGCCCACCTGCTCGTCTCCCAGCTTGTTCATCTCCAGCCGGATTTCCTGCTCCCGCTTGCTGCCGCCGATAAGAATCGGCGTAAGCGTTTCCAGATCTTTATCCTCACTGTAATCAATCATGGTATCGCTGTAAAACTGATACCGGGCCATCAGCGCCACATCCGGCACCGTGTTGGCGATCAGATACACGGCGCTGTCTCCTTCCATCCGGCAATAATAGTTGCCGGAGGAAGAGGTGCCGCCCAGATAAAAGATATAGTCGGTTCCGTCATTGCTGACAGAAACGGTTCCCTTGGGGTCTTTCAGCCCATAGCTTTCCAGCTGCTCGTCGCTGGGACTTTCGATCACCTTTTTCGTGGCGGTCAGGCTGCCAAGATTGCCCAGCAGCCCGGTGACCACCTCACTGTTGACGGTATATCCCTTTTTTCCCTCAATATAATAAGAGCCCGTCGCCAGCTTCAGCAGCTTATAGTGATCAAACGTATTCTGAATTTCAACGGAATCGGCCTGGCTCAGATCCACGCTCAGCAGCGTGACGGTATTGCCCTTTTCGTTGCCTTCCACATCCTTGGGCAACACAAACGCCACGAGAATCCAAAGAACCGCGCCCAACACCAGCGCAATCCCGACCAGGATGAGCACCGGCTTCAGTCGTTTTATCATAAATATCTCCTCCGGATATACACGATCAGCCCGATCAGCAGAAAGATCCCTGGGATCACGGCGATGAACACAATCGCGGCATTCCGCACGGTTGCCGTATCCAGCGTCATGGTCGTCGAGGTGGCCAGCTTGGAAGCGCCCACGATCTCCGACTCATTTTCGCCCACCATCATCTGATAAACCCGATACAGGAAGGCGCCGTTGCCGTTGTATTTGATATAGTTTTCGCCCAGCATATCCACCGATCCGGCCAAGAACAAATGGCTTTCCACCGCCACGTTGTTCTCATACTTATAGCGGGTGGAAACCGCCCCCACCGTAAAGGGTCCAGCCGCGTCGCCCGCCGCCTTGCTGTATCCGGCGTTGACGTTATCGCTGCTCTTGGCGTAGGAGCCGTCGGAGGTCGTCATCAGCGCAGTTGTTGTGGTAATACCGGATTCCTCAAACAACAGTTTGATCGCCCTGGCGTTCGGCACCACGCTGAGGTAATCCGCCGTGATTTTTGTTCCGCTGACCTCCGCGTCCGCATAGGAGGGAATCAAATAAAGCGATTTTGCCTCAGAAGCACTCGCATAGGACGAAGCGCTGTGCTGATCGTCTTCCATCACCACATTGTTTTCCAGCTGGAACCCCCAATCCGCCAAAAAGGTGTCCAGATTCGGCAGCTCCGGCGACGCGGGGCTGGAAAAATAGAACATATCCCGCTCATATTGATAATCATTGGCCATAAATTCCTGCAGCTGCCGGATCTCGCTTTCGGAATAATCCATGGTCGGCGCGCTGATCACCATTACCCGGGCCTGCTTGTCGAAGCTGGAAAGCTGGCTCAGCTTCACTTCCCGCACATCGGCGCCATTGTTGGCGATCAGGCTCATTAGGTTGGAATAGCCGGTTTCTCCGTGGCCGGTCAGGAAATAGACCAACGGCACTTCCTCTTTGGTCACATACAGAACGGCAGAGGCCAGGCACTCCTCGGTTTTATAAGTCACCGCATAGGTGCTGCTGTCCTGCTCATACATATCGTTAAACGCGATCACCCGGGTCCGGTCGCCGCACTGCACCACCACCGAGCCTTGCTCCACCTTGAATTCCGAGCCATACGCCGTCAGCACCGAAGGGTTCACATCGGGATCCACATAGGAGCAGGTAATATTGTCCGATAAATTGGCGAACCGCTTGATAGTCTCCGAAAACTGCTCCGGGTATTCCGATTCCTTGTAAATCACCGTCAGCTTGATTTTCTGGTCCTTGGTCAGCGCGTTCACGATCTGCCTGGTGCTGTTTGAAATGCCGTAAAGATTATAGGAGGTCATGTCCAGATTCCAAGAATAGGTGTTGCTCAGCAGCGAAAAGATGATATTGATGATCACCGCCACCGCCACAAAGGCCACCGTCAGGCCGGTGGCGGCGGAGCCGTATTTAAATTTCCGGGTTCTATAAAAAGGAATCCCCTTTTCGTTGGAGCGCTTTTCACTTTCTTCTTCCTTTGTTTTCTTTGAAAAAAGGCCCATCAGCTCCACCTCCTCTTATCCACAATCCGGATGATCAGAAATAAAAAGACCACCGTCAGACTGAAGAAATAAAAAATCGCAGAAAAATCAAACAGCCCGTTGGCCAGCTTTTCAAACCGGGTGGAGATCGAAATCACATCCACAATCTTGTTGACGACGCTGTTGTTCAGCGCTGTTTTCAGCACATCGCAGATGGCGAAAAGCAGCAGCGAAAAAAAGCCCATAATAAACGCGATGATCTGGCTTTCGGTAATGCAGGCCATCAGCATGGCAATGGCGATATAGGCCGCCCCCGCCAGCAGGATCCCCACATAGCTGCCCAGCATCACCCCCAGCTCCACATGCCCCTTCCAGGCCAAAAAGCCCATTGCCAGCACGCTGGGCGCGAGACTGAATAAAAACATGGTGTACGCCGCAAAAAATTTACCCAGCACCATTTTGGTGATGCTGATCGGCGCGGTAATCAGCACCTGATCCACCTTGTTTTTCCGCTCCTCCGGAAACAGCTTCATCGTCAGGATCGGAATGACCAGAATCATCACATAGCAGCTGTAATAAAAATAGCTGCTGACTTCGGCGCTATGCTGCGCAATATTGAAGATGCTGAAGCAGGTGCCGATCAGGATCAGATACAAAAACAAATAGACATATCCCACCGGGGATTTCAGATAGGAGCGCAGCTCCCGTTTCCAGACCGCTTTCATGCTTCCGCCCCTCCTTCGTTGGTAATCAGGCTGACAAACACATCTTCCAGCGACATATCCATGGATTTCAGGCCCATCAGCGGCCAGCTGCGGTCGGAAAGCATTCGGAAAAGGGGCTTGCGCACATCCACGCTGGGGCTGCTCTCAATCAAATAATCGTTGGAGCCCTGCTCTTTCTGGCCCAGTTCGTCCACAAAAATCACGCCGTCCAGCCCGCGCAAAGCCCGCTTCACTTCTGCTTTTGCGCCCGCGATCCGGGCCACCAAGCGGCGGTTGCCCGCGGTCTTATAAGTGAGGGAGTCCGCCGTGCCGTCGGCCACCAGCTTTCCCTTATTGATCACAATAATCCGGTCGCAGACCGACTGCACCTCCTGCAGGATATGGGTAGACAGAATCACCGTGTGCCGCTTGCCCAGCCGCTGGATCAGGTTGCGGATTTCAATGATCTGCCGGGGATCCAGCCCCACGGTCGGCTCATCCAGAATCAGCACCGGCGGATTGCCCACCAGTGCCTGGGCAAAGCCCACCCGCTGCCGGTAACCTTTGGATAAATTTTTGATCATCCGATCATAGACATCCTCAATTTTGATCAGCTGGCAGATTTCCCGCAAATGCTCCTTGCGGGCAAATTTGCAGCCCTTTAAATCATAAATGAAGTTCAGATATTCCTTTACCGTCATATCCATATAAAGCGGCGGCTGCTCCGGCAAAAAGCCGATCCGCTTCTTGGCGGCGGTCGGATCTTCCAAAATATCGATGCCGTCGATAATCGCGGTGCCGCTGGTGGCCGACAAATACCCCGTCAGAATATTCATCGTGGTGGATTTCCCGGCGCCGTTGGGGCCTAAGAAGCCAACCACCTCACCACTTTCGATCTGGAATGAAATATCATTCACCGCAAACTTATCGCCGTACTTCTTGACGATATTTTTCACTTCAATCATCGAAGTCCTCCTTAAACGGAAGCAAAGCGCACGAAAAGCGCCGCTTCTTTTGTTCTATTCCAGTTTAACATACCACTGCCGGAATTGCTATGAATTTTCTGTTAATTCTCTGCCTGCGGCAGCAGGGAAATGCCGAGCTCCTCCAGCTGCTTTCGGGATACCTCCGACGGGCAATCGCTCATCAGCTCCGACGCGTTCTGCACCTTGGGGAACGCCACCACATCCCGGAGGTTTTTAAGACCCAGCAGCTGCATCACCAGCCGGTCCAGCCCCAGCCCCATGCCGCCATGGGGCGGCGCGCCATACTGAAACGCGTCTGTCAGGAAACCAAATTTCTGATGGGCTTCCTCATGGGAAAGCCCCAGCAGGTCAAAGATCCGGCTTTGCAGCGCCGGATCGGTGATCCGGATCGAGCCGCTGGCCAGCTCCACCCCGTTGAGCACCAGATCATAGGCCTTGGCCCGCACCTTTGCCTTATCCGTTTCCAGATAGGCAAGGCACTCATCCATGGGCGAGGTGAAGGGATGATGCATGGCGACAAAGCACTGAGCGTCCTCATCCCAGTCAAAAAACGGGAACTCGGTGATCCAGAGCAGGGCATAGCCCTTCTTTTCCACGCCGATTTTATCCGACACCATCTGGCGCAGCGCGCCTAAGGCGCCGAGTACCACGCTGTTTTTGCGGTCCGCCACAAACAGCAGCACGTCGCCCTCTTTGGCATCGGCCTTTGAAAGCAGCTCCGCCATCTCATCCTCTGTCAGAAACTTCGAGAAGGAGCTGCTGATGCCGTCCTTGGTCCAGCGAATAAAAGCAAGGCCCTTGGCGCCGATGCCCTTGGCGTGCTCGGCAAGCTTATCGATTTCCTTGCGGGAAAGCTTTTCCGCGCCGCCGGAGGCTTTAATGCCCCGCACGCTGCCGCCGGCAGCCACCGCGTCGCAAAATACCGAAAATCCGCAGCCGGCGGCCAGATCGCTCACATCAAAAATTTCCATGCCGTAACGCAGATCCGGCTTGTCTGATCCAAAGCGTTCCATCGCCTGCCGATAGGTCAGGCGGGGCAGGGGAACCGGCAGCTCCTGCCCGAGAACTTCCCGGAACAGCCGCTTCATATAGCCTTCCCCGATTGCCAGCACATCCTCCATCTCAACAAACGACATTTCCAAATCCACCTGCGTAAATTCCGGCTGCCGGTCGGCTCTTAAGTCCTCATCCCGGAAGCAGCGGGCGATCTGCATATACCGGTCAAAGCCCGCCACCATCGACAGCTGCTTATACAGCTGCGGCGACTGCGGCAGCGCGTAAAAAGAGCCCGGATGCACCCGGCTGGGCACCAGATAATCCCGTGCCCCCTCCGGGGTGGATTTCATCAGCATCGGCGTCTCAATCTCAATAAACCCGTTTTCATCGAAATAATCCCGGGTGACCTTGGCGATCCGGTGCCGCATTAAGAGATTGCCCTGCAGATCCGGCCGCCTTAGATCCAGATAGCGGTATTTCAGCCGCAGCTCCTCGTTCACATTGCTGTTTTCCGCGATTTCAAAGGGCGGTGTTTTCGCCTTGGATAATATTTTAATGGTTTTGCAAAGAATCTCCAGCTCCCCGGTTTTGAGCGCCGGATTGAGCGCGCCGCCGCGCTTTTCCACCGTGCCGCTGACCTCCAGCACAAATTCGCTGCGCACCGCAAACGCCACCTCAAAGGCGCTCCTTTCGGTTGATTCGTCAAATTGCAGCTGAATCAGCCCGGTGCGGTCTCTCAGGTCAATAAAAATCAATCCGCCCAGATTCCGCTGCCGCTGCACCCAGCCGCAAACCGTCACTTCCGTTCCAATCTGCTCTTTGATAATTTCTCCGCAATAATTGGTTCTTCTCATTTGCAAAACTCCTCCAGCCACCGGCTGTTTAATTGCGCGAAGGGCACCTTCTGCTGACTGCCGTCCGCCATTCTCTTCACCGTAACGGCGCCTTCTTCCAGTTCGCTGTCGCCCAGCACTGCCGTACAAACCGCGCCGATCTTATCGGCGTATTTCATCTGCGCCTTCACCGAGCGCCCCATCAGGTCATACTGCACCCGGGCGCCCTGATCCATCAGCTCCATCGCCAGCGTCACCGCCTTTTGCCGGGCAGGCTCTCCCAGCGGGATCCAAAACAGATCCGGCCCCGTAGGATCGGGAATGTCGATCCCCGCCTGCTCCAACACCAGCAAAAACCGCTCCAGCCCCATCGCAAATCCGATTCCCGGCTGGTCGGCCGCGCCGAACTGCCCGGTCATTCCGTCATACCGGCCGCCACCGCAAACAGTGCCCTGCGCGCCGATCTCCCGGCTGACAAATTCAAACACCGTGCGATTATAATAATCCAAGCCCCGCACAATCCGGGGATTCAGCGTGAAATCCACCCCCATCGCGGTGAGATATTGCTGCACGGCCTCAAAATGCGTGCGGCAGTCGCCGCAGAGATAATCGGTGATCAGCGGCGCGTCGGCGGCGATCCGCCGGCAGCGCTCGCTCTTGCAGTCCAGAATGCGCATTGGATTCTTAGTAAGCCGCTCCCGGCAGGTCTCGCACAGCTGATCCCGGTCTTGTTCAAAGTAGCGGATCAGCGCCTCCCGGTACTGCCCGCGGCAGGTTTTACAGCCGATGGAATTCAGCTCAAGCGTCATTCCCCTGAGCCCGATTTTCTGAAAAAGGCGGTAGGGCATCGAGATCACGGTGGCGTCAGCGACCGGATCCGCGGCGCCGAACAGCTCCACACCAAACTGGTTGAACTGGCGCAGCCGCCCCTTTTGCGGCTTTTCATAGCGAAAGCACTGAATCAGGTAAAAAAGCTTCACCGGCAGCGCATCATTAAACAGCCCGTTTTCCACAAAGGAACGCACGATCCCCGCCGTCCCCTCGGGCCTTAAGGTGACCGACCGGCCGCCCTTATCCTCAAACGTATACATTTCCTTATTGACCACGTCTGTCGTTTCGCCCACGCCGCGCACAAAAACCTCGGTATGCTCAAACACCGGGGTGCGGATCTCCAGAAAGCCGTATTCCGCGCACAGTGCGCGCAGCTGCCGTTCCACCCACTGCCAGCGGTATGAATCCTTCGGTAAAATGTCCTGCGTGCCCTTGGGGGCTGTCATCTGAGCCATATTTTTCTTCCTTCCCTGCTTTTGCAAAGCGCCCGACAAAAAAACAGCCCCACTCCCAATTGATGAGAGCGGGGATTTCAGGCCCTTACTGTCTGTTGATTTCCCGCCAATCCAAGTCGCCGCGCTCCAACGCCATAATAATAACCTCCGCGGTGGCGATATTGGTGGCCACCGGCACGTTGTGCACATCACACAGCCGGAGGATATTGAGTTCCTCCCGTTCCCGGGTGGTCGGCGTGAGCGGATCCCGGAAGAACAGCAGCACATCGATCTCCCCATAAGAAATCCGCGCCGCGATCTGATCCTCCCCGCCGTGCGGGCCGCTTAAAACCCGGTTGATATGAAGCCCGGTTGCCTCAGAGATCAAATTCCCCGTCGTGGCGGTGGCGCAAAGATTATGCTTTGCCAGAATCCCCGCATAGGCAATGCAGAACTGCACCATTAATTCCTTCTTTTTTTCGTGGGCAATCAGCGCAATGTTCATATTCGCGTTCAACCTCCTACTTTCTCCAGAACGCCGCCAGAGGAATATCGCGTCCCTCCAGCCGCCCTGCTATATTTTTGAATGCCTCCGCGGTTGCCGAACGGTTTTTCGGCAAAACCTCCCCGCGGTTGGAACGGATCACCACCTGCTCACTGTGGGGCACCAGCCCCAAAAGCGGCAACGCCACTGCGTCCATCACGTCGTCTACATTCTGCAGGTATCCTTTTTTAATCATCTGCTTGCGCACCTTGTTGATCACCAGCTCCACCGGCATGGACCGCTCTTTGGTGATGATCGCGGCGGTGCGGCTGGCATCCCGCACGGCGGTCAGCTCCGGCGTAGACACCACAATGCAGCGCTGCGCGGAAAATACCACGTTGCGAAACCCCTGCCCCACGCCTGCGGGCGCGTCAATCAGCACATATTCATAATGATCGCCGAGATATTGGCAAAGCCTGCGAAAGGCCTGCTTATCCACCGATGCCGTATAATCCTCCGAGCCCGGAATAAAATGCAGGTTCTGCAGCGTATCATGCACCGCGATTGCCTTGCCCACCGGGCAGCGGCCTTCCAAAATGTCCAGCAGGTCAAAGGAGGTTTTGCTCTCCATCCCCAGCACGATATCCAGATTCCGAAGACCCATATCTCCGTCGATGGCGATGACCGCGCGCCCATCCATCGCCAGCGCAAACGCAAGATTTGCGCAAAGGGTGGTTTTGCCCACGCCGCCCTTGCCTGAAACAATGCTGATGATGGTTCCCATGCCCGGCTCCTCTTTTTAAAAATGTTCCCAAGATCGAGAGGTGCGCCTCTCTTCACAGCGGTCAGAAAGTAATTATGCCGCATTTTTATAATGATATAAGGATATCATAACATATTTTTCAGGGATAGTAAAGTATTTTTACGCAATTCCTTTACAGCTGCGTGCAGAATTCCACCGAGCGGGGAAGATGAAAGCGATTCATCTCCCGCCTGCAGCAAGAAACCAGCCCCCGGCCCAGCATTTTCACCGCGTCTTTTCCATCGGGCAGCACCCTGATACGGATCCCGCCGTTTTCCGCCACGCACCGGCATTTGCCGACGCCGTCCAGCCTTGCAAGCTCTGCCTCCATATCCGCAAGCCGCACCCCGAAATCCCGCACAAAATAAAGGGGTTCCTGCTGCACCTTCAGCGGAACCGGGCAGGAGGAAAGCGTTCCCTGCCCGCCCGCCTGCAAAAAGGCCTTCCCCGCAAATTTTTCCATCAGCGGGGTCAGCGGCTTGCCGATCTGGATGCCGCCCCTTAAATTTTTCCAGCGGACCCGAAAGCGCGCCGCTTTTTGCCTGAAATCCCAGAAGAATTCCTCGGTTCCCACCAAAAAATCCGGTCGCTGCCGCGCAAGCCGCTCCATGGGCTCCCCCACCGCGCCCCACAACACGGCCTTTCCGGCGCATAAAGCGCCGTGCACGGCCAGAAACCCGCCTTCCGTTGCAAAGGAGTGCTCCACAAACACTGTTTTAACCCGCTCCTTGCGCCGCCAGAATTCCGCGGTGGTTTCCTGCAGCTCCTTGGGCGTATAAACCACTGCCCGGGCCTGCAGAAAGCAGCTGGTGCCGAACAGCACCACCGCCACCTGATCGGGGTCGGCGAAGGGAAGCGCCGGCACCTGATACCGGTTTTGCTCCATCAGCGTTTCCAGCAGATAGCCTCGGAGCGTCTCTTCCTTCCGGCTTTTTTTCTGGCCGGAACGATAAACTCTTTTCAGTCGGCCCTTCAGATCGCTTTCCGGCCGGCTGAGAATCAGGCGGCCCGGCGGCAGCGGATCGGCCAGCCGGCAATATTCTTCATAGATTTCTGCGGTGGTGATCAGGCGGTTTGCCCCGCAGGAGCGCATCTGCCGCAAAAGCTCCCGGCCGGAAGAGGCCGGATGCGCCAGCACGCCGATGGCGCCCAGCCGGGAAAGCCCATAAAAAGAGGCCAGCAGATCCGGGCAATTGGGCAGGCAAAGCACCACCCGCTCCCCCGGCTCCACCCCCATCTGGCAAAAGGTGTTATACGCGTACTCCGCACGGGTCAAAAGCAGCCCGTAACGAAAGGTTTTATCCCCGTATACCAGCGCGGTTTCATATTTATTCCGATAAGCGCTTTGGCGAAAAGCGCGGTATGCCGAATCCAGTTCCCGTTCCATAATGCTCCTTTATATCGAAAAAGAGAGTGCACCGCGCTGCCGGTCACTCTCCTTAAAACACGTTTTTTCAGGCGGTCTCATCCACCAGAGTGCAGGAGGTGTATAAATAGTTTGTCACCAGCGTCTGCGTGTCATTCACCGTCTGCACCTCCTCCACCGCCTTCAGGGTGATGGAGATGCGCTTTACAAATTTGGTCTGATCCTCTGTCACGTCCTCTTCGCTGAGCCCGTCGTCCCGGTAGCAGTCCACCAAAAGGGTGTAGGTGCCCGCGTCCGGGTCAAACTGCACGTCCAGCACCTTGGGCACAAGATAGCTGGTCGCCACGTTTTTCACCTTGTAGCAGCCGCTCAGCGGATTATAGGGGAAGGAGCCGCAAACGTCCACGCTGTGGAACTTCAGCTTCCCGCCATAGCTGAAATTAAAGCGGGCAAACTTTTCCACGTCGGCTTTCGGAATCAGAATCGAGCCGTCTTCCCGGTTGGAATAAACGCCCTGCCCGTTGACCGTGATGGCCTGCCAGATCCCATAAGAAAGAAATAAATCCGTATTCAGCCCCACCGGATCGGTAAAATTCGGAAAATCCTGCTTGACAAAATTGGCGATATACTGCTGGAAAAATTCTGCCGAGCCCTCTTCCAGGCCGGAGGCCCGCAGCTCGTCGAACGGCGCGCCGGCCGAAATCAGGCTGGGGTCCACCCCCTCCTCATAGATATCCGCGGGCTTAAACAGATGATAGATCTTTTTCCCGCCGATCACCAGCAGAAAAGCACAAAGAGCCAAGAACGCAAGACCGATCAGAAAGGTCAGGGTCTTATGCCCGTATTTGCGAAAAAAAACGGTAAATTGATTCATTGATTTTTTCTCCACCCAATATTTGTTGTTTTATTCTAATCCTTTTTTTGAGAATAGTCAAGTTCGCGGTTGAAATATTCCGGCGGTTTGTTATATAATGTAAAAAAAATAAAGTCAGGATGAGCAAGCATGGAATTATTAGCTCCCGCAGGGAATTTTGCCGCCGCGCGCAGCGCGGTTCACAACGGAGCGGACGCCATTTATGTGGGCGGCCGTCTCTTCAGCGCGCGCCGCACCGCCGAAAATTTTGACGCTTCGCAGCTAAAGGAGCTGGTGACCTATTGCCATCTGCGCAAAGTCAAGGTTTACGTTGCCCTCAACACACTGGTGCGGGAGGAGGAGCTTTGGGCGCTTGCTTCCATGGCGGAAGAAATCGCCGCCAGCGGCGCCGACGCCGCGATCGTGACCGACTGGGGGGCGGTGCGGCTTTTACGCGCCTGCTGCCCCACCCTGCCGCTGCACGCCTCCACCCAGATGAATATCCATTCTGTGGCCGGGGTAAAGCGCTTGGAGCGGGCGGGCTTTTCCCGGGTGGTGCTGGCCCGGGAGCTTTCCGCCGCCGAAATCGCCGCCATCTGCCACGCAACCACGCTGGAGGTGGAGGTTTTTGCCCACGGCGCTCTCTGCATGAGCTACAGCGGAAATTGCTATCTTTCCTCGGTCATTGGCCAGAAGAGCGGCAACCGCGGCCTTTGCGCCCAGCCCTGTCGGCTGCCCTACGAGGGCGACCGCTACCCGTTAAGCCTCAAGGATCTTTGTTTGCTGGAGCATCTGGATACGCTCCAGCAGGCGGGCGTTACCTCTCTAAAAATTGAAGGGCGGCTCAAGAGCCCCGAATATGTGGGCAGCGTCACGGCGGCCTACCGCAAAGCGCTGGACGGCACGCCTCCCACGCGGGAGACCCTGCGGAATCTGGCGCATATCTTCTCCCGGAGCGGCTTCACCGCCGGGTATTGGGAGGAAAGAACAGGCGCCTCCATGTTCGGTGTCAAAACCAAAACCGCATATGGCGACTATAAAGCCGCGGTGGCGGCGGTGTCAAAAACGTTGGAGGAGGCGTTCGAGCCGAAAAAACGGGCCCTTTCCTTCCAGCTGGTGCTGGGCGTGCGGACAAGCCGCCTCACCGTCACCTGTGAGGACTTTTCAGCGCAGATCGAGGGCCAGCGGCCGGAGCCCGCCTTTAAAAAAGCGGTCACTGCCGAAGACGCGGTTCGCTCCCTCTCCAAGCTGGGCGGCACCCCCTTCGCACTGGGGGAATGCACCGCCCGGGTGGCGCAGGATCTCTTTTTCCCCGCTGCCGCCTTCAACGCTCTGCGCCGGGAGGCCCTCAAGGCGGTGGAAGCGCATTTTCTGCCCCGGCCCCATCCCTTCCGTTCGGCGGTTCCGGCGCTGCCCCCGGCGGCGGCCCCCGCGCCGCTCACGCTGGAGCCCTGGTTCTGGTTCCCGGAAAAGGCGCGCTGCGCGCTTCCGCCCGCTGTTCTTCGCTATTGGGTCAACGGGCAGGATCCGGCCGCCTGCGCCCCCTTCGCCGCGGATCCCAAAGCGGGGGTGTTTTTGCCGCCGGTGCTCAACGACCGGGCGCTGGAAGCGCTGGCCGGGCAGCTCTATGCCCGGGGCTTCCGCCATGCCCTCTGCCGCCATCCGGGGCAGATCGCGCCGCTGCGGGCGGCGGGTTTTACCGTCCATGGGGATTTCAGCTTCAACCTCACCAATTCCCAGGCCCTTGCGGCCTATACCGGGCAGCTGGCCGACGTCGCCCTTTCCTTTGAGCTGACTCTGCAGGAAATCAAAGCGCTGCATAAGCCGCTGCCGGTGGGGCTGATCGTTTACGGCCGTCTGCCCCTGATGCAGACCAAAAATTGCCTGATCACCAATGTGTTCCCCTGTAAAAAAGGGCAAGGCGCTTTTCTGACCGACCGCACAAACCGCGCCTTCTTCGTGGGCTGCGGGGCCCAGTGCCAGAACACGCTGTTTAACAGCCAGCCCCTCTACCTTGCCGACCGCGCGCGGGAATGGCGGGAAACCGGCGTCTCCTTCGGGCGGCTGCTGTTTACCGACGAAACGCCGGAGCAGATTGCACAAATCCTAAAGGCCTACGAACACGGCTCCCGGGAAACGCCGCCCGCCTATACCCGCGGGCTTTACTACCGAGGTGTTTTATAAAACGATCCGACCAATCCTTCCGGCATACGGCGGCCGGGGTGTTTTAATAGAAAGGCGGTTTTCCTTCCTGAAAAATAAAAGGAGCGCCGGATCAGCCGCGCTCTTTATAAGCCGTCAGCAGCCGCTGCCGCGCTTCCGATAAAACCGCTTCCTCCACCGGCGCATAGATGCATTCCCGGCAGCTGCCGGTCACATCCGGCGTGATCTCCTCTCGAATACAACCCACTTTTTCACAGTAAATACAGCAACTGTTGTCGCAGTTCATTTTCAGGCCCCTTCTGCTTTTTTATTTGTTTACCTATAATTATATATTGCTTTTTATTAAAATGCAATTGTAATCTTTTAAAAAGTGTATTTTTGTCCTTTTCTCCCATACACTTTTTATGAGGTGATCCGCATGTCCAAAAGCACGAAGATTTCCATTGAAAACCGGGATAAATACATTGATTTAGGGCTCAATATCGCCTATTACCGCAAGCGTGCGGGCATGACACAGGACCAGTTGGCTGAAAAAGCAAGCCTGAGCCGCCCTTATCTTAGCGCAATTGAAGCGCCCAATATTGTGAAAACCTTTTCGCTGGAGGTGCTGTTCAATCTGGCCCACGCACTGGGAATCCCCCCGGAAAAGCTTTTGACCTTCCGGGATTAAACAACCGAATTTAAAAAAGCGGACACAGTAGGTCGTTTTTCCCCCACTGTGTCCGCTTTTTTATTGATTTAACCGGCAGCATTGTGCTATATTCCCCCGGCAGCGGCCCCACAATTTCTTCCAAATACGATTAATTAGTTCGGTATGTGTAATACCACACTTTGCTTTTCCGAATCAACCGTGCCCTCAATTAATTCGGTTTCACTGTCGGTACTATCTGATGTTTCTGTACCGTTCTTTTCCGTATCGTCCGCAACTGCAGTTTTTGCATTATTAGCGTCGGCAATCTCCTGCTTGATATTGTTTAAGTCTAATTCAGATTTGGATGATTGATAGATGGCGCTGTTTCCCGTTGCTTTGAAATAGCCCTTGCTACCGGCAGTAATGCCATATCCGGTCTTATCAGTATTAACAGAGAGGTCTCCGCCATCATACAGGCACAAGATCGCCTCACTCCCAACGGTAAGAGTATATTCTTCCACATCAGATTCAATGATATATGTGTTATCATCAAGGGGAGGCAATCCTACTCTAAACCATGTTCTTACAACGATGGTTTCCTCGTCATAAGGGGTGTCATAAGGAGTTCCCTTATAGACCTCTTTGATTTTTACAATGTAGCTGGTTTCCCAGGCGTTGGTGATAACACCTTTTTCATCGATCAAGGTTCTGTCAGGGTTGTTATATTTTCCCGGCAGCTGCTCCACGATTTCTCCCAATACGATTACATCAGACCTCTTCAGTATATCTTCTTTTGAAGTTATTGCATATGATCCGCTTACAACACTTTCAGAATTTTCTCATCTGACTTTTGGACGGTGCAGCTCCAACCCCCACCCACATTGGCTCCGCATACTCTCTTTGGATGATCCATCTGCCATTTTCTGGATCAAATGAAAGTTTAACATCCATTAAATCTTCATATTGGTCTCCGGCAATCGACATAATAATTTGGCAGATCTGCATAATCATTCCCTCAGCATGCTTTCCTCCCATGCCGCGAACGGGGAAAGACCAAAAAGCCGTGCGATGGTAGGCGCGACATTCGCCAGACCAAACGCGCCGTCTTTCAAATGGTATGCGGCGGAATTGGAATAGATTATAAACGGAACCGCACTCAGGGAATGGGCGGTGATAATTTGCTCTTTCCCCACCTCGCCGCTCTCTTTCATTGTTTCCGCATTACCATGATCCGCCGTAATGAGCAGCGCCGCATTTTCCTGATCGGCCGCCAGCACAATCCGCCGCAGGGCAAGATCCACGCTTTCGACCGCCAGAACGGTTGCATCGTAATCGCCGGTATGCCCCACCATATCCCCATTTGGGAAATTGCATCGAATAAAATCATATTGATTCGACTGAATTGCCTCGATGACGGCATCTGCAATTTCCGCCGATTTCATCCATGGCCGCTGATTAAAGGGCACCCGATCCGATTTGACTTCCGCAAAGGTTTCCAACTTCTCATCCAATTTTTCGCTGCGGTTTCCGTTCCAGAAATAGGTGACATGGCCATATTTCTGCGTTTCGGATACGGCGAACTGCCTCAATCCATGTTGAATCAGCAGCTCAGACAGCGTATTTTGAATATCCGGCGGCGAAACCAGATATTTTTTCGGCAGCTGAAGATCCCCGTCATATTGTAGCATACCGGCAAACTGAACCCTTGGAAAACGAACCCGATCAAACTGCTTGAAATCTTCCTGTTCAAAAGCCAAGCTGAGCTCAATCGCGCGGTCACCTCTAAAATTAAATAAGATCACACTGTCATGATCCAATATTTCTCCAACCGGCTTTCCTTCTTTTGCAATCACAAAAGGAGGAAGGTTCTGATCATCCACATTGTATTCTTTTCGGTAAGTCTCAATCGCTTCCACCGGATTTTCAAAGCTTCTTCCCTCCCCCAACACGTGGGTTTTCCACCCGGTTTCCACCATTCTCCAGTCTGCACCGTAACGATCCATGGTGACGCACGTCCGGCCGCCGCCAGAAGCAATTTGCGCGTCAAAGCGGGTGTCATTTAATTCTGCCAACGTATCCTGCAGCTCCCGCACATATTTTAGCGCGGATCTTGGTGGCGTATCCCTGCCATCCAGCAAGGCATGGATTCTGGCGGTTCTGACCCCCTGTGCCTTCGTCCGACGCAGCATGGCAACCAGATGGCGGATGTTGGAATGAACATTCCCATCAGACAAAAGCCCGATAAAATGCAGGGTGGAGTCTTGCTTTTTGCAGTTCTCAATCAAACCTTTCCAGGCGACAGACAAAAACATTTTTCCGCTTTTAATGGATTCATCAACCAATTTGGCCCCCTGCGCATAAATTTGACCGCACCCCAGCGCGTTATGCCCCACTTCGCTGTTCCCCATATCCGCATCGGAAGGCATGCCGACCGCCGTACCATGCGCCTTGATTTCCGTATGGGGGCAGCTAAGCATCAACCGCTCCAGTGTTGGCGTATGCGCCGCTTTCACCGCATTGCCAAAATCCTGATTCCTGCTGCCGATTCCATCCATGACCACTAAAATAACCCGCTTCGCTTTCATTTGGCTCCTCCTTTTTTTCATTAAAACGCGCCCCATAAAAAAACAATCATCAATCTGCCCGACAACCGAGGCTTTCATAAAATCAATCCATATTTTATTATTTATTAAAAGTCAATATTTATAAAAAAAGGGTTGTTTGTGATAAAAAATGGCTGCCGCAGAAAATGCAATAAATTGATACAACGCAAAAAGACGATCCCATTATGTTTTTTTGTTATTTTTTATTCCTATTTCTGTTGTTTTTAAAACCGGGAGGTTACCCCAGAAAATCCGCCAGCGCGATACAGAGCGGCATGGTCAGAATCGAGAGCACAGCGGTGAAGCCGCCGACCTTGGAGGCGGTGCCGGTATCCCGGCCGTATTTGGCCGCGAACATCACCGTGTTATTGGCGGTGGGCGCGCTGCAGAACACCGCGGCGGTAACCAGCAACTCTCCCCGGACGCCGACCAGATAAAGCCCGCCGATCATCACGAGCGGCAACGCCAGCAATTTCAGAAATGCCACCAGATAATTTTCCCCGCGGCGAAACATCCCGATCAGATCGGTATGGGCGAGATAGGTGCCGAACATCAGCATGGCCAGCGGTGTGTTCAGATTGCCGATATAGGCGATGGGCGCGCCCAGCATTGCCGGCAGCTTCACGTGCAGCAGAAACAGCGGCAGCCCGATCAGAATCCCCAGCGAGCCCGGGTTGACAAGCAGCTTCTTCAGCTGAATCTTCTTTTCCTCTTTTTCCATCAGGGTCACCCCGTGGGTAAAGGCAAAAATATTAAATACCACCACCGCGGCGGAGCAATAGAATACCCCCAGCTCCCCGGCCACGGCGCCGGCCAGCGGCAGACCCATATAGCCCAGATTGCCATACATCGTGGCATATTGGAACACCGGCCGGTCCTCCCCCGACTTGGCAAACAAAGGGCGAATGGCCAGCGCCCCCAGCAGATGGAAGATCAGCGCGATCCCCGCGGCCGCCAAAAGAGCCATTCCTTTTTCCCGCGTGAATGAAACCCTTAGAAAAGAGTCAATAATAACGGCGGGTGTAATGATGTAAAACAACAAATCATTGCACTGCCGAGAAACGGTTTCCGTGTATATCTTTGCTTTATCGCAAAAAAAACCAACCAGCACCAGAATCGCCAAAGTGGCTACCTGCCCGAAGGCGGTTGCCATGTAACTGAAAAAATCCATCTTTCGCTCCCCCAATCGGGGAACATTATATTATTTTTAACAAAACCTGTCAAATATTATCTTGAAAAATCCGGTTAAAGCACGTATAATAATTTAAGAGAAAAAGCAAAGGAAGGGGGAGAACCATGGGCAGGAACAAAATCAGCATTTCGGTGGCGGGAAGCGAGTTTGTGGTGATGACGGAGGAAGACCGCGCCTACACACTGAAGCTGGCGGAACTGGTAGACGGCAAAATCCGGGAACTTTTGCGCGGCAACGAAAAGCTCAGCGTCACCATGGCGGCCATACTTTGCAGCCTGGATCTGTGCGACCAAAACGAAAAAAACAAAGTGTCCTGCACCCGTCTGCGGGAAGAAATCCGGCGTTATCTCACCCAGCTGGAATCCAGCGGCATCGACCAGCAAAAAAGCAAACAAGCCTATGAGGAGGAGCTGCAGGCCCTGAAAGAGGAAAACGCGCGTCTTCTGCAGCAGCTCCGGCAATATGAGCAGGGGCAGATCGGATTTCACACATGAACCTTTTGCTGGCAAGCGGCTCGCCCCGGCGGCTGCAGCTCCTTCGCGATCTGGGCTATTCCGTTTCGGTGGTCCGGCCGGATTTCGACGAGCGCTCCGTGCGGGAGCGCGACCCCGGGAGGCTGGTGGAAGCGCTGGCCAAAGGGAAAGGCCGTTCGGTCTTGGCGCCGCCGGGTACCCTTCTGGTGGCGGCGGATACCATTGTTTATTTCAATGGCCGTGTTCTTGGCAAACCAAAAGACGCGGAAGAGGCCTTTGCCATTCTTTCTGCTCTCAGCGGCAGAAGCCATGAAGTATATACCGGCGTTTATCTGCAAAAGGGCGGCAGCACGCATCAGTTTCACGACCGGGCGACAGTGCGCTTCCGCACCCTTCAGGAAGCGGAGATCCGCGCCTATATTCAAACCGGCTCTCCGCTGGACAAGGCCGGCGCCTACGGCGTGCAGGACAGCGGATTTGTGGCGGAAATCAATGGCAGCTACCACACGGTGATGGGTTTTCCCACCGCCCTGTTTCAGCAGCTGATACAAAGCGATACATTCGGAAAGGAAACAAACGAAAGATGATTCAATTTTTCAAAAAATTTGCAGCGCTTAAATTTATTAATTATACCGATATCGGCATTGACCTCGGCACCGCCAATACCATTGTTTACCGCAGCGGCAAGGGGATTATTCTGCGGGAGCCCAGCGTGGTGGCCATTGACACCACGGCCAACCGGGTGGTGGCGGTCGGGCAGGAAGCCAAGGATATGATCGGCCGCACGCCGGACAGCATCCGGGCGGTCCGCCCCTTAAAAGAAGGGGTCATTGCCGACTTTGAAAGCGGTTCCGCCATGCTGCGGTTCTTTTTAAAGAAAACGATGGGCAACAACGCCTTTACCAAAAAGCGGATTTTGATCTGCATCCCCTTCGGCGTCACCGACGTGGAGCACCGCGCGGTGGAAAATGCCGCCTATGAAACCGGGGCCAAGGATGTGCGGATCATTGAAGAGCCGCTGGCGGCTGCCATCGGCGCAGGGCTCCCGGTGGGCGAGCCCACCGGGAGCATGGTAGTGGATATCGGCGGCGGCACCTCAGAGGTGGCGGTGATCTCACTGGGTGGAATCGTTTCTTCCCGCTCGGTGCGGGTGGCGGGCGACGCCTTTGACGCGGCGATCGTGGCCTATGTGAAAAAGCATTTCAACCTGCTGATCGGTGATCGCACTGCGGAAGAAATTAAATTCGAGATCGGCTCTGCCTATCCTTACACCGGGGAAGGGGAAATGAGCGTGCGCGGCCGTGATCTGATCACCGGTCTGCCCAAAAACGTGGATATCAGCGCGGCCCATATCCGGGAGGCACTGGCGGAATCGGTGCAGCTGGTGGTAGACGCCATCAAGCAGACCCTGGAAGACACGCCGCCGGAGCTTTCGGCGGATATCATTGACCACGGCATCACCCTCACCGGTGGCGGCGCGCTGCTGCGCGGGCTGGATACGCTGGTAAACAAAGAAACCAGCATGCCGGTGCATATTGCGCCGGAGCCCTTGGACTGTGTGGCCTTAGGCACCGGAAAAAGCCTGGAAGATCCGGTGCTCTGGGCAACCATTACCCGATAATGAAAGCATTTTTAAAAACAAAAACCTTCCTTTCTCTGTGTATCATTGCGGTGCTGCTGCTGACCATGATGGTGCTGGATACCGCGTCCAGCGGGCACATGTCTTTTTTTGAAAATAGTATTGGCACGCTGGTCACCCCGGTGCAGAAATTCAGCGCCACCGTCCTCAATTATGGCGGAAATCTGGTGGAGGCCTACACGGATTATCAGAAACTGGAGGAAGAAAACAACAAGCTGAAAAACGAGCTGGCCGGCTCTGCCCAGCTGATCCGGGACGCGCAGGAATATGCCAACGAAAACAAAAGCCTCAAGGCGATGCTCGGCATTGCCGAAGAGCATACCGACTTTCAGTTTTCCACCTGTCTCGTGGTGGCCAACGATCAGAACGGCTATTCCCATACCCTGACTTTAAATAAAGGCTCTGCCGACGGGCTGGAAAAAAAGGACCTGGTGATCACCGCCGACGGAGTGGTGGGCTATATCAACGAATTGGGGCTCACCTGGAGCAAGGTGACCACGGTGCTGGACTCCTCCTGTGAGATCGGCGCCATGGTCACCCGCACGCAAGACGTGGGCGTGGTGGACTGGGACTACAGCCTTTCGGAACAGGGGCTTTTGAAAATGGCCTATCTGAACAACAGCGTGGTGCTCAACAGCGGAGACGCGGTGGAAACCAGCGGCGTGGGCGGCGTGTTCCCCAAGGGCGTGTTGATCGGCCGGGTGCGGGAGCTCAAAACGGAGAGCCACGGCATCTCCCAATATGCGGTGCTGGAGCCCGCTGTGAATGTGGATCAGGTCAGCACCGTTTTTGTGATCACCAATTTTGAAAGTGAGCAGGGGGAACGCTGATGTTTTCAAAACCCCGCAGCTATCGAAAAATCATTGAATATGTCCTTATGACCCTGGTATGCTTTCTTTTGCAGAGTGTGCCGGCTTTTGGCGTGCGCTTTTTAGGGCGCGCGCCCTCTCTTTTGTTGCTGCTGACCATTGGGGTGGCCTTTTTTGAAAGCCCCGCGTTTTCCGCTTATTTCGGCCTGATCGCCGGGCTACTGTCCCAGCTGACCACGGCCTCTGTGGTGGGGTTGGACGCGATCGTTTTCATGTTTGCCGCCTATTTTGTTGCGGCGGCGCTGGAGGTTTTTCTGCAGCGGAAGTTTTTGATCTATGTTTATGCCTCGCTGGTCACGGTGGCGGTGCAGCTGCTGCTGGATTATCTTTATCATCTGCTGCTCTGGGGCATGATGCCCTTCGGCACCGCGCTGCTCCATCAGATTCTGCCGATTTTTTTGTTTACCGGAGTGCTTTCTTATCCGGTCTACGGCATTCTTTATCATTTTGACCGTAAATTCCGCGCAAAGGAGGAGGAGCTGGCATGACCTTAAAAAACGGCAGATTTCGCTATGCGCTGGTGGTGGTGCTGGTGGTGCTGGTCTTTTTAAGCTATGTGTTTGCCCTGATCCGGCTGCAGCTGGTGGAAGGAGAAGCCTATAAAAAACAATCGGAGCAGAAAATTTATTCCACCGAAACGATCACCGCTTCCCGCGGCAGTATCTACGACTGCAACGGTGTGGCGCTGGTCACCAATACCACCGGTTATTGCGTTAAATTTACCCGGGCCCTGATGCCCAAAGAAAAGCAAAACGGCATTATTTCAGGCCTGATCCGGCTGATGGAGCAATATCAGCTTTCTTATTATGACAGCCTGCCCCTCACCGCGGAAGCCCCCTTCGACTATACCACCGACGATATGGAAGACGCTTCCTTGACCCGGCTCTGGTCTGCCCTGAAGCTGAAAGGGACCCCCACCGCGCAGGATACGTTCGCGGCGCTGGTAAAGGCGTATGATCTGGAAGATTACGCGCCGGAAGATCAGCGCGAAATCGCCGGAGTGCGCTATGAGATGGATCTTAGCTCCTTTTCCCTTTCCACCCCCTATGAATTTGCCAGCGGCCTGAGTGTGGACGCCGTGGCCAGCATCAAGCAGCTCTCCGACGAATTTCCCGGCGTGGATATCGACACCGAGCCAATCCGCTACTATACCGATCCTTCTCTGGCGCCCCATCTGCTGGGCTATGTGGATAAGATTTATGCGGAAGAGTATACCGACCTTGCGGCCAAAGGATATAAAATGAATGATACCGTGGGAAAAAGCGGCATTGAGAAGGCCATGGAAAGCGCGCTGAAGGGCACCGACGGCGCCCGGGTCATTGAGCGGGATTCTTCCGGCAAGGTGCTGAACGTCACCAATCTGAAAGAAGCGGAAAGCGGCAGCAATGTGGTGCTGACCATCGACAGCAAGCTGCAGAAAATCGCGCAGGATTCCTTAAAAAGCTGTGTCGAGACCATTGCCCGCCGGGGCAATGAGCCCGGACGGGACGGAGCGGACGCCAATGCCGGCGCGGTGGTGGTGATTGATATCCACAGCGGCGCGATTCTGGCCTCCGCCAGCTACCCCACCTACACGCAGGACCAATACAAAAACGATTATAACGCGCTGGCGGCCGACACAAAAAAGCCGCTGTTCAACCGGGCCTTTTTCGGCACCTATGCCCCCGGCTCCACCTTCAAGATGGCCACCGGGATCGCCGCGCTGGAGGAAGGGGCCGTGACCATCAACGAGCAAATCAACGATGTGGGGGTTTACACCAAATACGCCTCCTCCGGATACAGCCCCCGCTGCTGGATCTACACGGAATACGGCCACGGACACGGGCTGCAGAATATCGTGCAGGCGCTGAAAAATTCCTGCAACTATTACTTTTACGAGGCGGCTGACCGGCTGGGGATCGACCATCTGAACAGCTACTGCCTGAAGCTGGGGTTGGGCGTCAAAACCGGTGTGGAAACCGGAGAAGCGCCCGGGGTTCTGGCCGGCACCGCCTATCGCAAGACCATCGGAGACTATTGGTATCCGGGCGACACGCTGCAGGCAGCCATCGGCCAGTCAGACAACCTGTTCACTCCCTTGCAGCTGGCCAACTATGTGGCTACCATCGTCAACGGCGGCACCCGCTACACCACCCATCTGGTCAAAGGCGTTTATAATGCCACCTCCGGGGTCTGCGTCCAGAACGAAAAAATCGAAGTGGCCGACAGTCTTGAAATGAAAGCCGAAAACTACGAGGCGATTATGAAAGGCATGCTGGAATGCGCCACCTCCGGTACGGCGGCAGGGGTGTTCGGCTCCTCCTACAGCATCACGGCCGGCGCCAAAACCGGTACCGCTTCCGTGCCCAGCGGCACTGCCAACGGAACCTTCGTCTCCTTTGCTCCCGCCAACGACCCGCAGATCGCGGTCAGCGTTGTGGTGGAACACGGTGCCCACGGCAACTATGTGGGCTCCATCGCCAAGGATATTTTTAACGCTTATTTTGCGGGTGTGTCGGTCGGCGACCAGCTGACGCCGGAGGATACCCTTTTATCGGCCCAATAATAATGAATAAGGTAGGTACAATGATGATCCGAACCGTTTTGTTTGATTGCGGCGGCGTGTTTGTGGAGATCCGGTTTCAAGCGCTGCTGGAGGAGCTGCTGGGCGGCGCCGAAAAGGCCCGGCAATTTTTTGAACCGCTGTTTGCCGATGACAGCCCCTGGCTTCTTTACGATCAGGGGCTATACGACAGCGATGCGGTCTATCGCAAGCTGCTCCCCCGAGTAGCCCCGGAAGACCGGGAGGCGCTGCGTAAATTCATGCTGCTCTGGCCCCATTATTTACCCACCCGGCCCGGGATGGAGCATTTGGTGGAACAGCTGCATCAACATGGCGTCCCTTGCTACTTATTATCGAATTTCTCGCACCGCTTTGAAGAATTTCTGCCCCTATGCCCTGCCATTGCGGAGATGGACGGCATGGTAATTTCTTATCGTGTCAAAATGCGCAAGCCGAACCCGGATATCTTTTTGCATACGATCAAAACCTTTCATCTGGTGCCGGAGGAAACGCTGTTTGTGGACGATACCCCCGTGAATATCCGCGCCGCCGCGGCCTTAGGTTTTGCCACCCATCTGTTTCAAACCCCCGAAAAACTACGCGGCGCATTGGCGGACTGGGGATTGCTTCCAACGGGCATTTTCAAGGAAAATCATGCATAGTTCTCTTTTTTTGTGAAAAACTATTGACTTTTACTACTAAAAGTGCTAAAGTCTAAAACAATTAAAGCATGATTTCAGGGAATGTAATGCATTCCTTAAAATCAAACAAAAGGAGAAATTACATATGAAAAAAATGAAGCGTATCCTCGCGGGACTGACCGCCTCTGCGATGCTTTGCACCGGCCTTCTGTCGTTATCCGGCTGTCAGAAGTCCGAGGGGTATACCGTCGGGATCTGCCAGCTGATCCAGCACGCCGCGCTGGACGCCGCGACGCAGGGATTCCGCGACGCGCTGACCGAAAAGCTGGGCGATAAAGTAACCTTTGTGGAGCAAAACGCACAAGGCGACGCGCCGACCTGCGCCACCATCTGCAACCAGTTCACCGCCGACGGCGTGGATCTGATTCTGGCCAACGCCACCGCGCCGCTGCAGGCCGCGGCTGCCGCCACCACCAAGATCCCCATCCTGGGCACTTCCATCACTGACTATGCCACCGCGCTGGATATCAGCAGCTGGACCGGCACCACCGGCCGCAATATTTCCGGCACTTCGGATCTTGCGCCGCTGAACGAGCAGGCCGCGCTGCTGAACGAGCTGTTCCCCAATGCGAAAAAAGTGGGCATTCTTTATTGCTCTGCGGAGCCCAACTCGGTTTATCAGGCCAATACCATTCAGCCCATGCTGGAGCAAATGGGTTATACCTGCACCCAGTACACCTTTGCCGACAGCAACGATCTGCAGATGGTGACCACCAATGCGGCGCAGAACAGCGATGTGATCTATGTTCCCACCGATAACACCGCCGCCGCCAATACGGAAATGATCAACAGCGTTTGCCTCAATGCCAAAGTTCCGGTCATTGCAGGAGAAGAGGGCATCTGCAAAGGCTGCGGCGTTGCGACCCTGTCCATCAGCTATTATGACCTGGGCTACCAGACGGGTGAGATGGCCTATGAAGTGCTGGTGAACGGCAAGGATCCCGCATCCATGGAGGTTCAGCTTTCCAGCAAAGTCACCAAAAAGTATAACGCCGCCAACGCAGAGGCGCTGGGCGTCACCATTCCGGACGGCTTTGAGGCCATTGCCGCCGATTAATTTTATACCTGTCATTGTACAAACAGGGTGCCGCGGAATTTCCGCGGCGCCCTCAGACTGTCAAAAAAGCCCGCACCGCAAAAAGCTTGAAAAGCAAAGAGTGGTTTTGTACGAAGATAAAAAACGCGCTTGTACTGAAATTTTTTCCAATAAAGCGCTGAAAAATGAGGGCACAACGTCTTTTTGCTTCCTGTGTCTTGGCCGCCTTACCGTATCGAC
>CAYRYQ010000004.1:0-13936 GCA_964428505.1 uncultured Eubacteriales bacterium
CTCTCCCAATGTAATCTTTCTATAACGATTAAAAAAGAGTTCATTAAAACAGGAGGTAACAAAGTGAGAAAAAAAGTTGGCGTTGCTTTATTATTAGTAGTTTCGTTTATTCTTGGTTTCGCCTTATCTGCGGCGGCCTACAGCATAAATGTTAGCGGCGGCATTAAAAACAGGCCTGCGGCACTGGTTTCTTACAGTGGCTTTTCCAATGAAACCGTAAATGCTATTTACTATTCTTGCCAAACGTGGACCTATGGCATTGGTTATCACGTGGTGGATTCCGCCGGCTGGAGGCACAATAATAATTATTTTAATCAATCCTCAGATGGTGAAAATCGAGTTACAAAAGGATTTAGGCCTACATCCGGCACAGACGTCTATTTAATGCGAACGCATTGGTTTAGTACATGGGTCTGGGGAAAGTGGTATATTATAGAAGCAGACATTGATATTAATGTTTCGTTCCCCTTTGATAACAATGGGGAATCTGCGTCTTATGATATTCAAAATGTTATGACCCATGAAGTGGGGCATATGCTGGGTCTTGGGCACTCTGATGTTTATGATGCAACGATGTATAAAGAAGGGCCAGTGGGTGAAACAAGCAAAAGGTCTCTGTATTTTGATGATCTTTTAGCTGTAGAAGAAATCTACAATTGATCACAGGAGGAAATGAACATGAAGAAAAAAACAATAGTATTGCTTTGCCTTGTCACAGCCTTAGTGGGTGGGATAATTGCCTATACAGTTCCCAAAATGATTGGAAACCGAACAAGCGTCAGCAATGTCTACCCTGCCGTCTCCCAAGAGGAAATGATTAAAACCGCCGACTTGATTGTTACCGGGAAATTTACGGGGCACGGCGACGCCTATCCGCTGGACAACAGAGCCGTCGGCGGCGATCCACAGAGCGATAACGGACTGGTGGAAACGACTAGAACCCGCTATTCTTTTGCGATTAGCACAGTCATCAAGGGCACCCCCTATGACGAGAAAACTATCTCCATCCGGGTGGAAGGAGATCCGGACGATCCCACTTCCGTTTACGAAGATCAGCCAAAAATCCAGGAGGGAGGGGAGTATCTTCTGTTTCTGTTTAATGACTCCTACACGATTTTTCCGGAAGATCAGCCTTTTTATGAAATCTTTCAAGCGAGCGGCGGGTTGTTTGCCTTAAATAAAAACAATGTCTGGAGTAACCAGTTGGGCGACCGCACCTTTGACAACAATGATTTGAAAAACAACATTTTAAATTATAAGGATTCGGAACCAACCCCTGCTGCGACGAAATAACGTGCCTCAAAAAGCAGCCCCTGTCTTTCAATATCGTTTATGCGTCTTGGCAGGATGGAAGCCTTCATTAGATTGGATAAGGGCATTTTCATCCATTCGCCTCCTTTAACTTTCAACATTAATAAAAAACAGCGGATAAACCCAAACAATGCCGGAAACTATTCTTAGTTCCCGGCATTGTTTTTTTGACCAATTAAAAATTCATTGATTTAGGCTATAATAAAAATCCTAAAACTATTCTATTTCAATTTTCATGATGACATTCTCAAATTTATAAAATACATAGGTTATTCTGCAGTTAAGCCCATTTTATAAAATTCCGCCGTCGCCTTGCATCAAGGGATATCCCCAAGGCGTTGTGAACCCAGGTATTCCAAATTCCACATTATTGATGTAAAATGTTTCGTATTTAGGAGTTTCATCGAGGTCTAATGTTGCTGAGTAATCATATATGGTTCCTTCAACAACGCATGCCTCCCCATCAACATATGGATAGTAAACTTTATTATATGCATCAAAAAAGGTATAAACCGAAGGGACAATTACTAACACAATTAATATTACTGCTATCACTCCATAGGCAATGAATTCGGGCAGAGCCTTGCGAAACCCATTTTTTAATATATGCCGCCGTATCAAAAAAATAATAATAACGATAACGGCGACAACGATTAACAGTAATGGAAATGAACCAAATTTGACTTTTTGAGCTTCATAAACTATTTTGGGATCATTTAAAAAATCTGACGACAGTAGTTTGGGTACATCTATAGTAATTCCTACCTCACCGCCGGTGAAAATGTAACACCAGGGAATTAAATTGTTATTGAAATTATGATTGATAGACGGAAAAAACCATACTAATTCAACACCGAAAAATCCTTGAAAGCATGCAAAATTAGCCATGATCAATATCTGAATTCCAAATCCAACAACACCGCTATATGTTTTTCTTGAAGTTGGAATGCCACTACTGGAACAATAGCCGTTTTGATCATTGCGATTGATAACATTATTACTACAATATGCAAGTAACTTCTGTAGCAGAAAGGGTTAATGGCGGCAATACCAAGGCTGGATGTGTCTTCAGTAATGGTGCAAACACCCCAGGCAACATAGGAATATTTCGCCACCGCTTCGCCGTTCTGATCGGTGAGCGCCACAATATCGCCCTGCAGGTTCTTCTGGAAGTAGAAAGCGGTGTTGTTATAAATGATACCGCAGACACTCTCTTCGTTGCCGTAGAGCGGAATGAGCGTATTTTCGCCCCAGGTCTCACGCAGGATTTTTGTGCCGTCGAGGATATAGGTGTGAAGCACGCCGTTTATCGTTTTGCTGGTACGGATCCCGTTTGCGTTATAAGTATAGCTAATACCATCGAAAGATTTTAGCTGTCTGCCCTTTTCCCAGGTTAAGGTATGCCCAAGGTAGGAGAGAGGATTGCCCTGCCCGTCATAGGAAATGCTTTGGCCGTTATAGGCAGTCAGCAGATCCTTCCAATTGGCGTCGCCATAAGTGAAGAGAATCTTGCTCTCCTCAACAAAGGTACCGGTTTCATCACAGACGCCCTTTGCTGTGAGGTTGCCGTAATGATCATATGCAAATTTTGTCGTAACGCCGTCTCTGGTTTCGGTCAAGAGCTGGCCCAGCGCATCATAGGTATATTCCACAGTTCCGTCCATGTTGTCGGTTACTTTGGTGATCCGTTCCTCCGCATCGTATTCATAGGAAAGGGTGCGCCCGCCGGAAAGGACAATCTGGCTCACCAACTGGGTGGTCGGGCTGGGTTTCAGCTTATTGCTGTTAATATGTTCCTCAGTCACATTACCGGTATGGTAGGTGAACTGCCGGGACAAAAAGCCGCTGCCCAGCTGCATTTCGTCAAATACCTTGCGGCCGAATTGGTCTTTTTTGGAATGGCTGGTGACATACTTATCATTCACCCAGAACTGCGTGACCACCTCGCCGTTTTCGCCATGCGTGTAGTAGTATGCGCGGATTTTTCCGGTCTCATCGCAGATTTCCTTTTTGGTCATCTTTCCGTCAGCGTCATAGGTATAGAAGAGGGTATTCACAATCGTTTTGCCAATGACGTTCCAAGCCGTATCAACCTGAATATTGCCTTCGGTCGCTCTGGTCAGAACACTATTTTCATAAATATAAGTATATTCTTTTTCTTGTGTGAAGTCAATAGAGCGGTAGATGGTACCAAATCCCTGCCGGTGAAGGTGGTTTCTGTTAATGTATTTCCATAGGCGTCTTCCTTTTCGCTGAAGGAGGGAGCCGTGTTTGCTCTGGTTTAGTCCAGAATGAAAAAAGCGGCAATAGGAGGCGTTCGGTTTATGATAGTCACTTTTTTGGCGGTGTTGCTAAAGGGGGCTTTTATGCTGTTGGAATACGCGGAGGAGCCGGTTATTCTTTATCCGGCTTTTTGGTAAAGTTCTCCCGGATCAGGCTATCGGTTTTTTTGGCGTTGGAGCCGATTTCATCGGCCATCACCGTGACGGCAGAAAGGTGATTCTTGATGTCTTGCAGGTATTCAGCCAAATCCCGTGTGTAGGTGAACAGGCTGCCCTCCAGCGATGCCTGCCGGCGTTTGTTTGAAAGCCGGAGCGCGGAAATATCGGATTTCAGCATGGTATTTTCTGTTGTGGCAGATTCGAGCGAGGCGGTCAGCTGCTCGTTTTTGCCCGAAAGAAAGCTGTTGCTTGCCTTCTCCTGCGAGAGCTGCTGTTCGCATTCCACCAGCTTTTGCTCTAAAAGATCGATATCGGGTTTACTCTTTAGCAGCTCCTCCTGCGCGGACACGGTGCTTTGCAGGGCGGCAGCGCGGTCGCGCGCGTCCTCAAATTGTTTGCGCACGCGGTTTAGCTCTTCGGTCAGAGCTGCAACCTGGCTGTCGCAGCCAGCCTTGATCTCGGCGATCTGTTTGGCGTGGTTATCCCGCTCCTTGGTGAGAATAAAGACCTCGTTGCGCATCTGTTCGTTTTCCGACTGGAAGGAGGATTTGGTGGTTTCCAGCAAGGTGTTGAGGGTGGCGATAAACGCATCGACCTCTTTCATATTGTAACCGCTTATTTTTTTCTTGAACGCCGGCTTTTCCTGTGTGGGGGAAAGAATGCTTTTGCGCATTTCAGCGGTGTTGACATGCGCAATGGTTTTATCAGCTTTCAACATGGAACTTCTCCTTTCCGTTCACATCCGCTTTTGATTTCGTTGGGTTTGCTTCAACCTGCAGAATCATTCCTGATTTTAGGTCATAGACACCGGCCACGCCGCTGCAAAGCTCCAGAATCTTTTTGCATTCCTTGATGTTGTAGCTGACCTTCCAGGGAGGAAGGGTCTGAATGGATAAAATCTCATTGTCTTGCGAAAGAAACAGCACATCAATGGGGAAGTGCATAAAAAAGGTGTGAACCTGGGTACAGGGGGTCAGAAGAAGCCCGCTGTTGTCGTCCAGCTTTTTTTTATACATCAGGCCGAAAAGACGACTCTTAAAATGGTTGGCCACAGAAACCTTAGACGCAATGATTTTGTTCTCAATGGCAATCGAACAGACCATAGTTTCAACTCCGTTTTCTTTGTTTGATTCTTATTTCATAAATTGATTAATAATGTTCATGACTGTTGGCCCGAGCAGAATAATGAAAATCACCGGGAAGATAAAGACAACCATGGGCAGCATGATTTTGACCGGCGCTTTCATGCCTTTTTCCTGTGCCTTTTGCCGGCGCGACATGCGGATTTGAGCCGCCTGGGTATTCAGCACGTTTTTGATGGGAATCCCCAGCTGCTCGGCCTGCGCCAGAGAGGAGGCAAAGACCTTGAGCTCCTTGACATCGCAGCATTCGCCAAAGTTGCGCAGGGCAAGGCTGCGGGGACAGCCCATGTTAATGTCGCGGTTTAAGATCATCAGTTCATCGACCAGCGGACCCGAAATGGTTTCACTGATTTTAATGAGCGCTCCGTCAAAGCCCAGACCGGCTTCAATACTGACGCTTAAAAGATCCATGACCTCGGGCAGCTGTTGCCTGATTTTCTGGCTGCGAGAGGATATGCGGCTCTTGAGAAAATAAGACGGGCTGACAAAGGATGAAAGAGCCCCCACCACGCCGGCAAACACAGTGATTAAAGCCGAGGACCCAAAGTATTGGCGCAGCAAACCCATGGTGCCGCTGAGCAAGCCGCCGGTGATGCCGGCAATCAGATTGCGCATAATCAGAAAATCAGTGGCAGAGATGTTTAATCCCGCATAGTGGAGCTGCTTCTCGATGAGCTCCAAACGTTTGTTTTTCGTTGTGGATTTCGTGCTTTTTTTGGGAAGCATGCGCACAAACAGAACCGAAAATTTCTTTAAAATGGGCGAAACAAACCGATCGTAAAAAGACTTTTCCAGCTCGACATACATTTCAATCTTCTGATGCTTGTTGATCGCGCGGAGCCGGCGCTGCTTGCTTAAAATAGTATGATCAATCAGATAAAACACCAGCGCAAAAAGCCAGAAGGCAAGCACGCTGGAGGAAACCACCAGAAAGAACAGCAGCACCACGATCATTCCTTTCAAAAATTTTTAGTATTTAACCGATACGATTTTTTGAACAAACATAAATCCGATCAATTCCATGATGCCGGCAACAGCCAGCATGATACCGCCCGATTTGGTGGTGAAAAACGTTGATACATAATTGGGGTTGATGAGCATCAGCAGCAAAAGAAGCAGCACGGGAAGCCCGCCGACCACCATGCCCGAGATGCGCCCGGTGGAGGTGATGACCCGGATCTCCTGCTTTAATTTAATACGCTCCTTAATGGTAACCGAAATGTTGGAAAGAAGCTGGGAAAGATTGCCCCCGACCTGGCGTTGGATCAGCACGGCCGAAACCATCAGCAGAAGATCCTCGCTTTTCATGCGCTGGGTCATGGCGGTCAGCGCGGTTTCCAGCGTGCTGCCATATTTGATCTCCCGAAGAATGCGCTTGAATTCGCGGGCAATCGGATCTTCCATTTCATTGGAGATGCTTTCCAGCGCCTGCAAAAAGGTGAGGCCCGATTTTAAACAGTTGCCGATGATGTCCAGCGCGTCGCTTAACTGCGCGTCAAATTTGGCCAGATATTTTGCCTTTCTCATGCGGATAAACATGGGCGGCGCAGCAAGGCCGGCCAGGCAAAGCGCCAACGACGGCAGCAGCCCGAACCCCAGCAGCGCTGCCATTCCCGATGGGACAAACACCAAAAATAACCAAAGGATCAGCAGCTCGTCTGGCCGGATAATCAGTCCTGCCAGCACTAACTCGTCGCGGATGATGTCAAACAGCCGGGTTTTTTTGAACAGCCCGCCAGCAACGCTAAACCCGGCGCTTTTTTGCGTTTGGGGGCCAAGAGACTTGCTGTTCGTTTGAAACAGGATTTGGAACCGCTCTTCTTTTTTTAGCTGGTCGCGCTTCCACCACCGCACCAGAATCACGCACAGGCAGAACGATAAAGCGGAAAGGGAGAGGACCAGAAGCAATGTCGGCAAAAGGCTATTCGCGGAACCAATCGTCATATACGGCCACCCCGTTCTCTCTTATTTTGTCCACACACATCGGGTAAACGCCGGTGGGGCGAAACCGCACTTTTACTTTGCCGTTCACATCCATCTGGCCACTGTTCTCCAGCGTAAAAATATCCTGCATGCTCACGGTGTCGCCCTCCATGCCGGTGATTTCGGTGATGTTGACGATCTTTCTGGAACCGTCGCGAAGGCGGGTCTGCTGCACAATGATATCGATTGCCGAAGAAATCTGATCGCGGATGGCCTTAATGGGCAGTTCCATGCCCGACATCAGCACCATGGTTTCCAGCCGGGACACGGTATCGCGCGGGGAATTGGCGTGGGTGGTGGTCAGCGAGCCGTCGTGGCCGGTGTTCATGGCCTGCAGCATGTCCAGCGTCTCACCCGAACGCACCTCGCCGACGATAATCCGGTCGGGCCGCATCCGCAAAGCGTTTCTCACAAGGTCGCGGATGCTGATCTGTCCGCTGCCCTCAATGTTGGCAGGGCGGCTTTCGAGCGTGACCACATGATCCTGAACCAATTGCAGTTCGGCAGCGTCTTCAATGGTAACGATGCGCTCATCCTCCGGAATAAAGGAGGATAAGACGTTTAGCAGAGTGGTCTTACCGGAACCGGTGCCGCCCGATACGATGACATTCATCCGCCCACGGACGCAGGCCTCCAAAAAGGAAAGCATTCTCTGATTGAGCGAACCGAAGTCCAGCAGATTTTGGGCGTTCAGCGGTGTTTTGGAAAATTTTCGGATGGTGATCACCGGGCCGACCAGAGACAGCGGCGGAATGATCACATTAACGCGGGAGCCATCCTTCAGTCTTGCGTCGACCATAGGGCTTGCCTCGTCGATATGGCGGCCGACCGAAGAGACGATGCGGTCGACAATGTTCATAACATGGCGGTTATCACGGAAGGTCACATCGGATTTGACCAGCTTGCCTTTGCGTTCAACGTAGATACAATCCGGGCCGTTGACCATGATCTCGCTGACAGCCGGATCTTTCAGCAGGTCTTCTAGGGGGCCGTAGCCCATGACGTCGTTGTAAATATCCGAAGAGACCTTTGCGCGGTCTGCGCGGGGGATGTCCTCCCGCTCCATCGTCGCCTCAATCAATGTTAAAATCGAGGCGTCGCTCAGCTTTTCGGTGCCGGATTTATTGATCTCATCGATGACGGTGAGATGAATTCGTTCTTTCTTTTCTTTATAAATATCGACGACCTTGACCGAGACGGGTTTATCGGACCCAGCATCGGGGACAGGAATCGTTTTTTGCTGTTCCATTCGTTGAAGAAGACCCATTGTCCATTCATCCTTTCGTTCGGGAGGGAATCGCTCTATTCGGCGTCGATCTTATCGCAGAACAGTTTGATTTCTTTGGTGGCCGGCACGCGGGGATAGGCCAACACCAGCGGGATGCCGCGGTTGAGAGATTCGGTCATGAGCTTTGCGTCCTCCCGGATGCGGCAGACGATGGGCAGGGCAACGATATTTTGGTAATCCTTCACGCTGATCATACTGGGATGTTCCTTATTGATAATCAACGACAGCTTATCCTTTTGCTGAAGGGATTCGAGAATATTGACACAAATTTTAACATTGCGCAGCCCGGTGATATCCAGCCCTGTGACCAGAAACACGCGGTCTGAATTCTCAATGGCCGCTAAGGTAACATCGTTGAAGCTGGGGGTCAGATCCAGAATGATGTATTCATAATAGGGGCGCAGGTTATTGATGATGCCCTCAATGTGAGCGGGGGTGACATACTCGGCGTATTCCGGGCTTTTGGGGGCTGCGATGACATGCAGGCCAGAGCTGTGCAGCACGGTAAAGGCCTTGATCTTATCGATGGTGAATTCGCCCGATTCCTGTACCATTTCGGCAATGGTGTCCTTCGTGTCGATGTTTAAAAACAGATTCACATCACCAAACTGCAGGTCGATGTCGATGAGGATGACGCGGCGTCCCTTTTGCACCAGAGACACCGCTGTATTGACGGCTAAGGTGGTTTTCCCGGTTCCTCCCTTGCCCGCAAAGAAGGTCAGGACGCGGGATTTGTGTCCCATTGTTTTAGCCAACCCGGGCAGGCGCTTTTTTTCCGATTCGCTGACCTGATGAATACTCTCGATGAGAACGCTCGCGGTGCAGCCGAAATCTAGCACTCTCCGAACGCCGCCTTCAATGGCGCGGTTATATAAATCCAGCCCCGATTGACTGGTGAGCAGAAGCACGCCGCAGCCCGGAATCTGTTGGTATATCTCACGTGAGAGGGAAAAAACCTCGTTCCCGTCGCCGTTGGTCAGGGTTAGAATCACAATGTTGGGATAAATACTTTTAATTTTAGCCAGTGCGGTATCGTCTAATCCGGCGTATCCGGCTAAGACGATCTCTCCGGATTGCAGCAGGTTTTTGATCAGAAGTCGTTCATCGGTGTCGCTGCTGATGATCATTACCTTAATTTTTTCTTCAGCTTTTGCCATACAAAATCATGCCTTTCCGGTTTTTTACCTGATTTGAATTACAGCGGGTGGGTTCATTGTCAGGTCAGGGGAGCCGAACCCACAATCTGATTATCGCCGGTGGGACGCAAGGTCAGCTGGATTTTTCCGATTTGGGAATAGTGAATCAGCTTCAGCGCGTCGGCCGGAGAAACTTCAACCGTTACCGTGGTATATTCCGCGGTAGTTTGATCGGTGGTCTTCTTGCTTGCACCGCTTTTATTGCCGATCTCAAGAACCTTTACATTTTCCAGGATCACTGCGGTATTGTTTTTATTGGGAGAAGCCTCATCGGCGTAAATGGCGGTGATGTCGACAAAGTCGCCCTGCCGGATGTAATAGCCAACCCCGCTCAGTTCATCAACCTGAAGCGAAACCGCACGGGTATTTTCGGAAAGGGAATAGGAAAGGCCCATATCAGCCTTTTCTCCCAAAGCATAAAGCTTGGCGCTATAAAGATATTCTCCGGCAATAATGGGGTAGGGAGAAACCTTCCCAACTACATCCGAAAGATTCCGCACCATTCCGCTTGTGACCGACGATTGCGGCAGGCTTACCGTTTGCAGCATTGCTTCGGTGATGACGGTATTTTCAACAATGGCGGTTTTGGCCGATACCACTGAAACCGTTTCAACGCTTTGGGGGCGGTGACTTAAGTCTGAGGCAAACAAAAAAACCGCGAAGGCTGTGATAACAGCAAAGATGCCCGCAAACAGATAGATTTTTTTCATATGGTTTACATTCCCCTTTGAGGCAGAATATTTTTAAAGCGTTATTGAACCAGCTTTGTCGTTCCGCTGGGCAGACAGTCCAAATCGGAAGAAGAGCTGATGATTTTATAGAGGCTGCCAGAGAGCGATATCTGATCGGAGATCATCCTGCCGTAAACCGTTACGTTCGAGGCAGAAATGTTGATGGCTCCTTTGGGCGCGTAAAGAATGCCATTGATGGTGCAGCCCGAGCCGTGAATTTCGATGTTCCCGGCTTTGGAATAAAAGCAGACTGCGTCGCTTGCGTTGTTGATGATTCCGCTTCCGTTAAATGTAATGTTGCCGGTTGCCACGATGCAGCCGGATCCCGTATAGCTACTGCAGTTCACGGTGAGGTTGCCGTCGACATAAATCGAATTCGTAACATTAATATTATTTCCGTTAAAGGTTTGATCGCCGGTATAATAGGTTCCGTTGGCAATGGCCTGATCCTTAATAAAACTGTAAAATTCCGGCATGGGAACCACCGACGCGGCGGAGTAAATTTTGGCGCCGGAGGTCACACCGCCGCCGGCGGAAATGCTGGAGCCCTGCATGGTGCCATCAATTTTGATGTTGGATCCGTTGAGGCTAAGCGTGGAAACCGATTTGACCGATCCGGTGATATGCACATTTGAACCGGTAAAATTAAACTTGTAGTTGCTTTGCACGTTGCCGTCGATTAAAAAATTGCTGCCGCTCATTGTGAGCGGGGTGGTGGTGCTGCCCGTAAACATTGCATAGTTAAAGACTTCGCCCAGACTTTTCTTTTGCGCCGCCGCCACGGGATGAACCGTGGTGCCGGTAAGACCGATCACTCTGGCAAAGGTATAAAGAACCTCTTTGGAACCGGTGATTTTGATAATATTGTTTGCATTTTCAAATGAAATGGTCGCGTTGGCGGAGGTGTAGCCATTGAGCGTAAGATAATGATCGGCGGTCATCTCGGCCGATTCGGTATTGGGCAGCTCTCTTGCGGCGGCAAGCACTGCCGCATCAATGGCGTTTTGCAGCCGCTGCTTTTCCAGCATGACGGTGCCCAGATCGATCACCAGCGCTGTAAAGGTGCATAAGACAACGAAAGATACGGCAAACAGGACAGTCGCCTGCCCTGTTTCATCTTTCCATCGTTCCCATATTTTTAGAGCCTTTCGTTTCATTCGATTGTATTTCCCACCTTCCCGGCTTATTTGTAAGTGGTTGGAAGCTATTCCATCTTCATGGTTGTTTTGGAGCTAACGGGGACGACCTGATCCTGATAAAAAATACCCAGCACCGGAGTGAGCACCGGAATTTCAGCCGTAACTGTCACAGTAACATCTCCCAGTGCGGGGTCTTGTGTATTGGAATAGGCAATGGTAATGCCCAGATTATTCTTGATTCCATCGGGAGCCACCGCCAGAATGCGGTCCCGGATCGCTTGATCGGCGCCGGTTGTCCCTGTATTGACGATCGCGTAGCGTGCGCCTTCTCTGGCGCAGTTGTTCACCGAAATATTGTTGTAGAAAAGCCATCCGAAGTCGATGATGGCGCAGATCATTAGCAGCAAAATGGATATTATGATAGAAAACTCAACGACCGATTGGCCGCGTTCTTTTTTTAAATTTGTTATTAGCTGTTTCATGGGATCCTCCGTTTACGCCGATATTCGGGGTTACAGAAGGCCGATCCAAAGAAGCTGTATCGGCTGTATTTTCAGCCGTCAGGCGTCTTCTTAAGGGCACAATTTTTTACTGATGGGGGTGCTTTGATGATTTTCCCGGGTGCTCAGCCCTTCCGGGCTCCGACCGGCGTGTTTAGCACGCCGGCCGGAAGAGAAGGACCAAAGTTTGCCGATGATACAAATCCTGTTGCTTTACTGTTTTAACAGAGGAGTGCGCCTCTGTTATGGAATGGGGCAGCCAATCGTTATTTCCAAAAGGGAACAATGATTTTATGCGGCCGGCAATGCGTTGTTCGCTTTATTGAACAGCGCCAGGATCTTGGGGCCGAGCGCGACCAGAGCGGTAATGGCGGCAACCGCGACAAGGCCTAAAATCAGGCCGTATTCCACCATGCCTTGTCCTTCCTCACAGAGGAGGGTGTCCATCATTTTTTTCATTTTGATTTTCTCCTTTTAATTTTTTTGTTCTGTTTAGATTATGCAGCCGGTAATGCGTCGGAGGCCTTATTGAACATTGCCAAAATCTTGGGGCCGAGCGCGACCAGAGCGGTAATGGCGGCAACGGCCACAAGACCTAAGATCAGGCCGTATTCCACCATGCCTTGTCCTTCCTCACAGAGAAGGATTTTTTTTATTTCTCTCATTTTAGGTTCTCCTTTCGTTTATGACTTTATATGATCTTACCGCCGTAGCGGCTCAATACCTTATTCATCCGGTTCAAACGGCGATGCTTATGCCCTTTGCCAGCGTGATCATCGGGAAAATGCCGGTAATGACCGTGCCAAAAGAGAGGAACGGCCCAACAGGAACCGAGGATTTCAGCGTTCCGGTTTGGCGCAGGTAAAGAACGATCGCATATAATCCCATGGTAACCGACATAATTAGCGTGATTTGCAAAAAGCAGGCGCTTCCATACAAAAAACCCAGAACAGATGCGTATTTGATGTCTCCGATACCGATTGTGACATGCAGGAGAGAGGGCAGAAGAAACAAAACCAGTGCGGTGCCGAACCCCAGCAGGCTGCCAAGCCAATCCCAGCGCTCTCTCGAGAGAAGGATGAAATAAATCCGGGTTAAAACCAGAAGAAGCAGCAGCTCGTTGGGGATTTTTTTCACGGCGCTGTCGGTTGCGGCAATGAGGACAAAGATGGAAAACAGCATGATATTTTCGGCGACTTTCATGGGATCATCCTGAAAGATCTGCGCCGTAATTGCAAACAGCAGGGCAAAAAAGGCCATCCAGCTGCCTGCAATTTTTTCAGACACTACCGGGAAATCACCAAAAGGACGATCGAAGCGAAGCTGGATCATGTGTTTGGCGGCTTTTCGTGCCAGAAGCCCGAAAGCAGCGCCCAACGGAGTCAAAATGATGGTAAAACACATTAAAAATCACCTCGATAATGAAATCCGGAATTTGGGGATTAAAAAAGCACCCTCGATTAAAAAGCCCGTTTTTAAAAATCCAAAAGAAGATCGATTTTTAAAACTTGTCTTTTGTAACCGAGACTGCCCCATTTTTAGCCTAAGTACAAAAGAACCACATAACCAATGCTGTCAGGTACAGTTAAGTGAAAATTGGTCTTTTTTCTGCTTTAAAAGCATTAAAAAAAGACACATTTTCAAAACGAAACGGTAAACCGGGCAGAGTATCAAACGAACTGCCGCTGACAAAAAGTTTCGAGGATGCGTCTTTTGCTACCTAGGGGGAAATCCCCTGTTTTTTAATTTTTGGGTATAAAAAGAACGCTTTCGTTCGGCAACTGGCTGTCATAGGCTTATAAAAGCCCTTAGACCCTATAGCTTTGCGTCCTGGCCTTTTGACCAGTTTGCTATTATCGAGATTGCGCTTGATTGCGAATGGAATTTAAGCTGCGCTTCTTTCCGATTGGTTCTCAAAGGAACCTGTCAAAAATTCTTTCATTGGATTTAGTATAGAGGATTTATTTACAAAATGCAAGCTTTTTTTTAAAAAATAAACAGAACAGCCAAATTTTAGGTAAAACGGTTTAAAACGCTTTTTTCAAAAAACAGTTTAGCCTGATTTAAGCACATGTTAAAGCGGCTCTGCCGTAAGGGAAAGCCATAGCGGGCCTTCCACATCCGGGAGAGGGGCTGAAGGCTTAGCGCGGCTCCGCCACAACCATCTCTGCAGCCAAAGCTTCAATATTCCAGAAAAATGTATTT
>CAYRYQ010000004.1:13947-31439 GCA_964428505.1 uncultured Eubacteriales bacterium
CCCTGCCGAACATGAACTGAGCAATAATGTACTCACTAAAACGATGGAAATCATCAGAGACCATTTTTTTTCATAGACGGATTTTCCTTCATTAAAACGCATAAAACGCCGCGCTTTTTTCACCCGATTTGTTGCATTATATCAACTTGAAGGATTGACAAAAAGGGCACTTAAAATAGAAAAAAAGGCGGCTGCAAAAGGAGGCAGCCGTCGTTCATTATTACGGATGAGGTTGGTTTTCCCGGTAGGCCTGCATAATAGAGGCAAACAGCTCCGCCGAGGAAGGGGGGGTCCAGGTAATGGCGTTGGCACCCGCTTCAATGGTCTCCCGAATGGTGTCTTCGGTGGGGCCGCCGGTGGCAATGATGGGCACCTGCGGGTAATCCGCGCGGATCTGGCGCACCAGCGCCGGGGTGTTTTTGGCGGCGGAAACATTCAGAATGGCCGTTCCGCTTTCCAGCCGCTCTCCGATATCAAAATGATCGTTGACCACCGTAACCACCACCGGCAGCTCGATGTTATGAGACAGGGTGCGGATGCTGGTGTTCTCGGTGGGCGCGTTGACCACCACGCCGATGGCGCCTTGCGATTCCGCCAGAATGGCCATCTGGGTCACCCGTGCGCCCTGTGTCAGCCCGCCGCCTACCCCGGCGAACACCGGGATATCGGAGGTGGAGATAATGCCCTGAATAATTTTCAGCTGCGGCGTAAAAGGATGAACCGCCAATACCGCGTCTGCATCCACATTATTAATGATCGCCAGATCGGTGGAAAATACCAGCGAGCGGATGCGTTTGCCAAACACATAGATTCCGCTGCATGTCCGAATAATCTCTGGAATTTTCAAGGAATGCTTTCTTAGCTTTCCTTCATAGGGGGTTGGAATCATTTCGTGCATCTTCGTCATCCTTTCTTTCCGAACTTGAATTTCCGATACTATTATACCAACTTCCTGTTTTTAATGTCAATGGGTTTTCGGTGCCCTCACGTAATTTTCACAAAAAGTTTTCAATTATATCTATGAAAATTTATAATAATTTATACGGATATCTTAAAATTCATAAATAAATAGTCTTGTATTCTTTCCAAAAGAACGGTATAATCTTTGTAAATGCGTATGGTTCTGAAACTTGCGGAAGCGCGCATAATAGTAAATGGCAATAGCACCTATAAAGGAGGATATCAGAGTTTGAGTATCGGATTTATTGAATTATTAAAGGTCATTCTGATCGGCATTGTGGAAGGGATCACGGAATGGCTGCCAATCAGCAGCACCGGGCATATGCTGCTGGTGGATGCCTTCTGGCCGCTGCAGATGAATGATCGCTTTAAAGAAATGTTTTTTGTGGTGATTCAGCTGGGCGCGATCCTGGCGGTGGTGGTGCTGTTCTGGAAACGTCTGTTTCCGTTTAAGAGACAAAAGCCCTATGTAAAAAGCGATGTGTTGCAGATGTGGCTGAAGGTATTAATTGCCATGATTCCGGCCGGCGTGCTGGGGGTGCTGTTTGACGATTTGCTGGAAAAGTATTTCGGGCATCCTGTTTCGATCGCAATCATGCTGATTATATACGGTATTGCGTTCATTGTGGTGGAAAACTGGAACAAAACGCGCACGCCGAAAGCAGGCTCTATTGCGCAGCTGGGGTTTGGAACCGCACTCTGGATCGGGTTCTTTCAGGCGCTGGCCATGATCCCCGGCACCTCCCGTTCCGGCGCTACGATCATCGGCGCGCTGCTGCTGGGCGTTTCTCGCACCGCCGCGGCGGAGTTTACTTTCTTTCTGGCGGTGCCGACCATGCTGGGCGCCAGTCTGGTGAAGCTGGTCAAGTTCGGGTTTCATTTCAGCTCCGCTGAAATACTGGTGCTGCTGCTGGGCATGGTGGTCGCTTTTGTGGTATCGCTGTTTGCCATCCGTTTCCTGATGAACTATGTGAAAAAGCACGACTTCAAGGTGTTTGGCTGGTATCGGATCGGGCTGGGGCTGCTGGTGCTGCTGGTTTTCTTACTGAAATAAAACAAAGCGGGCTGTTGCCAAGAAGAGCAACAGCCCGCTTCTGCGTTTATCGGGGCCTGGCTTTCGCCGGCCTTTTTTTAATGTTCCAGATAGAATTTCACAATTTCACCCAGCAGCTCATCCCGGTCGATCTTGCGGATCAGGGCCCGGGCGTTGTTGTGGTTGGTGATATACGTGGGGTCTTCGCTCAAAATATAACCCACAATCTGGTTCAGGGGGTTGTATCCTTTTTCCTTCAGTGCGCCGTACACGGTGGTGAGAAGCTCTTTCATTTCCATCTTCTCATCATTTTTGATTTTGAAGGATTGTGTCTCTTCCAGCATTCTGATAACCTCCTGTCCGATGCTTGTTTTATAAAGCTATTATACATCGAAAAGGGGCTAAATACAAGCATAAATTTTGAAAAAACCGTGAACGGATTGGAAAGAATCGTCCCGATTTTTGCCGATTTCGGCAAAAAAACGGCGGATTTTGCAATCAGGCGCGCAGCGTGGCGCCTTTGGCTTCGATGGCCTTGACGATTTTGCGGATCTTCTGATCGATTTCTTCATCGCTTAAGGTGCGGTCGGCGGCCCGGAAGAGCAGGCTGAAGGCCACGCTCTTTTTCCCCGCTGCGATCTGCTTTCCTTCATAAATATCAAACAGACTGATCCGCTCCAGAATGGCGCCGCCCAGCTCCCGCATCATTTTTTCCATTTCGCCCACTGTGAGGCTGCAATCGCACACAAAGGCCAGATCCCGGCTTGTGGCGGGGAACTTCGGTAGCGGCCGGTAGGTCTTCTCCGGCTTTTCCGCGTTCAGCAGCCGCTCAAAATAGAGGTTGGCAACAAAGCACTGTTCCGGCAGCCCAAACTGCGCTGGGAGCAGGGGATGGATCGCGCCCAGAAAGCCAAGGCACATGCCCTGATAAACGATTCTGGCGCATTTGCCCGGGTGCAGGAAGGGAATCTCCTCCTCCGGCAGGAACTCCACCGCATAAAGCGGCAGGCCGGCTGAAAGCAGCACCTGCTCCACAGCGCCCTTCAGCGTATAAAAGCTTTCCTCTTTGCCGTAGCAGCCGACGGTATATTCCACCTGCTCGACCGGCAGCGTGTCCGCCCCGGTGTAGGTATAGGTGGAAGCCGGCTCAAACAGCCGCGCGGAGAGATTGCGGTTATTGTAGTTGGTGGCCAGCGCCTGCAGCAGGCTGCCCACGGCGGTGGTGCGCATCACGCTGGTGTCTTCCCCAAGCGGATTGGAGATGGTGACGCTTTGCCGGTAGGGGCTGTTTTGCGGCAGCAGCAGTTTATCATACATTTTAGGGCTCATGAAGCTGTAGGTGCAGATCTCATAGCAGCCTGAAGCGTTCAGCGCCTGATTCAGCGTTTTTTGCAGCTGCTGCGCCGGTGTCAAACGCCCCTGTGTGGTGGCCATCTGCACCAGCGTGGTGGGAATCCGGTTGTAGCCAAAAAGCCGCACGATTTCCTCCGCCAGATCCGCTTCCCCCTCCACATCGTCACGGAAGGAAGGAACGGTGACCTGCCAGGGATCGGTTTGATCCTCCACCTGAAATTCCAGCGCGGTAAGCGTTTCCTTCATGAAGGCTTCTTCAATTTCTGTGCCTAAAAAGGCATTGATTTTGGCCGGGCGCATCGCCAGCACCCGGGCAATACGCCGGTCGTTATTCACATCGGCAACGCCGCGGACCACGGTGCCGCCCGCCAGCTGCTCCGCCAGCGCGCAGGCCCGGTTCAGCGCCATGAGGCAGAGCGACGGATCCAGCCCCTTTTCATAGCGGGAGGAAGCGTCGGTGCGCAGCCCCAGTGCCCGGGACGCTTTGCGCACGGTCACACCGTCGAAATTGGCCGATTCAAATACGATGGTCGCGGTATCGGCTTCAATTTCGCTGTTGAGCCCGCCCATAATGCCGGCAAGGGCGATGGTATGGGCGCCGTCTGCAATGGTGAGCATGGTGCCGCTCAGGTGGCGTTCCTGCCCGTCCAGCGTGGTGAAGCGCTCGCCCTTTGCGGCCATTTTGACCTGGATTTCCTTGCCGCTGATCTGGCGGTAATCAAAAGCGTGCATGGGCTGGCCGTATTCCAGCATCACATAGTTGGTGATATCCACAATATTGTTGATGGGGCGGATGCCCACCGTATAGAGCCGGTTGCGCAGCCATAAAGGGGAAGGGCCGATTTTGATGTTTTTCACCACCCGGGCGCAGTAACGCGGGCAGGCGGCGGGCTCTTCTACCGAAACTTTTAAATATTGATCGATCGTATCGGCGGGATCCTCCCGAAAGGAGGGCTGCGGCGCCCGGAAGGGGCGGCGGTAGGTGGCGGCCGCTTCCCGGGCCAGACCCAGCACCGAAAGGCAGTCGGGCCGGTTGGGGGTGATTTCAAATTCAATCATCGGATCCTGAAGCCCCAGCGCCGTTGCAATGGGGGTGCCGGGAATGCCGGGCTCCGGCAGGATCATGATGCCGTCCTCAATGCATTCGGGGAAATTGCTCCGGGTGAGATTCAGCTCGCCAAGGGAGCAAAGCATTCCGTTGGAGGGAAGACCCCGGAGCTTCCCCTTTTTAATTTTAGTGCCATTGGGCAGCAGGCTGTTGTCCAGCGCGGCGGGAACATAATCACCCACCTTAATATTTTGCGCGCCGGTAATGATCTGCACCGGCGCTTCTTCCCCCACGTTGACCGAACAGACCTGCAGATGATCGGAATCCGGATGGGGCGTTACCTCCAGCAGGTGGCCCACAACGACGCGGTGAACCTGATCGCTCCAGCAGTGAAAGCCCTCCACCTTGGAGCCGCTCATGGTCATATCTTTGGCGATCTCGGCAGCCGATTCCGGCAGGTCAACAAAATCACAAAGCCAGTTTTTGGTTACATTCATGGCAAATATCCTCCTTAAAACTGCTCTAAGAACCGCAGGTCGTTTTCAAAAAACAAGCGCAGGTCGTCGATGTTGTAGCGGCGCATCACAATGCGCTCCAGCCCCAGGCCAAAGGCAAAGCCGCTGTATTCCTCAGGGTCGATGCCGCAGCCCTTTAACACCTTGGGGTGCACCATGCCGGCACCCAGAATCTCGATCCAGCCCTCGCCTTTGCAAAGGCGGCAGCCCTTACCGCCGCAGGAAAAGCAGCGGATATCCATCTCCGCTGAAGGCTCGGTGAAAGAAAAATGATGAGGGCGGAATCGTACCACCGCTTCTTCTCCATAAAGCCGCTTGGCAAACAGCGCCAGCGTGCCCTTCAGGTCGCTCATGCGGATTCCCTTGTCGACCACCAGCCCCTCAATCTGATGAAAGAGGGGAGAGTGGGTGGCGTCTACCTCGTCGGACCGGTAAACCCGGCCGGGCGCAATGATCTTGATCGGTGGCTTCTGCCGCTCCATCACCCGGATCTGCACCGGCGAGGTCTGGGTCCGCAATAGAATGTTCTCGGTAATATAAAAGGTATCCTGCGTATCCCGGGCAGGATGATTTTTGGGCATATTGAGCGCTTCAAAATTATAATGATCCAGCTCTACCTCGGGGCCGCTTGCGATCTGGAAGCCCATGCCCAAAAAGATTTCTTTGATTTCGTCCAGCACCTGGCTTAAGGGATGCGCCTTTCCCAGCGGCGCACGCACGCCCGGCACGCTCACGTCCAGCTGCTCCTCTTTGAGTCGGCGTTCCAGCTCTTCCTGTTCCAGCTTGCCGCTCTTTTCTTCCAGCGCTTGCTCGATCCTGCGGCGGGTCTCATTCACCAAAGCGCCCATTTGGGGCCGTTCCTCAGGCGTCAGCGCGCCCATGCCCCGCAGCAGCGCGGTCAGTTCCCCCTTCTTGCCCAGATACCGCACCCGCAGTGTTTCCAGCGCGGCGGCCGTTTGGCTGTTTTCCAGCATTGCCAGCGCTTCGGCCAGCATGGCGTTCAGCTTTTCTTTCATATTAAATGATCCTCCTGCAATAAAAATAAAAAGACCCGTCCCTCTTTGCGGGACGAGCCCTGAAAAAGCCCGTGTTACCACCCCGGTTCCGGCGGCAAAATGCGCGGCCGGCACTCGTTGAGAGCCTTTTTAACGGTAAGGCGGCCGACGCCTTTTCGAAGGCGCTGCTCCCAGGTTGAAAATGGAATGCCGCCCGCTCGCGCAGGGCGCTTTCAGCCGGGGGCGCCTGCTCTCTTCTATCGGGGGTGCGGATTCTTTAACGCCTGTTCATCGCGTTTTCCTTATTCTATCACAGCAAATTCCGAAAATCAATAGTTTTTCATTGAAAACGGAGGAAAGGTATGTTAAAATGAACCTACATAAACACAAGACGAGGGAGCTTAAAACCGATGGAACATTTTGTGGAATACAGCCTGCCCTATAAACTGACCTTGCAGGATCAGCTGAAGCGTGCTGCCCTGACCGTGGCGCCCATGGCGGTGGGCGCGGTGTTGATTTTGCTGCTGAACTGGCTTGGAATCCTGCTTTGTGCGGGCCTTTGCTACTTATCTTATCGTCTTTTTATTTCATTTTTCTTTGAGCTGGAATACAGTCTTTTGGAAAATGAGCTTTCCTTTTCCAAAATTATCAATAAGGAGCGCCGCCGGGAACTGATGAAGGCGGATATCGCGGCCACAGAGCGATACGGGCCGCTGGCGCACCTGCCCCAAAATCCGGGAAAGATCCGCTCTTTCCTTTCCCATCAGGGGGAGGAGCCGCCCTATTACTGGATGACCAAGAACCATAAAGGAGAGCGGGTCTGTGTGCTTTTCCAGCCCAACGAGGCATTGCGGGAAGTCTTTTCCGTGCGGGCGCGGGGAAAAGAGCAATGAAGATCGTAACGGCAGCGCAGATGAACGCGATGGACCACCGCGCGGTGGAGGAGGGGATCTGCTCCGCCCGGGCACTGATGCAACACGCGGCGGAGGCTCTTTTTCAGGCGGTTTCGGAAAAGATGGATCAGCAGGGGATCGACCGGGTGCTGCTGCTGGCAGGCAGCGGCAACAACGGAGGCGACGCTTACGCGCTGGCGCTGCTGCTGGCGGAGAAGGGGTATCGGCCCGCGTTGCTGCAGGTTGGCGCTCCGCCTTCTTCCGAGGAGGCGCGGTTTTTTTGTGAGCAGTGCCGGGCGGAACAGATTCCGTTCGAAGCCTGCGCGGCGGATTTTCCGCTGGTGGTGGACGGCGTGTTCGGCACCGGTTTTCACGGCCAGCTGCCGCCGGCGGTGCGGGCGCTGTTTGAAACGGTTCGCGCGCCGGTGATTGCCATTGATCTGCCCAGCGGAATGGAGGCCGACAGCGGCGCCGCGGCGCCGGGCACGATGACCCCCTGCATGACCGTGACCTTTGCTTTTAAGAAGCCCTGCCATTTTCTGGCAGACTGCGGGCAGGTGGTGCTGGCGGATATCGGGATCCCCGCAGATTATGCGGCTAGGGTTTCTTGCAGGGAGCTGCAGCCGGTGCTGCCCAGGCGCGACCAGTGGGGGCATAAAAACAGCTATGGAACGGTGGGACTGCTGGTGGGCGCGCCTTCCTATCAGGGTGCGGCGTCTCTGGCCATTACCGGCGCGCTGAACAGCGGCGCGGGGCTTGTATTTGGCTATCTGCCCCGGGAGGTGCGCGGCGCGGTGGCCGCCAAGTTTTACGGGCCGGTGCTGGAAAGCCCGGAGCATTTGTTTCCTCTGAAATGCGATTGCTATCTGGCGGGCAGCGGCTTAGGGCGTGAAGGGCATGCCGGGGAACGGGTGCGGGCCCTTTGGCATTCCGATTGTCCGCTGGTGGTGGATGGAGACGGGCTTTTTCATTTAAAAGACGTTCTCTCCCAACGCGGCGGCACAACGGTTTTGACCCCGCATATGGGCGAATTTATGCGCTTAACCGGCGCTTCCAAAGAGACCCTCTGGAAGCGGCGGATCCCGCTGGCAGAGGAATTCGCGAAAGAGCACCGGGTGATTCTGGTGCTGAAGGACGCGGCCACGCTGGTGACCGATGGAAAACAAACAGAGCTTTTGTCTGCTCCCTGCTCCGCTTTGGCGAAGGGGGGCAGCGGGGATTTATTGGCCGGATTGATTGCCGGGCTGCTGGCCGGCGGATGCGACACGTTTTCTTTGGTGAAAACGGGCGTCTATCTGCACAACCGGGCGGCGCACCTTGCGGTGCGCGGGCACAGTGTGCGTACGGTGCAGCCGGAGCAGGTGGCACGGTTTTTGGATCAGGCCTGGATGGAGTTGGAGCATGGAAGATTATAAAAGAGCGTGGGCGGAAGTAGACTTATCCGCCATGAAGAAAAATTTTCAGGCCGTTCGCCGGGAAGTGGGTGAGCGAGTCAAGGTTATGGCGGTGGTCAAGGCAAACGCCTATGGCCACGGCGTGGCGCAGGTGGCGCCGTTTCTGGACCGCTTGGGGGCAGATTACTTCGGCGTTTCCTGCCTGCAGGAAGCAATGGAGCTGCGCGAGATCGGGCTTTGTAAGCCGGTGCTGATTCTGGGTTATACCAATCCTTCTTATTACAAGTGTCTTTTGGAACACGCGATCAGCCAGACCATTTATACCCCGGAGGACGCGAAGGCGTTCAGCGCCGCGGCGCAGGCCTGCGGGAAAGAGGGAAGGGTGCATCTCGCGCTGGATACCGGGATGGGCCGGATCGGGCTGGACGCGTTTGACGCCAGCAGAGCGTCGGCTGAGGCTGTGGCGATCGCGTCGCTTCCGGGGCTGCGGCTGGAGGGGCTGTTTACCCATTTTTCAGTGGCAGATACCGACGGGGAAGAGCCCTATACCGCTAAGCAGTTTGAACGGTTTATGGCGGTGCGGGCCGCATTGCTGGAGAACGGCTTCTCGCCGCTGTGCCACGTGGCCAACAGCGCCGGGATCTTTCTGGATCCGGCTTATCATCTGGATATGGTGCGGGCCGGGATTGTGCTTTACGGATTGGAGCCCGGCGGGCGGGAAAATCCCTTTTATCCGGTGATGACGGTGAAGACCACCGTGACGCATATCAAGGAAGTGCCGGCCGGGCGTTCCATCAGCTACGGCCGCCACTATACCACCCCGGTGCCCCGCACCATTGCCACCCTTGGCGTGGGTTATGCCGATGGATACCCACGGCCTTTATCGGGCCGGGCATCCGTGTTTCTGCATGGGCGGCCGGCGCCGGTAACCGGCAATGTCTGCATGGATCAGATGATGGCGGATGTGACCGGGATTCCCTGTAAGGTGGGGGATGAGGTGACCCTGATGGGCGGTGCGATGCCGTTGGCGGAGCTGGCTCATGTTTTGGGGACCATCCATTACGAACTCGTTTGCGGCATCAGTGCAAGAGTCCGGCGGGTTTATCTTCTGAACGGAGAAATCATCGGCTGATCCCTTTTTGAACTCGTAAAATGCCCAAGGAACCGTTCCGGAATGGCGATAAAAAGCCCGCAACTATGGAAGACCGCTTCGCGGAAAGATCCGCGAAGGATCTATATTATTAAACATTAAGGAGAACAAAGGTATGAAAATTTGCCCGAATTGTAAGGCAGCCTGCCAGGATGACGATCGCTTTTGCATGAAATGTGGGGAACCGTTTCCGGAAAACACGGCGGAAAGCGCCGTGCCCGGAGCGGAACAAAAGCCCCCGGTTTATCAGCCGCCTGTTGGTTATGCGCACTATCAAAAGGAGGAAGAGCACATCGGCGTTGGTCTTTGGGTGCTGTATGATCTGATCATGATGATTCCGATTGTGAATCTGATCATGCTGTTTGTGTGGGGCTTCGGCAGCGCTGAAAAGAACAAAACCTTTCGGAACTGGGCCAAGGCGCAGCTGATCTGGATCGCGATCGGGCTGGTATTATCCATTTTGTTTATGATCCTGCTTGCGCCGCTGTTCAGCCAGATTATGGCACAGGGCAGCATGAATTCTTATGATTTTTATTCAAATTATTAATTTCTGAACCATCGTTTTTTGGGAGGTGCGCGATGAACATTGTCCACTTGAAATATGCCGTGGAAATTGCCAAGACCAAATCCATCAGCAGGGCGGCGGAGCAGCTTTATATGGGCCAGCCGAACCTGAGCCGCGCGATCCGGGAACTGGAGGATAATCTGGGCATCACCATCTTCAACCGCACCTCCAAAGGCATTTCCACCACGCCGGACGGCGAAGAGTTTTTGCAGTATGCCAAGCGGATCATCGCCCAGGTTGACGAGATGGAGGAGCTTTACCAGAAGGGCAAGGTCCACCGGCGGCGTTTTTCGGTGTCGGGGCCCCGGGCCAGCTATATCTCGATGGCTTTCGCCGCCTTTTCCGCGCAGCTGGGCACCAAAGAGCCCGCGGAAATCTATTATAAGGAAACCAATTCCATGCGTACCATCAACAATGTGGTGAAAGAGGAATTCAATCTGGGGATCGTGCGTTATCAGGAAGGGTTTGAGCAGTATTTTAAAAATCAATTTGAGGATAAAAAGCTGGTGTGTGAAACAGTGGCGGAGTTTTCCTACTGCCTGCTGATGCATGCGCTTCATCCGCTGGCGGGGAAAAAGGAAATTCGGCCGGAGGATCTGGCGCCCTTTTTTGAAATCTGCCACGCGGATCCTTATGTGCCCTCTCTGCCCTTGATCGATGTGAAGAAGGCGGAGCTTTCGGAATATGTGGACAAGCGGATCTATGTCTATGAGCGGGCCAGCCAGTTTCTGCTGCTGGAGCAGATGCCAAATGCCTTTATGTGGGTCTCTCCGATCCCGGTGGAGGAGCTCCAAAAATATCATCTGGTGCAAAAGCGCAGCGCGGCAAATCAGCGGGTTTACAAGGATGTGCTGATTTACCGGCAGGGTTATAAGCTCAGCCCGCTGGACTGCGATTTTATCACAGCGCTTTGCGACGCCAAGCGCGCCGTGCTGCCTCAATAGGACGATACTATATCGATATTGATATATCGAAAAAATGAATCCATTCAGCATTTTGACCGTTGGCGAAGAAAAATGCCGAAAAAGGGAAATACAGCTGATGGAACGCGAAAACGCTGATCATAGCTGTATTTTTTTATTTTTAAAGAAAAAAATTGATTGATTGCATTTTGTTTTATTTTGCGGGTAAGATCAAAAAGAAGGCATATATCGATAGCTGCATATCGATATATGGAATTGGCATTGGAAAAAAAGAAGAAAATCCGTTATAATATAGCAGGAAAGGAGATAAGACGCTATGAATCTGACATTGACTGTTTTTAGAAGATTGTCACTTTACTTGCATTATCTCAAACAACTTCCGCCGGAAGTGTCTCGTATTTCCGCCACCGTCATCGCGTCGGAGCTTGGGTTGGGGGAAGTACTGGTGCGCAAAGAACTCAGCCAGGCCAGCGGTGCCGCAGGAAGGCCCAAAACCGGCTACGCGGTGGCCCCGCTCATCGATGCATTGGAAAACTTTCTCGGTTATAATCAACGGTGTAAGGCCGTTGTGGTGGGCGCCGGGAAGCTGGGAAGGGCATTGATGGGTTATGAGGGATTTGCGGACTACGGGCTTCATATTGCAGCTGCCTTTGACATGGATGAGAAGGTCATCGGCACGCAGGAAGCGGGAAGACCGATCCTTTCGATGGAAGATTTACCGGCATTTTGCCGGCAGCAGACAGTGGAGATCGGCATCATTACGGTGCCGGGAACCAGCGCGCAGGAGGTTTGCGACCGCCTGTGTGAAAACGGAGTGCGCGCGATCTGGTGCTTTGCGCCGGCGGCCCTGAGCGCAAAGCCGGGGATTCTGGTGCAGTATGAAAATATGGCGGCGTCCCTTGCGATGCTGTCGAGCCATCTGAAGCATGTCAGCGAGCAGCAAGAGGTTATTTAGTTTATTAAAAGGGAAAAGGAGTAACGGATTATGGAAAACAAAACACGCATGATTGTAGACAGTGTGGAACGTCTGGAAGAAGAGTTGAACCGTGTGCGGGAAGCGCAGAGAGCCTATGCCGCCTATACGCAGGAGCAGGTTGACGCGATTTTCAAGGCAGCGGCTATCGCAGCCAATAAAATGCGGATTCCCCTGGCCAAAATGGCCGTGGAGGAGACCGGCATGGGGGTTGTGGAGGATAAGGTGATCAAGAATCACTACGCTTCCGAATATATCTATAATGCCTATAAAGACACCAAAACCTGCGGGGTGATTGAAGAGGACCATGCTTTCGGCATTCAGAAGATTGCCGAGCCTTTTGGCGTGATCGCGGCGGTGATTCCCACCACCAACCCCACCTCCACGGCGATTTTTAAAACCTTGCTTTCGCTCAAGACCCGCAACGGTATTATAATCAGCCCCCATCCCCGTGCCAAGGGCTGCACCATCAAAGCGGCGCAGATCGTGCTGGAGGCGGCGGTGGAGGCCGGCGCGCCGGAGGGGATTATCAGCTGGATCGACGTACCCAGCCTGGAGATGACCAACCTGCTGATGAAGGAAGCGGACATTATTCTGGCAACAGGCGGTCCGGGCATGGTGAAGGCCGCTTATTCCAGCGGCACCCCCGCGCTGGGTGTGGGCGCAGGCAATACGCCCGCCATCATCGACGACACGGCGGATCTTCTGCTGGCAGTGAACTCCATCATTCATTCCAAGACCTTTGATAATGGGATGATCTGCGCTTCCGAGCAATCTGTGATTGTGCTGGAAAAGGTCTATAAAGCGGTGAAAAAGGAATTCGCCGACCGCGGCTGTTATTTCCTTGCGCCCGATGAAACCGAGAAGGTGCGCAAGACCATGATCATCAACGGCGCGCTGAATTCCAAGATTGTGGGCCAGAAGCCGGTAACGATTGCCGCGCTGGCGGGAGTCACCGTGCCGGAGAGCACCAAGATCCTGATCGGTGAAGTGGAATCGGTGGAGCTGAGCGAGGAATTCGCGCATGAAAAGCTTTCTCCGGTGCTGGCAATGTATAAAGCCAAGACCATTGAAGAGGCCTTTGATAAGGCGGAACACCTGATCGCAGACGGCGGTTATGGCCATACCTCTTCCATTTATCTGAACGCAGACACCGAAAAAGAGAAGCTGGCGCAGTTTGCCGCCCGCATGAAAACCTGCCGGATTCTGGTGAATACCCCCTCCTCTCAGGGCGGTATCGGCGATCTTTATAACTTCAAGCTGACCCCTTCATTGACGCTGGGCTGCGGCTCCTGGGGCGGCAACTCGGTTTCCGAAAACGTGGGAGTGAAGCATCTGCTGAATATTAAAACCGTTGCGGAGAGGAGAGAAAATATGCTGTGGTTCCGTGCGCCCGAGAAAATTTATATCAAGAAGGGCTGTCTGCCCGTTGCGTTAGATGAGCTGAAGCACGTGATGAATAAGAAAAGAGTCTTTATCGTCACGGATACCTTCCTGTTTGAAAACGGCTATACCAAGCCGATCACCGATAAGCTGGACGAGATGGGGATTGTGCACACCACCTTCTCCAACGTGGCGCCCGATCCCACCTTGGCCTGTGCCCGGGAGGGTGCGGCCCAGATGCAAAGCTTCAAGCCCGATTGCATTATCGCGCTGGGCGGCGGCTCCGCGATGGACGCGGGCAAAATTATGTGGGTGCTGTATGAGCATCCGGAAGCAGACTTTTTGGATATGGCGATGCGCTTTATGGATATCCGTAAGCGGGTTTATACCTTCCCGAAAATGGGGGAGAAGGCCTATTTCATCGCGGTTCCGACTTCGGCCGGTACCGGCTCCGAGGTAACGCCCTTCGCGGTCATTACCGATGAGAGCACCGGTGTGAAATATCCGCTGGCAGATTATGAGCTGCTGCCGAAAATGGCCATTGTGGATGCGGATCTGCATATGAACGCCCCCAAGGGCCTGACCGCCGCTTCCGGGATCGACGCGGTGACCCATGCGCTGGAAGCCTATGCCGCGATGCTGGCCACCGATTATACCGATGGGCTGGCCATCCGGGCGCTGCAGATGATCTTTAAATACCTGCCCCGCGCCTATGAAAACGGGACCCACGACGCCGAAGCCCGGGAAAAGATGGCCAACGCCGCCACCATGGCCGGGATGGCCTTTGCCAATGCCTTCTTGGGTGTTTGCCATTCCATGGCGCATAAGCTGGGTGCCTTCTATCATCTGCCGCACGGCGTTGCCAACGCGCTGATGATCAACGAGGTGCTGCGGTTTAACGCGGTCGAGGTACCCACCAAGATGGGAACCTTCCCGCAATATGATCATCCCCATACGTTGGCGCGTTATGCCGAGGTGGCCGATGGATTGGGGATCAAAGGCAAAAACGACAGCGAGAAGCTGGAAAACCTGATTGCCGCGATCGACGAGCTGAAGGAAAAGGTTGGAATCAAAAAATCCATTCAGGATTACGGCGTGGACGAAACGGTGTTTCTCGCCCAGCTGGACGCCATGGTGGAGCAGGCCTTCGACGACCAGTGCACCGGTGCCAATCCCCGTTATCCGCTGATGAGCGAGATCAAACAAATGTATCTCAATGCTTACTACGGCAAGCATGAGAATGTTTAAGGAGGAAGGAAACCATGAATCTGGACAGAGTAATCGCAGTACGCAACAATAAAACCGTCTATCGGGACGGGAACCGTGCGCTCAAGGTTTTCGATGCCGACTATTCCAAGGCCGATATCCTGAACGAAGCGCTGAACCAGGCTCGGGTAGAGGAAACCGGGCTCTCCCTTCCAAAAGTGCTGGAAGTGACGGCTCTGGAAGACGGGCGATGGGTCATTGTGTCCGATTTTATCAAAGGCAAAACGCTGGCGCAGCTGATGGAGGAGCACCCTGAAAAGCACGATGAGTATCTGGCGCTGTTTGTGAACATCCAGATGGAGATCCACAGCAAAAAGGCGCCTGAGCTCAACCGGCTGAAGGATAAGATGAACCGGAAGATCTCTCAGGCGGAGCTGGACGCCACCACCCGGTATGATCTGCATACCCGTCTGGAAGGCATGCCCAAGCACAATAAGGTTTGCCACGGCGATTTCAACCCCTCCAACATCATCATCACCGAAGACGGCGCCCCTTATATTCTGGACTGGGCGCATGCCACCCAGGGCAACGCTTCGGCAGATGTGGCGCGCACCTATTTGCTGTTCTGTCTGAATAAAGATGAAGCCACCGCGAAGCAATATCTGGATCTTTACTGCAAAAAGAGCGATGTGGCGAAGCAGTATGTGCAGAAGTGGCTGCCGATCGTGGCCGCTTCCCAATCGGTCAAGGGCAAGCCGGAAGAACGGCAGTTCCTGCTCTCCTGGGTCGATGTGGTCGACTACGAATAAGGGGAGGAATCCATCCATGAGACTGATGGTTTGCATTGGAAGCTCCTGTCACCTGAAGGGTTCCCGTCAGGTGGTGGAGCAGCTGCAGCAACTGATTTCAGAGCACCATCTGAAAGACCGGGTGGAGCTGGGCGGCACCTTTTGCATGGGGCAATGTCAAAAGGGCGTCTGCGTGACCCGGGACGGCAGCTTCTTTTCTCTGACACCGGAGACGACCGAGGAATTTTTTATGAAAGAAGTACTGCCCAAAGTATAACAAAGACCTTAGAAAGGGAGGAGCGATACCAGTGGCGGATATTTTAACGCTTAAAAAATCCAATTGTAAAAACTGTTATAAATGCATCCGCCATTGCCCGGTGAAATCGATCCGTTTTTCGGGCAATCAGGCGCATATTGTGGGGAATGAATGCATTCTTTGCGGCCAGTGCCTGGTGGTTTGCCCGCAGGGCGCGAAACAGGTGGCCGACGGGCTGGAAAAGGTGCAGGTGCTGCTGCAGGGAGAAGCACCGGTTTACGCGAGTCTTGCGCCCTCCTTTGTGGTGAATTTCAATGGAGTCGGCTTGGCCGGTATGGATCGGGCGCTTCGGGCGCTGGGCTTTGCCGGCTGCGAGGAAACGGCCCGGGGCGCTGCCTTTGTGACCAAAGAATATGAGCGCCTGATGGAAGATACGGCGCGAGAGGTGCTGATCACCTCCTGCTGCCATTCCGTGAACCTGCTGATTCAGAAATATTTCCCGTATGCCCTCCAGTATCTGGCGCCGGTTCTTTCACCCATGCAGGTGCATGCGAAAGATTTAAAAGCACGCCATCCGGATGCGAAGGTCGTGTTTATCGGTCCCTGCGTCGCGAAAAAAGATGAGGCGGATTATTATGGTGAGGTGGACGGCGTGCTGACCTTTGAGGAACTGGGCGCCTTTCTCGCCAAAAAGCAAGTAGCGCTTTCCCCGGTGGCAGAAGAGGCGGAAAAAGGCCTTGAGCGGCTTTATCCCACCACCGGCGGAATCCTGAATACCATCACAGAGCGTCTGCCGGACGTGACTTATCTGGCGGTGGACGGGGTGGAACGCTGCATGGAGGTGCTGCGTGAGTTGGAACACAAACGCGTCGGGCGCTGCCTTATTGAAATGTCGGCCTGTGTCGGCAGCTGTGTCGGCGGGCCGGTGACGGCGCGGGACGCAGCGGAGCCTGTTGAAGATTTTCTGCGGATCAGCGCTTTCGCCGGACGGGAGCATTTTCCAAGGGAAACATCGGTTTCTATGAAAAAGCAGATGAGCCTGATCGACCGGAAGCTGCCGATGCCGGGCGAGGCCGAAATTGAAAACGCGCTTCGTCAGATGGGGAAAATGCGCAAGGAAGACGAGCTCAACTGCGGCTCCTGCGGCTATAATACCTGCCGGGAAAAGGCTATTGCCATTGTGCAGGGGAAGGCGGAAATTTCCATGTGTCTGCCGTTTTTGATGAAAAAGGCCGAAAATTTTTCGGATAATATCATCAATAATTCCCCCAATGCGATTTTGGTGCTGAACGATAATCTGGAGGTGCAGCAAATCAATCAATCCGCGCTGGAGCTGATGAATCTGCCCCGCGCCGGCGATGTGATGGGCGAGCCCGTGGTGCGGATCTTGGATCCGAAAATCTTTATGGACGCGCTTCAGAGCGGCGAAGGGGTGCGGGATCACCGGGAATATCTTGCGGAATATAACCGCTATGTGGAACAGACGGTGGTGCTGGATAAGGATTATCATCTGATCATCTGCATCATGCGGGATGTGACCGAAGAGGAAGCGGCCCGCGCCAGAAAAGAAACCGTAAGCGCAAAGACGGCGGAGGTGGCCGACCGGGTGGTGGAAAAACAGATGCGGATCGTGCAGGAAATTGCGTCCCTGCTGGGGGAGACGGCGGCGGAAACCAAAATTGCGCTGACCAAGCTGAAGGAGTCGATTTCCGATGAATAATCTATGCGCGGATATCGGCTACCGCAGCGTGAACCATTTCGGGGAAGAGCTTTGCGGCGACCATGTGGACGTGGTGGAGCAGGATGAGAATTCCACCGTGATGGTTTTAGCCGACGGGCTGGGCAGCGGGGTGAAGGCCAGCATACTTTCCACCCTGACCGCAAAAATCATCTCCACCATGGTGGCTCAGGGGCTTTCACTGGAAGACTGTGTGGAAACCATTGCCGCTACTCTGCCGATCTGTTCGGTCAGGGGCGTGGCGTATTCCACCTTTACCATTATCCGGATCGTGAACAGCGAAGACGCGGAGATCATTCAGTTTGATAACCCGCTGGTG
>CAYRYQ010000004.1:31449-45722 GCA_964428505.1 uncultured Eubacteriales bacterium
CAGGGAAAGTGTTTTGATTATTCCAAAACAGAAATGAATATCGGCGGCAAGCAGATCTTTCAATCCCGCATTCGTTTGCAGGAGGGAGATGTGTTTATCGCCATGAGCGACGGCTGTCCGCACGCGGGGATTGGCGCCGCCTATAACTTCGGCTGGAAGCCGGAGGATATCGCTGCCTATATGGAGCCGGTTTCGGATGTGGGTTATACCGCAAAGACCTTAGCGACAATTCTGCTGGACGAGGTCAACCGTCTTTACGACGGAAAGCCCGGCGACGACGCCACCGTGCTGGCGGTACGGATCCGGCGGCGGGAGCCGATGAATTTGCTGTTTGGTCCGCCGGCCAACCGGGACGACTGCGATCGGATGATGGCGCTGTTCTTTTCCAAGGAAGGCAAGCATATTGTCTGCGGGGGAACCACCTCTTCGATTGTGGCGGGTTATCTGGCCAAGCCGCTGAAACCCTCGCTGAACTTTGAAGATCCGGAAATTCCGCCGACCGCTGAGCTGGAGGGGGTGGATCTGGTGACAGAGGGCGTGATTACCATCAACCGGGTGCTCACCTATGCCAAAGACTATCTGGCCGACAATGAATCATACCGGCAGTGGAGCTATAAAAAGGACGGGGCGTCCTTGATCTGCCGCCTGCTGTTTGAAGAGGCAACCGACATTAATTTCTTTGTGGGCCGGGCGATCAATCCGGCTCATCAGAATCCAGATCTACCCATCAATTTCAGCATTAAAATGCAGTTGATCGGCGCGCTTTCAGACTGCCTGAAAAAGATGGGAAAGCGCATCAAGGTTAGCTATTTTTAGGAGATATGTACCATGAGAAAATTTGATACCAAAGTGCAATATCTGAAATACAAGGTGCTCAGAGAGGTGGCGCGGGGGGCCTGGAACGATACGCTGCTGGAAGATGCGCTGGAGATCCCGAAGCTGATTGTGCCGGGCAAAGAGCCCACGATGCGCTGCTGCGTTTATAAAGAGCGCGCCATTCTGTCTGAGCGGGTCCGCATCGCCATGGGCGGGGATAAGAGCAACTCCAATGTGATTGAAGTCATTGATATTGCCTGCGACGAATGCCCCATGGGCGGCTTCGAGGTTACCGATGCCTGCCGCGGGTGTTTGGCTCACCGGTGTGAGGATGTGTGCAAGCGGGGCGCGATCGTCTTTGACCATCAGCAGAAGGCCCATATCGATAAATCCAAGTGTGTGGAATGCGGGCAATGCGCCAAGGTTTGTCCCTACAGCGCCATTCTGGATTTTAAGCGACCCTGCGTGCGTTCTTGCAAGGTGAAGGCCATTTCCATGAACGACGATAAGGCCGCTTCGATCGACAACAGCAAATGTATTTCCTGCGGTGCCTGTGTTTATCAATGTCCCTTTGGTGCGATTTCCGATAAATCCTTTATTTTAAATGTGATTGACCTGATCAAAAAAAGCGAAAACAATCAAAATTACAAGGTCTATGCGGTGATAGCACCTTCAATTTCCAGCCAATTTACTTACGCCAAGCTGGGGCAGGTCATCACCGGGATCAAGGCTTTGGGCTTCCACACGGTGGTGGAGGCGGCGCTGGGCGCCGATATGGTGGCCGACGCCGAAAGCCGGGAGCTTGCGGAAAAGGGCTTTCTGACCAGCTCCTGCTGCCCGGCCTTTGTGGACTATGTACAAAAGCAGTTTCCGGATCTCGCGCCCCATGTTTCGCATAATCTTTCGCCTATGGCGGCGATTTCCCGTTACATCAAGGGGGGCGACCCTGCCGCGAAAATCGTGTTTATCGGCCCCTGCACTGCCAAGAAGATGGAGTTCCAAAAGGAAACGGTGCACCCTTATGTGGACAGCGTTATTACCTTTGAGGAACTGCAGGCACTGTTTGACAGCCGGGATCTGGATATAACCGCAATGGCAGAAGACGTATTGGACAACGCCTCCTATTTCGGCCGGATTTTTGCCCGCTGCGGGGGGCTTGCAGACGCGGTGGCAGAGGGCTTAAAAGAAAACGGCTTGGAGAATTTTCAGCTGAAGGCGGTTTCCTGTGATGGGATCGAAGCCTGCCGAATGGCGCTTCTGAAGGCCTCCAAGCGAGTGCTGGACGCCAATTTCATTGAGGGCATGGCCTGCGGTGGAGGCTGCATTGGCGGCGCGGGCTGCCTGACCCATGGAGAGAAAAACAAAGCGGAGGTGGATCGCTATGGCAAGCAGGCCATGGAAAAAACCATTTCCGACGCGCTGGCGCAGTTGAAATAGGAAAACGCGCCTTGCCAGGGCAGAAAAACCCCGCAAGGCGCGTTTAATATTTTAAAAAGAATCAGCCCAGTGCCACATCCAGAATCATCATCAAGGTGAAGCCGATGGCCACGCCGATGGTGCCGATGTCGCTGTGTTCTCCTTGCTGGAATTCGGGAATCAGCTCCTCCACCACCACATAGATCATGGCGCCTGCCGCAAAGGCCAGAATATAGGGCAGCACCGCAGTGATCAGGGCGGTCAGCAGAATGGTGATCAGCGCGCCGATGGGCTCTACCACGCCGGAAAGGAACCCATAAAGAAAGGCGCGCGGCTTGGATATGCCGTCTTTTCCGATCAGCGGCATGGAAATAATGGCCCCTTCGGGGAAGTTCTGAATGGCAATTCCGATAGACAGCGCAAAGGCCGCAGCGAAAGAGATCGCCGTATGCCCGCTGATCACGCCGGCGAACACCACGCCCACCGCCATGCCTTCCGGAATATTGTGCAAGGTAACCGCCAGAACCAGCATGGTGGATTTTTTGAGCTTTGCGTGGGGGCCTTCCGGCGCGTCACTCCCCAGGTGCAGGTGGGGAATCAGCCGATCCAGCAGCAGCAAAAAGCCGATGCCGAGCAGAAAACCGACCGCCGCCGGGACAAAAGCCCATTTTTCGCTGGTTTCCTTTGCCATCTCAATGGCGGGGATCAGCAGCGACCAGACCGATGCGGCGATCATCACGCCGGAAGCAAAGCCCAAAAGCGCTTTTTGAATCCTGGGATCCATTTCATTCTTGATCAGAAAGACCATGGCCGCTCCCGCGGTGGTGCCGAGCAGCGGCAACAGCAGTCCGAGAAAAATCTGAAAGGTATCGTTCAAGGCAGTATACTCCTTTCTGATGGGAGATCATTATAGTTTGGTATTATTTTACCATAAAGCCACTGGCTTTATGGTAAAATTGGCCATAGGGCGGAAGGACTGCGGAGCGGTGCGGATCGCCTTGGCCATCGGATCAGTAAAATAACAGTAGACAGTTATTTTACCATAATACGAAAAAAAACGCAAGCCTGCCGTGGCGTGCGTTTTTTCGATAAATATGTTAAGCTTATTTTACAATCTCATAGGGCCAGTTCATGATGCCGCCGATCTCATAAACGTGGGTGTATCCTTTGGCTTCCAGCGTGTTGGCGGCGCGCTTGCTGCGGGCGCCGCTGAGGCAATACACGAAGATGGTGCGGTTCTTATCCGGCAGCACCTGCTCGGCCCGCTGGGGCAGCTCATCGTAAGGCACCAGCATCGCGCCGGGCAGATGCCCTTCTGAAAACTCTTCCGGGGTGCGTACATCCAATGTCAGGCTTTCGGGCATATGGTCCATCAGTTGTTTGGCTTTTTTTGCAGTGATCGTCATGGTTTCATACCTCGTTTTCATTCATTATTGTGCGGCTCTGGTTGGCGCCGGCTGCGTGCTGTCCCGGTGGATCGCGTCGTAAAGCCGCCAGCCGCCGGCCAGATTATAGCAGGTATACCCGTATCCGGTCAGAATCCGGCAGCCGATATAGCTGCGCAGACCGCTGTGGCAATGGAGATAAACGGGTTTATCTTTTGGAATTTCATTCAGATGCTCCCGCAGGGAATCCAGCGGAATAGAAATGAAACCGGGAATCCTGCCCCGGGCCACTTCGCCCGGTGTGCGCACATCCAGCAGGGTCACGCTGCCGTCCCGCGGCAGTGCGTCCACCTGTTCTGGAAAAAATTGCCGCATGATCCCGTTTTCAACATTTTCGGCCACAAAGCCAAGCATATTCACCGGATCTTTGGCGCTGCCAAAGGGCGGCGCGTAGCTGAGCTCCAGTTTGGTAAGATCGGTGACCTTGGCGCCCAGCCGCATGGCGGCCGCCAACACGTCCATCCGCTTATCTACCCCTTCATAGCCCACAATCTGCACGCCGATCAAGCGGAGCGTCTTCTTTTCCCAAAGCGCCTTGACCGACATATTGCGGGCGCCCGGATAATATCCTGCATGAGAGGGAGAAAACGTATAGGTTTTTTCATAATCCAGCCCGGCGGCTTTGGCCGCCTGCTCACTCAGGCCGGTGGCGGCCACGGTCATCTCAAAAAGCTTCAGGATCGCGGTGCCCTGCGTGCCTTCGTAACGGCTGTCGATGCCCATAATCTGATCGGCCGCGATGCGTCCTTGCCGGTTGGCCGGTCCCGCCAGCGGAATGAAGGCTGCCTTGCCGGTCACAAATTGCCGCACCTCCACTGTGTCGCCCACCGCGTAAATTCCCGGCATGCTGGTTTCCATTCGTTCGTTGACCAGAATGGCACCCTTGGGGTTGCAGGCGATCCCGGCCTCCCGGGCCAGATCGCTTTCCGGTTTCACCCCGGTGGAGAGCAGCACCATCTCTGCGTGCACTTTTGTGTATTCCAGCAAAATTTCCAGCCCTTCTTCTGCAGAAGAAACCGCCTGCACCCGCTGGTTCAGCAGCAGCCGGATCCCCTTTTGCCTTAGGTAATGGTGCACATCCGCGGCCATATCCGCGTCAAGCGGGCCGATCACATGGTCGGTCATTTCCGCGATGGAGACCCGGAGCCCCGCATCCGCCAGGTTTTCCGCCACCTCCAGCCCGATATAACCGCCGCCGATGATCAGCGCGGAGCGGGGATGCCGCTCCGCGAGATAATCTTTGATGGCCAGCGTGTCTGGAATATTCCTTAAGGTAAAGATCCGTGGGTCGTCAAGACCCGGGATCGGGGGCTTCAAAGGCGCCGCTCCCGGCGAAAGAATCAACCGGTCGTAGGATTCGATGTAGGTATCGCCGGTCTGCTTTTTCTGAATGGTCACAGTTTTTGCATCCGGCTGAATCGACAGCGCCTCCTGCTCCACCCGCACCTCCACCCGAAAGCGCGCATGAAAGCTCTCGGGCGTTTGCAGCGTGAGTTGCTCCTGATCGGCGATGGTGCCGCCGAGAAAATAGGGCAGGCCGCAATTGGCAAAGGAAATGAAGGGGCCGCGCTCAATTAAGATTATTTCGGCGCTTTCGTCCAGCCGTCTCAGGCGTGCGGCCGCAGATGCGCCCCCGGCCACGCCGCCGATAATTAAAGTTTTCATCCGTAAAGACACCTCTTGATATTTAAACAATGGATAGAGTAGGAAAGGAAGGGTTCGATTGGAAGAGTTCACGATAGAAAAAATGTTTGCACAGCTGTTTCCTTTTTGGAAAAAGCTCAATGAAGAGCAACGCAGGCTGCTGATCAGTCATTCCAGCTGGATGCGTGTTCCGGCCGGACAGCTGCTGCACAGCGGGAGCGCCGAGTGCACCGGCGGAATCTTTGTGAAGAAGGGAACGCTGCGGGCCTATCTGCTCTCGGAAGACGGCAGAGAGGTTACGCTCTACCGTCTTTACCCGGGCGATCTTTGTATGCTTTCGGCTTCCTGTGTGTTTTCCAGCATTACCTTTGATGTTTTTGTGGAGTCGGAGGAGGAAAGTGATTGCCTGCTGATCGGCGGGAAGGCGTTTGCCGATCTGACGAAGCAGAGTGTGTATGCGGAAAACTTTGCGCTGAATCAAGCGGTTGAACGGTTTTCCGACGTGATGTGGGTGCTGCAGCAGATCCTGTTTATGCGGTTTGACCGGCGGCTGGCCATCTTTCTGATGGATGAGATGGTCCGCACCGGCAGTCCGCGGATTCATGGAACGCAAGAGCAGATCGCAAAGCTGGTCGGATCCGCCCGGGAGGTCGTGTCCCGCACCCTCAAATATTTTGCTTCGGAAGGGATCGTGCAGCTTTCCCGGGGCGGTGTGCAGATTCTGGATAAGGAAAAGCTGCGGAAATTAACTCTCTAACATGGCCATAATGGCCTTTTTGGATTTGGCGCCGATGGATTTGTTGATCACCTTGCCGTCTTTCACTACCACAAGGGTAGGGATGCTCATGACGCCGAACTGGCGGGCAAGATCGGGCTGCTCATCCACATCAACCTTGCAGACCTTGCTTCCGGCATTTTCAGAGGCAATTTCCTCAATGATCGGAGAAACCATTCTGCAGGGACCGCACCAGGTGGCAAAGAAATCGATTAAAACCGGTTTCTGGGAAGTGAGCACTTCCTTTTCAAAATTTTCTTTGGTTAAATGAACGACTGACATGGTAATGTCCTCCTTGAAGTAAATTTTCTTTTATGTCCCTATTATAGCCTGATCAGGCGAAAAATTACCGTGACTTGGTCACAAACGGGCCTTATCTTTGGGAAAAGACTGGAAAAGCCGCACGGAACAGTGTTTTTTTGTAAATTTACGCAGAAAGAATTGTCTTTTTGCCGGTGATCAGGTATAATGAATAAAAATTGTTTGTGAAATGAGCCGTTATCTCGCTAAAAAGGGAGTGGAAGATTTATAAACGAAAAGGGGAAAAACAGTATGCGCCAAACAATTACGATGGAGCAGTTGCAGGAGCATTTATTTTTCTTTCGAAAAATGTATGATATCGTGCGCTTGGTGGATCCGCAGGAAAAACGGGTGCTGGAAGAAGAAGGAAGCTGTGTTGAGTTGCCCGGTCAACAATGCTATGCCTATTGGGAAGATGGCGGGATTTGTGATAACTGCATTTCCGTGCGGGCCTGGCGGGAAAAGAAATGCTATATGAAGCTGGAGCAGAGTCCGAAATCGATTATGCTGGTTACGGCGATCCCGCTTGAGAATAGCGAGCGGCCGGTGGTGTTGGAGCTTTTGAAAAACGCCACGGAAACCATGATGATCGGCTATGGGGACCGCGGCGAAGATGAGATTTTGCACGATATGGTTTGTGACCTGAACAAAATGGCAATTCGCGATCATTTAACCGGCTGCTATAACCGCCGGTTTTTGGATGAGCGGCTGCCGGCAGACGTGGCGCGCGCTGTTGCGGAGCGCCGGCCGCTTACGGTGCTCTTTATCGATATTGATAATATGAAGCTCATCAACGACAGTTACGGGCATGTGGCGGGAGATCTGGTGCTTAAGCATGTCGGCGCTGTTTTAAGGAAGAACCTGCCTTGCAGCACCGATTGGGTAGCCCGCTACGGAGGGGATGAATTCTTTCTGTGTTTGAACCGGACCGAGGCTGCTGAAGCGGACACGGTGGGCGCGCGAATCAGCGCGGAGCTGAAGCGCCAACCGGTGCTGTTGAACGGGAAGGCGTTTTTTGTTTCGGTTTCCTTTGGGAGTGAAACCCTGCGGGATACGCCGCATACGCCAGAGGAGTTGATTCAAATGGCAGATCAAAAAATGTATTGGCAAAAGCGCCGCAAAAAATCTGAAAATTCATAAAAACGGAGGACAGAAAGTTGCCTTACGGACGTCGATACTTTTCCAATTTATATGATCTGGTGGTTTGTTTGATGCGGGCAGTGGATTTGATCAGTGAAGAAGTGGCGAACCATCATCAGCGGGTGGCGTTTATTGTTTATCGGCTGGCGGAGCGGCTGGAGCTTTCTGTTGAAGAAAAGCGGGACGCAGTGCTCGCGGCGCTGCTGCATGACGTGGGTGCGCTTTCTTTTCATGACCGGCTTGATTTTTTAGATGAGCTTCCCGATACCATCCATCGCCATGGCTTTTTGGGCGCCATGCTGCTGGAGGATTTTTCTCAGCTGCAAACAGCCGCTGAAATTGTAAAATACCATCATGTTTACTGGGAAAACGGAAAAGGCGCATTCTTTGAAGGCAATGCAGTACCGATGCTTTCCCATTTGGTGCACTTGGCCGACCGTATTGCGGTAAAAATCGTTCGTCATGAAAATGTGATTTCTCAAATTGAACGGATCCGCGAGGTTATTAGGGCGGAAAGCGGTTCGGGGTTTGTGCCGGAATATATTCAGGCGTTTCTGAGCATTTGCGATAAAGAAGCTTTCTGGTTAGATCTTTTTAATATGAATCAAAATACGAATCTACCTGCGGATCTTGGGCTGGAGGCAATACAGCTGACCTTAGACGAGGTGGTGGAGCTTACCGGGGTTTTTTCGCGGATTATTGACTTCCGCAGCCCTTTTACCGCCATGCATTCAGCGGGGGTGGCGGAAACAGCGGTGAAGCTGGCGACGCTTTGCGGATTTTCTGAAGATGAATGTAAAAAAATGCGCGTCGCCGGCAATCTGCATGATATCGGAAAACTGGCCGTGCCCCGCAGTATTTTGGAAAAGCAGGCCAAGCTGGAGCCGGAAGAATTTGATGTGATCCGCAGCCACAGCTATTATTCCTACCGGCTGCTGGAACCGGTCACGGGTTTTCGCGCCATTGCCGAATGGGGCGCCTTTCACCATGAAAAGCTCAACGGGCGGGGGTACCCGTTTCATTTGGTCGCCGCAGAGCTGTCTTTGGGATCGCGGATCATGGCGGTAGCGGATGTCTTTACCGCCATTACGGAAGATCGCCCCTACCGGATCGGGATGAGCAGAGAAAGAACAGAAACCGTTTTGCGTCAGATGGCGGAAAACAGCGGAATTTCAACCGGAATATGTACGCTACTCCTGAATAATTTCGAAGAAATTTCCCAATTACGGAGAGCCGCGGCCGAGAACGCAAAGAATTATTATGCAAACCTGTTTCCGGAGGGGAAGAGCGGGGAATCCGGTTCTTGACCGCGGGAGTAAAAAATTGCGGCTCCCCCTTTATTGAGAGATAACGCAATGAAAGCGCCCTGGAACGATGGCATCCGTCGTTCCAGGGCGCTTTCACTGCGTTTTTGAAGCAGAACCGCTTTTCAACCATTCATTTGGTATCCGGCTCCTCTGCTAGGGTCACCTTTTCATAGGAGGCTGTAATTTTATAGATGCCCGGCCGGCCGTTTATGCCGTAGTGCTTTTGCAGCAGACGCATTTCTTTCGGATCGTTTTCCACCACGACCAGATAATCGTATTGACTGAGCAGATGATCCATATTGTCTTCATAGAAAAGCACAATGCCGTCCACGCGGCTGGCATAGAGCAGGTACCGGCCGATATTTTGCAGATAATAGTTGGTCACCTGCTGGTCTTTGTCTGACGCATAAAAGAGATAGCGTGCGGGGTCTTCCTCTCCGCGGAGGTACCAGCGGTCGCCGGTGACCTGAAAGACTTTGGCGGGTAAGGTGTCGGGATAACCGCGCCGGATTGACAGCAATCCGTTATATTCCGATAACAGCATTGTGGCAGACAACGCCACACAGGCAATAATGGCTTCCTGATAGCGGTTTTTATTCCGCACATTTTTAAAGGCGCAATAGGCGGGAACTTCTCCCACACGATAGTAAAAGGACCGCTCAATGTCGACGGTGGCAGTGAGCACCAGCCCGCCCACAAACAGAATGACAATACTGGAGGCGTAGCGCTCGAACCCTGCCAGCACCATCGCCTCGCTCAGCGGCATGGAAAAGAGATAGAGCCCAAGGATTCCCAAATAATAAAGAACCAGCATACCGTCCAGCGCAATCAGCGCTTTCCATAGCTTCCAGTGCTTTTTTAACAGAACCGCGGCCAGAACCGTGGCGGCAGCGGCGGCGATATTGAAAAACACAATCCCGATCGCGGGGCGGCTGCCAGGATCCAGCATTGCCCGGAAAAAGGCGGCTGTAATCGCATGGAGTTGCTCTGGGGTTTTGGCGGTCTGCAAGGTTGCCAGATCGCCGGCCGTTGTTTGGAATTTATTTTCCACGCCCTGAAACCGCAGTGCCATATGCGCCTGCCAGAAAAGATAGGGCAGCAAGGCGCCGGCCCCCGCGCAAAGGGCCCAAAGGGCTCCCTTCCAACTGGGTTTATCCCGCTTTGCAAGAAAGACAAAGAAAAGCTCGATCAGCCCAATGAGGGCAAAAATCAGGCCGGTGTTTTTGATCACCGTGAGAAAGCCGGCAATCGGAATCAGCGCGATGCAGGCGGTTTTTAAATCGTCGCGATAGCGGTGAATCAGGGCAAACAGCGCCAGGGTATAAAGGGGAAGCAGAAAATCCACCAGCAGGTTATTGATCCGCACCGTCAGGTTGAACCAGGAAAGGGCAGAGCAGCCCAGCCCCAGAAAGGCATAGAGCAGAAAGCGCCCTTTTTCGGAGATAATGCCAAACATCGCATAAAAGCAGGCGAAAATCAGCAGCCCCTGCCCGATCAGCATGGCAGACTGTGTGTGCCCCGCAAACAAACAGAAATAATAAAGAAAGGAAGCGGTCCCCAGGGGATAATTCTTATATTCAATCAGATCGCTGGCGGCAGTGGGAAAGGCGTTGGTGCTGATTATTTGCTTCAACACCAGAGCCCAGTGAGAAAAATTGTCGTAGTGGACCAGTGTACTTCGGGCCAGCAGCGCAAAAAAGAAGAAGCTGCCGATGAAAAAGAGCCATTCAAAGAGGGATGGCTTCAGGTTCAGCCGCTCTTTTTTTCGAAATATTCGCCCGATGCAGATCGCCAGCAGTAAAATCCCGCACCCGAATAAGACCTGCGCGCCGGCATATAAAAACCCGAGCAGGCCGCAAAAATAAACCAAACAGCCCAAGGCGGAAAAAACAAAAAGGGGAATAAACGCTTGCTGTAAACGAAGCGTCCGCCTTGCGGCCCAGAAGAAGCCGGAAAACGAGCAGATCAGCAAAAGAATACGAAGAAGAGAAAGGAAGTTCATGATCAGCAGCCCCCATTCTTTATAGGGCGGGGATCGGTCAGGTCGTCCAGAACCGAATGGATCAGATGCTGCTCCAGAAGGTCGTTCAGGTTCTCCACTTCAAACAACTCTTCCTTTCCGTTTGCCGTCTGCCTGCCTGTATGTATCAGCGTGATCCGGATTCCATTCTGGGTCAGCAGCAAAAAGCGGTCTCCCGCCGCGCCGTTTGGCTGAAAGCCAGATACCGAAAAAAAGTGATAGTTAAAGCTCTTTAAGGTCCCGGCGGCACCATTGGTGAAAACCACCGGCCGGTTCAGCGGGATCCGGGGCATTTTCCGCTGGTCGGCAAAGGGGTGGTTCAGGCGTTTTAAAACGTTGCGGAGCATATCGTCGTAGGCCGTATCCCAAAGATTCATCTGCTTGGGCAGAGAATGAATCCGGTCATAGATGATCTGCATATATTGGCGCCTGTTTTCTTCATCCACAGGCTGTACGGTTGCAGAATAGCGCCACCCGTCCTTTTGCCGTTTTACATAAAGTATTTTTCCAAGGAGAGACGCTTTGTAAAAGGGCGTTGTAATGGTCATGGAAAGTGCGGTTCGCTCCGGCAGATAAACAGGATCTTTCATGATAAAGGCAGCGCCGGTCTCGGATACATCCACCGTTGTTGCGCGGTAGCTTATATCCTCAAATTGAATAACAATGGGCTCTGCCGCCTGAATGCGCTCGGTGTTCCGGTAGGCACGGCGCCCCAGCATGAAAAACAATGCGTAAAACAGCGCCACCATATTATAAGCGATCCAGAAAATAATCACGCTGCTGTAAAGAAGTGCCCAGCCGTATTTTCCGTGCAAAAAGCGAAACAGCGCCACCAGAGAGAGCAGCAGCAGCGCCGCATGAGGAATCGAATAAAGCAAGGAGCGCAGCCCTTCTCCGCCGGCTTCTCGCTTTTTATTGGTTACTTTGAATTTTTTTTGATGGATATGGAGCGTCTCCAGCAACACCGGAAAAATCAGATAGGGCATCAGTATGGTGTCGATGACCTGGCTCCAGCGCTGATTGCGGATATTGCCGGAAAGGTGGCGCATGGAGAGGCTGTAACAGAAATAGGCCGGGAGCCAGAAGAAGATCACATGCCAGAAGCCGGTGTTGACAATCTGAAAATCAAACAAGGCAAAGAGAATCGGCGCAAGAATAAAGATCAGCCGGAAGAAAAAGGACCACCAGTATAAAAAGCTGTTCAGATAGGTGATCCGTGCCGCGAGGGGCAGCTTTTTGGAAAAAATGGCGTGGGTATTCTGCAGGCTTTGAATCACGCCGCGGGCCCAGCGGGTACGCTGCCGGAACATTGCCCCGATGGTGGTGGCGGTCAGACCCGCCGCCTGAATTTCATCGGTGGCATAGGTGATGAATCCGGCCATCTGGATGCGGGCGCTGGTCTCAAAATCCTCGGTAATCGTCTTTAAGGGAAAACCGCCGATCGCTTCTATCGCTTCCCGGGCCAGCACGGTGTTGCTGCCGGTATAGGCAACCGCGTTGGAGGCATTGCGCATCACATTGATTTCCTTGGAAAAGAAATCCTGCTCGTTTGGAATGTTTTTTTCCGCATAGAGGTTAAACTGGAACAGATCCGGATTATAAAAGCTCTGGGGGGTCTGCACCAGCCCGATCCGAAAGGAGGGATCCAGCTCGTTTTGGGTGCGTTTGCGCCAGACGTCGTTTTCTTTGATGAAACGGGGCAGCAGGAAATAAGGCACCGTTTTCATTAAAAAGGTGTGCTGCGGAATCATGTCTGCGTCAAAGGTGGCGATCAGAGGCGCGTGGGTCTGCGCAAGAGCATTGTTTAAGTTGCCGGACTTGGCCTGCTTATTGCAATCAAGGCCCAGATAGCCAACGCCAAGCTGCTGCGCCAGAGCGGCCGCCTCCGGCCGGTTGCCGTCGTCGCAGAGAAAGATATGGACCTTGCTTTTATCCGGATAATCCATAAAGGTGCAGGCGTTCACGGTTTTATACAGCAAGTCGGTAGGCTCATTGTGGGTGGCGATGAATACATCTACCTCCGGGTAATCCTCCGGTGGAAGGTCAGGGCAGTCCAGATGATATTTTTCGGCCTGCATTTTCTGAATAAACAGCTCAAAGGTGGTCAGCACCGTTACCGCTTCGGCCATCATCAGAAGAATGCCGAAAACCATATTCCAGAATCCTTCATGAATTGGCAGGGTAAAAAAGATGCGCCAGAGCAGATAAAGAGACATTAAAACCATGGTGACGCGAAAAAGCATATTTCGTTTTTTCTCTTCACGGGTCATGAGCCCACCCTCTTTCGCTGAAATACCCAGCGCTGCTGCAGCTGATAATTGAGTAGGAATAAAATGGTATCACAAATGATTTTTGCAAGTTTTTCATCGATGTGTGCCCACTGCTGCAAGGCGAAGACGCCGCTGGCCGACAGCAGCAGGACCAGAATGCACAGGCACAGATAGCGGGGCAGACTCTGCGGTCCCGGCTGCTTGGCCCTGAAAACCAGATGCCGGTTGAGCAGATAGTTGACCGTGATGGACACGAGCCGCGCCGCTCCGGTTGCCAGCAGGATCCGCCAAAAGTCCTGCCCGCTCAGATAAGGCGTAAGCAGGTCCATAAAGGCGAAGGCAAGACCCAGATCCACCAGCGAACTGACCACAGAGGAGAAGATAAACTTGAAAAAGCTGGAGAAAACAATGCCCATGATCCGGGCACTGTCCCGGATGGCCTTAAAATGAGTGCTTCGGTTTGCATTTTCATAAATGGTTTCGATCGAAAGCAAACGAATGGGAATCCGCGTTTGAACGCAAGTGATCAGCATCTGAATTTCATATTCAAAACGGCTTCCCTTTATGGCGATTATCCGTTCCAGCAAAGCGGGTCCAAAGGCTCTGAGGCCGGTTTGGGTATCCGGCAGCCGTTTGCCGTAAAGCAGGCGGAACAGAAAAGAAGTGATCCGGTTACCCATCAGCGACCGGGGCGGGGTCCCGCTTTGGCTGAAATTCCGCGTGCCCAGAATCAGCGCGTCCGGGTGCTGCTCTGCCTCCCGCGCAAGCCGCAATACGTCCTTTGCCGCATGCTGCCCGTCTGAATCGGCGGTGACCACACAGGCAAAGGCTGAAAAATGTTCTTTAATATAGTGAAAGCCGGTTTTCAGCGCCGCGCCCTTGCCCCGGTTTTCCGGATGACATAGCACAGTGCAGCCCTCTTGCTCCAACGCCTGAAAAATCGGCTGGTAGCGCGCGCCGGAACCATCGTCCACCACCAAAAGCCGGGAAAGCCCCAGTGTTTTAAGGGTGCGGATGTAGGAAAGAAGCCCATCTTCCAGTTCCAAAGAGGGAATTAGAATAATTGGTTGATTGTTATGATCCATAGCAACACTCACTTTAATATAATTCTAATAAGACTATCATAACATACAAGAAAAC